>NZ_JBIWJA010000065.1:0-24181 GCF_044764905.1 Streptomyces sp. NPDC093586 | reverse complement strand
CTCCCCGGCCCATTCCCCCATCACCACACCAAAGAGTCTGGCCCTGCCGCTCACGCGGCAGGGCCAGAACCCCAAGATCTTCATGAGTCTTCTAGCGGGGGGCGAAAGGGCCTCGTCTAGGGGATTCCCGCCAGGCGCAGCAGCGCTGTCGCCGTTGCCGCGCCGACGACGACCACCACGAACGGCGCCTTGCGCCAGGCGAGGATGCCGCCGAAGAGGACGCCCGCGGGTCGCGCCCAGCCCGCGAAGCCCTGGCCCTCGGTCAGCGCGCCCGTGGCGAGCAGGGCGACGAGGAGCACGGTGGCCCCCACGGTGAGCAGTTCCTGGACACGGGCGGGCAGTTCCACGCGCCCGTGCAGCACGGGTCCGGACAGGCGGAAGGCGTACGTGCCCGCGGCGAGGACGAGGACGCAGGCGAGCGTGGCGTTCACGAGGCGCTCCCGGGGGCGGTGGTGCGGGGACGGCGGGGGCCGCGGCGGGCGGCGAGCAGGCCGAGCAGGGCGAGGAGAACCGGCACCCCGGCGGGCAGCAGCGGGGCGGCAGCGACCGCGATGACCGCGCCAGCGGCCGACGCCCGCCGTGCCGCACTGTCGGCGCGCAGCGCGGGCAGGACCAGGGCGAGAAGGACCGCAGGGAACGCCGCGTCGAGCCCGAACCGGTCGGTGTCGCCGAGCGCCGTGCCGGCGAGGGCGCCCGCGAGGACGCTGACGTTCCACGCCAGGAACAGGCCGATGCCGGATATCCAGAACGCGGCCTTGCGCGCCCTGCCCTCGTCCTGGGCGAGCACGAAGGCGGCCGTCTCGTCGGTGATGAGGTGCGCGCCGATCAGCCGTGCCGCCCAGGAGCGGCCGAGGTCGTCGGCGAGGGCCAGGCTGAACGCGGCGGTACGGGAGTTGAGGAGCAGCCCGGTCGCCGCCGCGGCCACGGGGCCGCCGCCCGCGGTGAGCAGTCCGACCGCGCTGAATTGGGCGGAGCCCGCGTACACGAGCAGTGACATGAGGACGGGGACCCAGAGGGGGAGCCCGCCCGCGACGGCGATCGCGCCGAAGGAGACGCCGACGACGGCGTCGGCGAGCCAGACGAGGGCGATGTCGCGCAGGACGCCGGGCGGGAGGTCGTAGAGGCGGACGAGGGAGGCGCCGGAGGCGCGCGTCGTTCCGTTTGGCGGATCGCTTGTTCGGTGTGGCGAACGCATGCATCGTAGGATGGGCAGTGCGAGGTGCGTTCGTCAAGGCGAACGAAATGGCCTTGTGCAGCGAACGATGCGCGAAACGAATCGTCCTCGATCAGGAGCGAAAGCGATGACCAACGGCACCGGCCCCGGCGGCGCCCAGCCGCCCCGCATGCCCCGCGAGTGGGTCGCCGCGGCGCTGCGCCGCGAGCGCGCGAAGGCCGGGATCTCCCTTTCCGAGCTGGCCAAGCGCGCGGGGATCGCGAAGTCCACCCTCTCGCAGCTTGAGGCGGCCACCGGCAATCCCGGCATCGAGACGATCTGGGCGCTCGCCGTGGCGCTCGGGGTGCCGTTCAGCGTCCTGGTGGAGTCGCCCGCGCCGGCCGTGACGGTGATCAGGGCAGGCGAGGGCCCGACCATGCACGCGGAGAACTCCTCGTATGCGGGCACCCTGCTCTCCGCGGGGCCGACCGGGGTGCGGCGGGACATCTACCACGGGGCGCTGGAGCCGGGCGCCCCGCGCGAGTCGGACCCGCACATCCCGGGCTCGATGGAACACCTGGTCATCAGCACCGGCCGCCTGCTCGCGGGCCCGCGGGGCGAGGCGGTGGAGCTGGGCCCCGGTGACTACATGTCGTACCGGGGGGACGTGCCGCACTCCTACGAGGCCCTTGAGCCGGGCACGACGTTCGTGATGGTCATGCAGCACGTCTAGACTCCGGTGTGGATCGCGGTTCTCTCACGAGGGCGGGGGATCTTGTCAAGCGCGAGACTCTTGGTTGAAGTGGCCGAAGGCGGGTGCCGAGGTCTGGCCGTTGACCCCTGGCTGAGCCGCTGTGTGCCGCTGTCCCGGTCGTTGAGTGGCTGGCCGAGGAGAGTTGAGCCCGAGGCTGCGTGATCGTTCGTGAGCGCGCCGCATGCCGTGTCCTCGGCCGCCCTGGTGCCTGCCCGCTTGGCCGGACGCCGGTCGGGGGGTATGACCCCCTGAGTCGCGGTTTCCGGACCGCTACGTCTTACCGGCCAAGATCGTGCCACGGATTCAGGGTCGATCAGGGGGCGGACTGTTCCGTGCCGCTGGCGCGCTCGGCGAGGTACTGCTTGACCAGGTGCCCAAGGAGTTCCCCCTCGTGGAGCCTCGCCCTGTATGCCGCCCTGCGGAAAGCCTCACGCTCCCCCTCGGCAAGGATCATCGTCGGTCCAGAAATCCACGCATCGGGATGCTTCCAAGCACAGCACATGAGGCGGACGCAGGTATCTGCCTTGGTGTCGCGAACCTTTTGCGTCGCCCACGGCCTGTGCGGGTAGCTCTTCAGCTCCGCCTTGCAGCGTTCGAGCACTTTGGACAGGTCCGCCTTCGTCTTGTGCTTGTCGCTGCCGTAGTGATGGCGGAACCAGTCACGCCGGTCGGCGTCAGCCATCTCGCGCTGGACTCGCTCCACGCGCTTCGTGATGCCCGCGTACACCTCGGGTCGCATTGGCCTCGTCCTGAAGCCAGCCTTCGGGAAGGTGTGGCTCAGGTCCATGTCAGCGACCCACCTCTTCGCGGTGCGCTTGCCCTTCCGCCGGTTGCAGCTCTCGCAGGCTGGGACGAAGTTCCACCAGATGTCCGCCCCGTTGTCCGCCACCGGCACCTCGTGGTCCAGCGTTGTCGCGGTCTTCCCGCAATACACGCAGAGCCCTTGGTGCGCAGTCAGGACCATGAGCCAGACCCATGTCGGCTGACCCGCGCGGCTCCCTCGTGGAATCGCGTGCTGTGCAGTGGTCATGCCCCTCCCCTTCCGTCGTCGGAACGACAGGGGAGGAACGGTAATGGCAACCACTGACAGCCGAAGCCTACGGCAGGCGCAGTGCATCTCGCCGAGCGTGATGCCGGTTCGGCGCTGCGCCTGCCAGGCGTCGAACCGGCGATGGCACGACCTCGCCAACGGCGCGTAGTGGTCCGGGCTGACGGAGTACAGGCGGCCGGTCTCGTCGACCTTCGCCGCCGGGTCAGTCCCGAGGTACGCCCAGTCGGTGGCTGTCGGCCGCAGCCGGAAGCGCACTCCCACTCAACAGCCTTGCCGTGCTCGCGAGTGGGAGCGCAACGGCTTGTCGGTGATTCTGTCGGGACGGGTTCGTCGGCGAGAACGGTGATCAGCTGGCGCAGGCTGCGAACGCCGAGGATGGACACCCCGGGCACCAGGGACGCCTCGGCGGCTGCGCGGCTCGGCGCACCAGTCCACGCTACCCGTACTCGCGTATGGAATCCGTACAGTTCGCGTACGGTTCGCGTACGGATGACGCGCATCGCGCCCGGGATAGGGGTGCATGCCCGCACCTATGGATGCCCGTCTGCTTCGGATCGAGGATGAGCTTGATGACCCTGGTCGAGTTGCCGAGGTGCTCTTTCCCGATCAGGTGGAGGCGGTCGAGCGGCTGGTGCGGCATCTGCGCCGCCCTGGCACGCGGGGTCTGTTCGTGTCGGCGACGGGGACCGGTAAGACGCTGGTGTCGGTGCGGGTGGCGGACGGGCTAGGTGCGCGGCTGGTGCCTGTTCGTGGTGCCGACGCTGGATCTGGCGGCGCAGACAGCTTTGGCCTGGCGCCGTGGCCGTGATGACCTGGTGGCGGCGAGGGTCATGTCGACGACGAGTCCGCATGCGTTGGGCGGGCTGATGTCGGTGGTGGGGGAGGGGCAGGACCAGATCCCCGCGCTCACCGTCATCTGCACCTACGACTCCCTGGACAAGATCGAGGCAACGCAGCGCATGGGCTTCGAGGTGTCGGCGTTCGATCTGGCGGTGATGGACGAGGCGCACCGGATCGCGGGCCGGGCGGACAAGTAGTGGGCGGTCGTCAACGACGCGCAGCGGATCCGGGCGGAGCGCCGCCTCTACACGACCGCCACCCCGCGGATCTTCGCCGCCCGAGAGCTGGCCGAGTCCGCCGACACGACCCGCCCGCGCCGCCCCGCCTCACAACCGAGGCCGGGGTCGGAGGTGGACGCGTTCGCCAACTCCATGGACAACGAGGCCGTCTACGGGAAGAAGGTCTTCGAGTACCCGCTCGCGCAGGCAGTGGCCGAACGGCCGCGCCGCGGACTATCGGATCGTGATGCTCACCCTGACCGACGCTGACCTGCGTCACCGCCTGGTCCTCCCCACCCCCGCCACCGCCGTGGGCGGCGGGGAGGACCAGGCGGTGAGCTGCGCACCACTGCCGTGCACCTTGCGGTGCTGCGGGTGATGACCGAGCACGGTCTGATGAGGGTGCTGGTCTACTTCGACCTCGTCTCCGGACGCCTGCCGCTTCAAGGCGCTGTCCGAGGCGCCGTCGGAGGCCTCCACCGGCACCCAGCCGTGGAAGGCGCCGAGTCCGAGTCCGCGGGCGGTGCCGAAGGCGGCGACCAGGACGCGAACCCCCTGGCACCTGGGCCTTCTGGCCCGGACCGACTTCCGTCTTCAGAACCGTTTCGGCATGCGGAGCGTGAATATGTACGACAAGACACGGACGGAACAGAAGGAGACGGGGTGTCCTTCGAGCAGGAATGGGCGCAGCTGAAAGCCGATGCGCTGGCGCGGCAGGCCGAGGCTGGCATGCGACTCAACCAGTTGCCGGCGGATTCCGGCACAGGCGTGCCGGCTGTCTCGGGCAAGGATCTGGTCGCGAACACGGACTCCATCAACGGGAACGCCAACCTCCTGGTGGAGATCGCTGGGTTTCTCCACGAAGGCCGTCCGGACGCCGAGCTGACCACCATGGCACGGGAACCCAGGGCGCACGGGGATGTGGCCCGTCAGGTGGAGCGCTTCGCCGAGTTCGCGGGTGACCAGTTCCTGGACACGATGGCTCTGTTCGCGGCGCTGTCGACCCGTCTGCGGACGGCCGGCGGGACCTTCGCGGCGATAGAGGACGAGACCGCCCGCCGGTTCCTGGAGGCTGTGCTCGACGGCCGTTACGTCTCGCCGGGAACGCGATGAGCGACGGACTCAGCTACCGCAAGGACGTCGAGTTCCTGGAGAACTGCAACCCGCCGCTGGTGGAGCGCAACGCGGACGAATTCCGCCGCATCCAGGCCCTCCTGACGGCTGTCGCTCCTGCGGCGGAACGGGCGGAGAAGCACACCGAGTGGCGCAGCAAGGGCAGCGCGCACTACACGGCCAGGCTCACCGAGGGCCGTCGCCTGGTCGACGAGCTCACCGAAGCCTACGGACACGCCGCGGGCGCGCTGCGTCGCTACGCGCAGGCGCTGACGCTGGCGAAGGCGTACTACTCCGATGGCCTGGTCAACGAGCAGGCTCTCGCGGACCTGATCCACACCAAGGGCACCGCGATCACCCGCACGGCTCAGGAGGCCGAGCCGATGCGGCAGTGGGAGGACATGCGCGACACCACCGGCGTCCTGGACTTCTTCGCGGAGCTGACCATGGACGTCGACGACATCCGGGACGAGGCCAACCGGCTGCACGATGCGGCGGGCGGCGACTTCGACCTGGCGCGGACCACCGAGAAGGAGGCCCGCGACCTCTGTGTCCACGAGCTCAGGCAGGCCTACGACTTGGTGCCGGACTTCCAGGTGTTCCTGACCGAGCGGGTGGACGTCGCAGCCGCCATGCCCGATCTGCGGCGCGAGGCGGCCGAGGCGAGCGGCAACCCGGTGACCCGGTTGCCGGGCAGCGGTCCCAAGCAGGACTACTACCCGACGGCCCGGGGCGAGCTGGTCTCCCCGACGCTCCAAAGCATCCGGATGCAGCTCGCTTCACTGCCGGGCGCGACGGACAGCTACTGGATCCCACCTTCCGGTGACCAGGACAAGACCGAGTGGATCCGAGCCAACAAGGACATCATCAAGGCCGCCGCACACAACTCCGGACTGCCGCCGTCGATGGTGGCGGGCATCGCCTGGAAGGAGATCGCCGGCCAGCCCGGCCCACTCGACGACATCACCGACACCATCCGGGAACAGGCGGACTCCCCGTTGAGCCCCATCGCGCCGGAGAACCTGCCGTCACGACTGGGCGGCGACCCCGACGAGACGTCCTTCGGACCGATCGCCATCCAGGTACGGCGTGGCGCCGAGGTGCTCGGCTACGACCCGGAGAACCTCACCGACCAACAGCGAGCCATGGTGGAGGAATCGCTCCAGGACCCGGGGCAGAACATCTTCATCGCCGCCGAGTACCTGGCTCAGCTCAAGGCGGAGAGCGACTTCGCCGACGTACCCCCGGAGGAAATGACGGTGGAGCAGCAACAGGAGCTTGCCGCGCGGTACAACGGTGGACCGTACTGGGAGAACGGCCAGGCGCAACGTTACGGCCGCGACTTCGCCCACCACCTGGACCAGGCAAGGAACGCGATCCGCTGATGCAGTCCTCGAAACCCTCGCACACCGGCGACTGGCACAAGACCGGTCATTCCCGTCACCCGGCGGACGACCGCCCGCATCATCCCGACGACGACCGCCGGCTGCTCCGCGTGGTCCTCGCCGTTCCGGTGGTGCTGTTGACCCTGGCGGCGGCCTTCTTCCTCTGGTTGGCGATCGTCACCCGTCCGGACAGCGGCGGGGACCAGGCTGCGTACGGCGGGATCGAGCTCGCCTGTGCCTTGACCCTCATTCTGGCAGGCGCGGTGGGAGCGCTGTGGCTGGCGCCCTCGGTACGGCGGGTGCTGCGGTGGCCGTGGGCGGCACCGGCCGTGCTGCTGGGGTTGGCGGCGGTGGTGCGGTGGGCGTCCAGCGGGGCATGAGCGCCCGGCCGGTGGCGACCCGGCCTGCACGGGGCGAGCAGCCAGTTCTGTACAGCGAAGTAGTCCACCCCGGCCACCGGCGTGGAGAAAGGTCCTGCCAACTGAAGGACTGGAGAAGGCCGGAGCCACCGACACCGACAGAGCCCACGTGAAGCCCAGCGAGCTGCCGGCCCCGCGCCGGAACTCATGCACGCGATGCCAGGTTCAACGAGCCCGAGCCGAGCCGGTCACCGTGCGCAGCCTGCTGCCTCGCCGGGACGTCGTCAGCAACCCCGCTGGCCACCATCTACGCCGAGCGGCCTGGTGACGTCGCCGGCGGCTACACCAAGAGCGACCGGGCGGCCGAGCTGCTGGGGTGGACGCCGAAGCTCTCCCTGGAGGACGGCATCCGCTCCGCCCGGCCTGGATCCCGGTGCGCGACGAGCTGCTGAAGGTCGATCTTCCAAACTGCTGGTTGCTCGATTCAGCCGTCCAGCAGGGTCCGTACGTTTCAGCGATTAGCAGGGCCTCAGAAGTGGTCGGGCAGCCAGGGTTCGAGCTGCACCGTGCCGCGGACCAGGGTGGCGAGCGCCTTCTCCGATACGGCGTGGACTCCGGCCATGCGAGCTGACGTAGTGGACCGGTAGCCGCCCGCGTACCAGACCGCGAGCTGGCGCCGTGTGAAGAGCACTTGTCCCTCGACCTGCGTGGGGACGATCTCGCCCGCTCCGGCCTTGACCTGCAGCATCCACCGGTCCCACCCGCCGTGCTCGCTCTCGATTTCCACCGGTACGGCGGTGGTGAGGTCGTTGGGCCAGCCGCGGAGCCGGATGGCCTCGGGGATGTTCAGGATGCGGAGCATCCAGGGGTGCCAGGCTTCGGCGGTGGCGCGGTGGTGGCGGAGTCCGTGCAGGAGCATGGGGTAGGGCGGGAGGGCGCCGCGGCGGAAGGTGATGGTGCGGGCGCGGGTGTTGTGGCGGCCGAGGAAGGCGAGCATGGCGGCGGCGGTGGGCTGGCTGGCGGCCCAGAAGTCGTGGACGGTCAGGGTCATGCCGTGGCGTTCGTGCCGTTGGGTGGTGAGGCTGAGCAGGCCGGCGGTGGGGTGGCCGGGCCGGGCGAAGCGGTAGGTGGTGAGGTTGCTCTTGTCCTGCTTCCACCGGTTCCACCAGATGGGGCGGTCGACGGGGCCGTTCCACTGGCGGGCGAGGTCGCGTTGGAGGGCTTCGGCTTCGTCGGTCAGTCCGTGCTCGACCTCGAAGACGTCGCCGGTGAAGGAGCGTTTGAGGTCGTCGGTGGCCACCGTCCAGGCGAGGACGTTGGTGGGGGCTTCCCAGCCGAGGCGGCGGGCGTAGCCGGTGGAGGAGGTCACGATCGTGGAGATCACCGCTCCGCGATCGATCAGGGGGCGCAGTCGTTCGCGGGTCATGTCGGTGGCCAGGTGGTCGCCGCGTTCTTCGGGGGCGACGCAGCCGTCGCCGAGGCAGGCGCTGGGGACGGGGGAGCCGCCGAAGAACTGGTCGACGAGGAGGCCGAGACCGCCGGCGACGACCCGGCCGCCGCGGACGGCGACCTGGAGGTCGGCGTGTTCGCGCAGGTGGGCGATGTCCCCGATCGGGTGGCCGTAGGCACGGGTGGCGAGCTGGTCGTACTGCTCCCACAGGCGGTCATCGGCGGGGGTGAACGTCAGCTGCTGGTTCATGGTCCGCCTTCAGTAGTGGGTGACGTCGCGGACGGCGTCGGCGTCCAGGGGGAGGAGGAAGGTGCGGGTGAAGTCCAGAACGGTGGTGTCCGTCTGGTTGTGGGCGGTGGTGTGGCAGGTGACGACTCCGGTGCCGGGGCGGCTCTCGGAGGTGCGGCGGGTGAGGACCTTCGTTTCGGCGTAGAGGGTGTCGCCGATGTGGACGGGCGCGGTGAAACGCACCCGGTCGACGGCGAGGTTGGCGGTGGTCAGGCCGCTGACGCTGCGGACGGTCATGCCGGCCACGAGGTTGAGGGTGACGCCGGAGCAGACCAGGATGCGGCCCCACTGGGTCTGGCTGCTGTAGTGGGCGTCGGTGTGGATGGGGGCGACGTTGCCGCTCAGGGCGGCGCCGAGAAGGTTGTCGAGTTCGGTGACGGTCCGGCCGGGCTGGTGCTCGATGATCAGGCCGGGGGAGAGGTCGGGGTAAGAGAGGCCGACGTTCTCCCGGATCCGGCCCTCGCCGGTCTGGCGGTAGCCGTGGGGCAGGCCGGGGGTCACGACGTGCGGTCCGCTTCGGCGACCAGTGCGCGGGCTCGGTTGAAGAAGGGGGTGCCGCGCATCTGCCCGTCCACGCTGGTCACCGTTCCGCCGCTGGCGTCAGCGGCGGCAATGATGGCACGGGCCTGGGTGATTTCCTCGGCGGTGGGGGTGAAGACGTCGTTGATCACCTGGACGTGGCGGGGGTGGACGCAGCCCTTGCCGTAGAAGCCGAGTTCTCTGGCCCGCTCGGCGTCGCGGCGCAGGATGTCGGGGTCGTCGAGGTTCCAGGTGGGGGCGTCGATGGCGGGAAGGTTCGCGGCGGTGGCCGCGTTGATGAGGGCCGAACGTGCGTAGTGGAGGGCTTCCCAGCCCAGGCCGCAGCGGACGGAGGCGGCGTAGTCGGCGGAGCCGAAGATGACGCCGCCGAGCCGGGGCGCGCGCATGATCGCGGGCAGAGTGGTGAAGGCCCGAGGGCTTTCGATCAGCGCCCAGATGTCGGGGGTGTAGTGGTCGGTGTCGAGCGCGGCGGCGACGAGTTCGATGTCGCGGGCCGATTCCACCTTGGGGATCACGATGAGGTCGGGCCGGGCGGTGTAGTCGGAGATGGCGGCGAGGTCCTTGATGCCGTCGAGTGTGGTGAGGCTGTTCATCCGGATGCCGAGGGTGCACGGCGGGTTGGGGAGCGTGAAGAACGCCTCGGAGGCGGTGCGGGCGGTCCGCTTGTCGGCCGGGGCGACGGAGTCTTCGATGTCGACGACGGCGACCGCGGCGCCGGACTGCTGCGCGCCGGTGAAGCGGTCCCTGTGCAGGCCGGGGGTGATGATCCAGGCCCGTCCGGGCCGGCGGCTGGTGCTGGTCATAGGGGTGGTCACCTTCCGTTGCGCTGGGTGGTGATGAGGCGGTCGAGCTGGCCGAGGGTGGCGGCGTCCTTGATGTCGCTGTCGCTGATGTCGAGGCCGTATCGGTCGGTTAGGAGGACGGAGAGCTCCACGACGGCGAGGGAGTCGAATCCGGCGTGGTCGAGGGTGGCGTCGTCGGTGAGCCGGTCGGCGGGCAGCTTGAGGTCGTGGATCAGGATGCGGATCAGGTCACCGGTCATGTCCGGCTCCTTCCGGGAGGCGGGCGGGGGAGAGGTCGGGCCAGATGAGCGTTACGGCGCCCCAGGTCAGTCCGGCGCCGAACGCGGTGAGCAGGGTGCGGTGGCCGGGCTCCAGGCGGCCTTCGGCGGCGGTTTGGGCGAGGAGCAGGGGGATGGAGGCGGCGCCGGTGTTTCCGACCTCGGCGATGTTGCCGAGCCGGCGGCCATCGGGGATGCCGAGCTGGCGGGCGACGAAGGAGGTGATGCGGCTGTTGGCCTGGTGCGGGGCCAAGCGGTCGACCTCTGTGAGGTCCCATCCCGCGGCGGTGGCGGCCTGGCGGGAGGCGGTGGACATGCGGTCGACGGCGTGCCGGAAGACGTCCGCTCCGTCCATGTGCAGGGCGCCGGGCCGGGAGGCGCGGATCAGGTCGGCGCCACTGCCGTCGCTGCCCAGTACCACCGGCCTGAGTGCCCCGGCCTCGTCCGCGCTGCCGCAGCGCAGCACCACGGCTCCGGCGCCGTCGCCGAACAGCGGGACAGTCGCGCGGTCCCCGGGGTCGGGAAGGGCGGCGAGGCGGTCGGCGCCGATGACCAGGACGGTCCGTGCGGTGCCGGCGGCGATGAGTCCGGCCGCGGTGGCCAGGCCGTAGAGGAATCCGGTGCAGCCGGCCGCGATGTCGAAGGCGGGGATGCCGGTCAGCCCGAGCCGGGTGGCGACGGCGGGGGCGGTGGCCGGGCAGCATTGGTCCGGTGTGGTCGTGGCCACCACCAGGGCCTGAACCGGGGCCGGTTCGCCGCCGGCGAGGGCCTGGGCGGCGGCCCGTACGACGAGGTCGGTCGTGGACAGGTCCGCCCCGGCCACATGCCGCCGGGTGATGCCGGTCCGCGAGCGGATCCACTCGTCCGTGGTGTCCAGCCGCGCGGTCAGATCGGCGTTCGAGACGGTGCGCGGGGGCAGCGCTGCACCGATCGCGCAGACGACGGCCGCCTGCCCGTCCGGCTGGGGTGCGGCGGTCATCGGGTGGCTGCCTTGAGCTGACGGGCGACGTCGCCGATCAGGTCTTCCTGTCCGGCGACGACCTGCCGCTTGCCGAGGGCGAGGAACAGGTCGACGGGGTCGACGCCTTCGGCGCGGGCGGTCTCCAGGACGGGCCGCTTGAATCCGGAGAACACCCCGGCAAGTCCGCTGGCCACGGCGATCGAGTCGATGGACGGCGGGGCCTTCATCAGGCGTTCGGCGGCGACGTCGGCGGCGGCCAGGATCTGGCGCAAGCCGATCCCGGTGGGGACGCCGCGGCGTTCGAGGACGGCCACGAGGACTTCGAGCGGGGCGTTGCCGGCCCCGGCGCCGAACCCACGGGCCGTCGCGTCGATGACCGACGCCCCGGCGTCCACGGCGGCCAGGCTGTTCGCCACCGCCAGACCGAGGTTGTTGTGGCCGTGGAAGATCACCGGCACGTCGACGGCCGAGGCGATGGAGTTGACGCGCTCGGTGACGTCGCTCGGGAGGTAGTGGCCCGCGGAGTCCATGATGCCGACGGCCTGGGCGCCGAACTTCACCATCAAGGCGCACTGTTCGGCGAGTTCGCCGGGGCCGGTCATATGGCTCATGAGCAGGACCCCCTGGGCTTCGGCTCCGAGGTCGCGGACGACGCCGAGGTGGCGTTCGGTGACGTCGGCCTCGGTGCAGTGGGCGGCGATCCGTACGACGTCGGCGCCATGGTGGACGGCGGCCGCCAGGTCGCGGGAGGTTCCCCAGCCGGGGGCCATGAAGACGCCCATCCGCGACGAGGTGAGGGCCTCGCGGACGGTGGTGAGCATCGTGACGTCATCCAGCCGGGCGCGGCCGATCTGGAGGCTGGAGGCGCCCAGACCGTTGCCGTGGCCGACCTCCACCACCGGCACTTTGGCGGCGTTCGCGACGGTGGCGTAGGCGCGGAGCTGGCCTGCGTCGAGCTGGTGGCCGACGGCGTGGTGGCCGTCGCGCAGGGTCGGATCGTGCAGCAGGATCGTGGGCCACGGGCGCGGGGGAGGTGTGTCCATGGGCGGGTTTCCCTTCATCGGGAGCCGGCAGCCGTCTGCTCGGCGAGCAGTACGGCGGCGGCGTTGATGATGTCGACGCTTCTGGCGTGGCGGGGCAGGCGGCCGCCGCATGCGGTCACCTCCACCGCGACCGAGATCCGGCCCGGATCGACGGCGAGCGAGGTCACCTTGAACCCGGGCGTGTAGGCGCGCACGGCGTGGGCGGCGGCCGCGATGCTCGTGCGGACCGGAGCCGGTCGGATGCCGTCCGCGAGGACGGTCATGGCCACCCGGAACGGCGGCGCGGGACGGGCGGGGCTGAGGTTGACCATCACCTTCGCGTCCTGGGCGCCGGTGAAGGTCCGGATCGCGGCCGAGGTGGTGTCGATGTACTGATCGAGGTTGAGGCGGGTGGCCCGGCCGGCGCTCGCGCTCGCCCCGGTCGAGACCACCTCGATGTAGGCGGGGGAGCAGCGTCGGGAGATGGCGTGCAGGAGCGGGATGGCCGCCTGCCCGCCGCAGCTGACGAGGTTCAGGTGCCGGTGGCCCGCCGGCCGGTTGCTGGTGACGCCCGGGACGATGACCGTGCCGAGGTCCGTGGGGGTCAAATCGATCAGGGTGGTGCCGGTCGGCCGCAGCGCCGCCCAGTGCTCGGCGTGGCTATCGGCGTTGCTGGCGTCGAAGACCACGTCGAAGGGGCCGGCTTCCACCACGGCGCGGATGCCCCCGGCGGTGGTCGGATAGCCCATGTCGGCCGCCCGGCGCAGACCCAGACTGTCCCGGCCACGGCCTGCCACCAGGGCCAGTTCCAGCGAAGCCGACCGGCGGATCTTGTCGGCGAGGTCGATACCGATCAGGCCCGCGCCGAGTACGGCGACGCGCAGACGCTGTTCATCAGCGGCCATCGGACGCTCCTTCGTGCCAAGGGAGGAATGGTTGAGGAGTGCGGGGCGGAGCCGGTGGAACGCCGGGCACCAGGGGGCTAGCGGACGTGCAGCTCGGCCGACGGCAGATGGGGCGAATGGGTGCGAACCGTGCTTGGGGCCTCCAGCGGGAGGCTGGCGTGCACGGACCCGGCCAGGACCAGCTGCCCGGCACGCAGCCCGTCGCCGCAGCGGTGCAGCCGTCCGGCGAGCCAGGCCAGAGCATGGAGCGGGTGGCCGAGGACGGCTCGGCCTTCCCCGGTCGCGACGGCGGCACCGTCGACGCTGACGACCAGCTGCTCGGCGGCCAGGTCCATGTCCGCGCTGAACGGCACCATGGGCCCGGTGACGACCCGGGCGCAGGACGCGTTGTCGGCGATGCTGTCCGCGACGGTGACGCGCCAGCTGGTGAACCGGGTGTCGATCACCTCCAGGGCGAGAAACACCTCCTTCACCGCCGCCTGCGCTTCCTCGAGGCCCACGTTCTCGCCCGTCAGGTCGCAGCCGAGCCGGAACGCGATCTCGGCCTCCACCCGCGGCTGCATCAGCGCGCACCGGGCCAGGGTGCCGCCGGCGGGTAGCACCGTGTGGTTCAGCAGGACGCCCGAGTCCGGTTCGTCGACGCCCATCTGCTCCTGCATGGCCCGAGAGGTCACCCCGGCCTTGTGGCCGACGACGCGGGCGCCGCCCGCGACCTGCCGGGCCACCGCCGCCGCCTGCACCCGGTAGGCCATCTCCAGCGACAGATCCGGCCGCCGGACGGTCAAAGCTTCGATCGGTATCCGTTCGCACTCCGCCGTCAGCAGAGCCGATGCCGTAGCGGCGATCCAGCGGTCGTCCTGCTCATCCAAGGCGATCCCTCCTCGGGGCGCGGGGCATCACATGCGGTGTGCAGACGTGGGCCCGGGAGCAGATCCTGGGCGGTACTTCGGCCGCCGGGCTTGGGCCTGATGAACAGTCAACCTGTCGGCCGTACGCAGCGGTACGGTGAGGGACAGTCCAAGTGGTATATCGGGTATATCGGGGCAGGTGCTCATGACCACGCGGACACCGAACACCCAGCTCAGCGCCCTGGTCGCTGAATCCGGGATCACCTACGAGGCGCTGGCCAAGGCAGTCTGCGCCGTCGCCGCCGAATGCGGTGACCGCTTACGCACGAACAAGTCCAACGTCGAGCACTGGCTCAGCGGATCCGTGCCTCGCGGCGACACGCCCCGCTACCTCGCGGTCGCCCTGTCCCGGCGCCTGGGCCGCCTGCTGACCCTCGCCGACCTCGGCCTGCCCTGCCCAGCAGAGGCAGACAGTGACACCATCGGACTGTCCCTCGGGAGCGACCCGCTGGACGCCCTGCTGCCGATGTGGAGGTACGAGTTGGACCGCCGCCGCTTCCTGTCGGCCTCCGCCTACTCCGTGGCCGCCGCCGCCCTACCCCTCAGCCACGTCCAGGACATCGCCGCCCGCACCCAGGCCGCCCGCACCGGCCACACGGTCGGCATGGCCGAAGTCGCAGCCATCCGCGACATGATCCACGCCTTCTCTGAAATGGACGAACGCCACGGCGGACAACACGGCCGCAGCGCCCTGGTCACCTACCTCCGCGACGACGTCGCCCCGCTGTGCCGGGCCCGGTTCCGCACTGACGACGTCCGCCAGCAGATGCTTTCCGCCGCCAGCCGCGGCGTCCACCTGCTCGGCTGGAAAAGCTACGATGCAGGCCAACAAGGCCTCGCCCAGCGCTACTACCTACAGTCCTACGCCCTGGCTGCCGAATCCGGCCTGCGCGGACACGACGGATTCGTGATGCGCACGATGGCCATGCAAGGCCTCAAGCTCCACCGCCCCGAACACTGCCTGGGCCTGGCCGAGACCGGCCTGAACCGGGCCAAGGGCCGGGTGGATGCCCAGACCGAAGCCCTCTTCCGCGTCGTGTACGCCCACGCCCTGGCCAAGAGCGGCAAACCCCGCGCGGCCCTGGCCGAAGCCGAACACGCCCGCGCCCTGCTGACCGGTGCCCCCGGCGACGAGGTGCCGTTCTGGGCACTGGCCTGGGGCCCGCCGGCCGCATCGGTGTACTCCCGCACCGCCAAGGTCCACGAGACCGTGGGAGACCACCGGGCCGCCGCCGAGCAGTACGCCCTGGCCGCCACCGCGCGCCCGGCGGACACCTACGCGCGGATCGTCGCTCTGGACCTGGTCGCGGGCGCGGAGATGCACCTCAAGCGGGGCAGCATCGAGCAGGCGTGCGCCACCTGGCACAAGGCCATCGACCACATGGATGGTGTCCGCTCCGTCCGCACCCGCAAGGCGGTCTCGCGCATGCGCAGCGACCTCAGGAAGTTCCAGGCCCGGGGCCTGCGGTGCGTGGCCGAGCTCGACGAACGGGGACGGGATTTCCTCGCCGGCGCCTGACGTCAGCGGCGCTCGGCGAAACGGCGGACGATCGGCTCCAGGTAGTCCGCGTGCGGGCCGTTCAGGCCGGCCAGTTCGTCCGGTGAGCGCACCAGGACGATGGCGTCGAGTTCGGGCTCGCGGCCCTGGCTGCGCTCGGCTACCGCAGCAGCGGCGAAGTGAGCGCGCAGCGTCGCCTCGGGAAGGGGCGGAGCCAGGTAGGTCAATCCAACACTGCCGTTTTCACCTCGGGTAACGACCCACAGCTCCAGGTCCTCCGCGACCGCGGCGACTCCCAACTCCTCGGCCAGCTCGCGTGCGGCCTGGCCGGCCAATGCCGCCTCGTCCAGCACCGCCCCGTCCTGGGGAGGCTCCACAGACCCCCCAGGTAGCTGCCAGCGGCCTGGGGCGGCCGTCGAGGGTGACATCCTCGCTGCCAGTACGCGGCCGTCGTCTGTCGGCTGGACGGTGTTCACGAACAGCGAGGGCAGTGCGGTAGCGCGGGGAACGCGACGCAGGGCGTAGTGCCGGTAGGTCACACGCACCCACGACAGACGCAGGACGCCCGGGGCGGACCGCTCCAGGCCTCTGCACGCCACCGCGGGCCCGTCGAAGAGGGCGGGGTTGGCCTTGACCGCCATGTCCCACACCTGGTCGCGTGCCTCAGCGTCTTGGGGCGGCAGCGGCGGCTCCATGCCCTCGGTCAGCACGAGCCGTTCAACGTCGAAGAGGTCAATGCCCACAGGGGGCAGTGTCTCGGTCACCGGCCCATCGTAGAACCCCCGGCACGTCTTCTGGCGCGGCAGGTCGCGCGTCAGGAGCCACCTCCCAGGGCGTGGGTCCAGAGCGCTCGCGCGGTTCCGGATACCGCGCCGCTGATCACGGCCAGGGCGCCTTTCCGGGCAAATTCCCGGCGGGGTTCAGGTCCTCTCGGCTGGGGTGCCGGCGTCTCGGTCGGCTGCTGCGTCGGCTGCTGCTGGGTGCTCACGTCTCCTCCAGGAATCTCGGCGTTGGCCGTGACGATGGGGGAGGGGAGGGCAAGGCCCGCAACCCCGCCCGCACAGGGCTGGGGTCTGCGTGTCGCGATGCAGAACCCGGGCCCCTACCTGGAGCCGGGGCTGCCAGGAGTCGTTCGAGGCCGCCACAACGGCCTCCGCCCCGCCCTACACACCGACGGGCTTGCTCGCGCCCGCGTCGTCATCCTGAGATTGCCGGTCCGAGGGTACGTCCGGGGGACGACCTGCTACCGGCTGAGCCTGTCCGTCGTTCGTAAGAAGAGGAGCGATCGACGGAGGCTGGAATGGGACGAGATGCCAAGCGAGCGAAACAAGCCCGACGGGACAGGCGCCTGCGGGAGGGGTCTCGTAGCGTCCCGTCGGTCACCGTGCACGAGGTGCGCACCGCCGACGACGTCCGGCTGGCCCTGGCCTTGATGCTGCCGAAGCCCAAAAGCGGGGACTGGCGGCCGGACGTGATCGGCGTGGACACCCTCTCCCTGCAGGCGGGCGACGACGGCTGGCCGCTCATCAACGGGCACCGGATCACCCAGGAGATGTGCACTGCCCTCCAGGCCGACCGCCCTGAGCAGGCAGACGACTTCGTCTTTGAGGACCTGGTCGAGTTGGCCAGAGAGATGGGCCCGCCCGACCTCACGGGCCTCGCTGCTGCGCTCACTGCCATGGGAGGCGACTGCACGGGCCTCCAACTCGACCACGTAGACGGCAGCATGTCCTGCTCGCGCGGACTGGACTGCCCTGGCGTCGCGCTGCCGCATGCCGGATGGACACACTGCCGCTCACACGGACCCTGCGTTCACTGTGATGGCCCGCCGGTGCGGTGGGAGTGCGACCGGTAGGGAGGCTGACCACGGCACACTCTGAAGCTCACGAGGAGACCCTGCCCGGGGCCGCCGTGGCGGGATCACTTGATGATCTCCAGCTCGGCATCAGGCCGGCAATGCCCGCAGGCTTTTAGACCCCCCGCGAGGAGGCGTCGCGCCTCGTCGCGGTCGACGGGGCGGCGCCGGCTGCCTGCCATGTAGCAGTCACCGGCGTGGATCTGCAGCGGCGGGTGGCGGGCACCGATGCCGAGTTCGACGATCCACTCGGCTGGCGCAGGGCGGTTGCGACGCCCGTACTCCTCCTCGGCCTGCCGTTGCCGGACAGCGGCGATCTTCGTGTCGATGCGCTGCACCCACATGGCGTGCCAGACCCGGAGTGTCTGGAGACGTTCCAGGTCAGAGGGCAGGTCATCGAGCATACTTTCGATTCTAGACCCGGCAATCCATCCGCATCGCTCTCGCGTGTTCGATTTTCTGTTCGATAACGTGGTGGAGGAGGTGAGGGTCGTGACGGACACAGACACACGGGCGGACCGGGTGCCGACGGTGATGCATGTGCGCTGCCCCGATCGCGTCCGGGAGGAGGTCTACCGGCAGGTTCTGGAGCTGCTGGCCGACCTCTCCCCGGTGGTGCAGGCGCTGCCGCCGACCGCGGCGCTGGTGGAGCTGAAGGGTGCGCTGCGCTACCACGGACCCGATACGCACCGGCTGGGCGAGATTCTGCGGGTGCGCACCCTGTCCCGCTTCGGAGTCGACGTGCGGGTCGGGATCGGTCCGTCGATCACCGTCGCGGCCACCGCGTCCGCGCAGGTCGTCCCGTCCGGCGGAGTTCTGACCGTCACCCCTGACCGTGTGACCGACTGGCTGGCCCCACTGCCGGTCGAAGCCCTCCACGGCATCGGACCCCGCCAGGCCGGCGCGCTGCACGACTACGGCATCCACACCGTGGGCCTGCTCGCCGCAGTCTCACCCGAGACCACGCAACGCCTCCTCGGCGGGAAAGCCGGCCGCCTCGCCGCCGACCGGGCCCGCGGCCTCGACCCATGCCCCGTCGTGCCCCGCACCCTGCCCGCATCCGCCACCGTCCGCCTGCGCTTCGACCGCCACGTTCTGGATGGCGCCGACGTCCGCGCGGCCCTGCTGGACCTCGTCGTGAAGCTGGCACGCCTGCTGCGCCGCCGCAGCCAAGCCGCCCGCGTGGTGTCGTTGACACTCCAGTTCGCCGGTGGCAGCACCTGGGAGAAGACCCGCCGTCTGCCCGAAGCGTCCGCTCACGACGAGGACCTGCGGACCATGGCCTACCGGCTGATCGACTCCGCCGGTCTGCAGCGCGGCCGGATCACGGGCCTGGTCCTCAAGGGCGACGACCTCATCGACGCCGACCGGGTGGCCCAGCAGATCAGCCTGGACCACACCCGTGAGGCCAGGCTCGTCGCGGAGGCCGCCGTCGACCGGGTACGCGACAAGTTCGGCCAGAGCATCATCGGCCCCGCCGCGGTCATCCGCCGCGCCTCCTGAATCCCATACTGCAGATTGCAGGAAAATCTGAGTGCAGACATGGACGGGAGCACCGCGAAGCTCGCGGCACTGCTTGCCGAGCACGGTGTGACCCTGGCCCGGCTCGAACCCGCGCCTCCGCTGCCGGCGCGGAAAGAGACCCTCGCCAGAGTGCTCGCCACGCCGCCGCTGATCTGTCTCGGTGATCAGATCGGCCCGTGCGCCGCATGCCACCGCCCCACCCACAAATACGGGCGCGGGGCCCGCTCGCCGCTGTGCGAGTACTGCGACGCCAAGGCTGTCGAGCGGTGGGGCAGGACGCTGCGCGCCGGCTGATCCGGGGTGAATGCCGGCGGCGGTAGAAGGCATCTGCCATGACGTGGACGCTGCCGGATCCGATGCTCACCACTCCCATGGCCGGCCCCGACCTGCCGCCCGGCTGTGCGGCGGAGCCTAAGTGGGACGGCTACCGTGCCCAGCTCGCCCGCTACGCCGACGGCCGGGTGCTGCTGCGCTCGCGGCAGGGTACGGACATGACGGCCGCGTTCCCGGAGATCCGGTCCGCCGCCCTCGCGCAGCTGCCCGACGACACCGGCCTGGACGGGGAGCTGGTGGTGTGGGAGACGGGCCGCCTCGCTTTCGAGCGGCTCCAGCAGCGTCTCGCCCGGCGCCGCGGTGCCGGCGCCCTGGCGGCCGCGCAGATGTGGCCCGCCCACTACGTCGCCTTCGACGTGCTGCGCCTGCACGGTGCGGACCTCGCCGCGTGGCCGTACGCCCGGCGCCGCTCCGCCCTCGAGGAACTGTTCACCGAGGCGGGACTATCCGCGCCGCTCACGCTGTGCCCGTCGACCACCGACGCGGACACCGCCCGCGAATGGCTGACCTGGACGGCCGCCGGCCTCGAAGGACTGTGCTTCAAGAGGCCGGCCGAGCCGTATCGCCCCGGCGCCAGGGCGTGGGGCAAACACAAGGTCCGCGCCACCGCAGAGGCCATCGTGGGTGCAGTCACCGGCCCCGTCACTGCGCCTCGAACGCTGCTGCTGGGCCGGTACGACCACGCGGGCGCGCTGCGCTACACCGGCCGGACAACCTCGCTCGCCCGCGCCGCCTCCGCCTCACTCGCCACGCTGCTGAGCCCGGCGCAGGAGGCGCACCCGTGGACAGGGCGCACGTTTACCGCCGGGTGGGGCTCACGCGACGTCCTGGACGTCAGCTCGTACAGCCGGACGCCGTCGTGGAAGTGATGGCGGACGTCGCTCGCGACGCCGCCGGCCGATGGCGCCACCCGGTACGCCTGCACCGCACCCGCGCCGACATGTCCCCGGACACCGTGGCACCGTTCGGTACTTGACCGCGGGCGCCGACGAGACGGCCCGTCAGTGTCGGTAGCCGGTTGCCAGGTGGTTTCCGCTCACCCAGCCCCGCTTGCCGTTGTGCGGCCCCGACATGACCGTGCCGTATGCCCACCAGGTGCGGCCCGAGGACTGGCCCCAGCACTCCGCGTAGAAGTCGGTGCCGCGTGTCAGGAGCGCCCGCGAGGTGTGCGAGGTGTCCTTGCCGGACCGCAGGTGCACCGCGCGGGCTGTGACGTGGAGCTGCGCGGCAGCGCCGTCGGTGTTGCAGGCCCGCGGCGTCAGCACCGCGGCGTCCGCAGGGCCAGCACCGCCGCCCACGGCCAGGAGCAGCGAGGCCAGCACCGTTCCTACCTTGATCACATTCGTCTTCACGTCCCGCATAACGGGCCTTGCGAGCGGAGGACACGACCTGAGCAGCGGGTTGCTTAGCGTGGTGCCCTCGTTCTGGCCAGCTGCGGGAGCCAAGACGGCCGATCCAGCCGATGTGCCGGATATTTGCAGCCATCATTCCAGGTCACGGGCTCGTCAGGAACGCGTGACGGCTCAACCTGTCCAGGAGAGTCGTTCTTCTGTGGTGGGGGTTGTGTGTGCTGACGATCAATGTGGCGGTGCTGCTGGCGGTCATCATCGTCGTGCGGTTGCGCCGGCGGACCGAAGCGCGTAGCCGCAACGACGAGAAGCTGACGGTACTGATCGTCTTGGTCTTCGGCATCCTCGTCGCGCCGACCGCGTTCGGGCAGGGTGTGCTGGACCTCGTGGCGGAACTGGCCGCAGGCATCACCGACTCCAGTCGCTGAAGAACGCACCCCGGAGGGGTGTGTTCTCGCCGGGCGGTCATAGGCCGTCGGCGAGCACGTGGATGATTCAGATCACGGCACGAGTGTCCGGGAACTGCGAACAATGAGGAGGCGTCAGTGTCCGGTGAATCGAGACACTGAGGTGGCCGCAAGATCCACTCGAAGAGTCGCGCGGCCGCGACTGAGAGGGGTGCGTGGTGGGGCCGGCGGAGTGGGGAGACGTGCCGACGTGGGTCGGCGGAGCGGGCGCGCTCGCGGCGGGCTGGTTCGCGTACCAGACGATCAGGAGCCAGCGGCAGCAGATCGGCGAGCAGCGGGTGTTCATCGCGGAGCAGACGCGGTTCATGGGCGAGCAGCGGCAGAACCTGGAGCTGGAGCGCGCCGAGCTGCGGGCCCAGGCCGAAGAGCGGAGGCGTGCCCAGTCCCGGTTGATCAAGATGGTGTTCTTCCTCTACGGCAACGGTGACAGCGTCTCGCCTGACGAGCCGTACACCAGTTGGCGTGTACGCGTCGTGAACGGCAGTGGCGAGCCGATCCGTGACGTACTGGTCCGCTTCGGTGACGCCTACAACGCCGTCTCCGCGACGGATCACGAGGCGGCTAACCACCCCGATAGAGGTCGACGTCCGGTTCCTGTACCGGAGATCGCTGCGGGACGCACGGTGGACTTTGCGTCACCGGACTGGCCGGAGGCGACGGTGGACAACAACCGTCCTGCCCTGCTGTTCACGGACGATGGCGGGGTCCGCTGGCGGCTCGACTCGTACGGGAAGCTGGAGGAGGCTCCGGCCGATCGGGCGTCGTGACGGGCGTCGGACGGCCGTCAGTGCTCCCAGACGTCCGGGCCGCCGTGTCTCCGCCTCCTCAGACGACCCGCGCCGTTCGTGCTGCTGGAAGGATCCGGCGCGGGCCCTGATCTGCGCCAGTGCCACAACGCCCTGCTCGTAGGTCGCTGAACGGACCCCAGATGGCTGCTTACCCGCTGCCTCGTCCCCGCCTCCAACTCGGGCCCGAACGGGACGCTCGGCAGGCCCCCCGCCGAGCCCAGTAGCAGAAAAGGCCGGCACCCCTCAGTCCGCCGAAGCGGGTGGCACGGGGTACCGGCCAGCCGAAAACCTCCCGAAAGAGGAATCCACCGCCAGCATAGCCCGCCGCAGCACGGCCAGTGTGCGCCGCGCTGCGGCCCTGCGGCGCCCCCTCCTCCCCCGGCGGGGCATGCCAGGGCGCAGCGGGGGCTACAGGGCGCAGCACAGCCCTTTTTCGGGGTGGGTGGGGTGGGGCGCGGCACCGGCCGCCGCCTGCCACGCGGCAGGGGCACCGGGCGTCCGCTGCGCTCCCGCCCTCGCTGCGCGGCCCCTGCGGCGCTGCGCGCCTACGCGTGCTGCGGGCGCCTCCGCTGCGCTCCGCCACCCTTGCCGGACCCCCGCTGCGCGGCGACCGGGCCCCGACACGCTGCGCTTTGTCGGGAGCGACGACCGGCACCGCGCCCCACCCCGCCTACCCCGAAAAAAGGCCCAGCTGCGGGAAATTCGACGCAGAAAAAGAAAATAAAAAAGATTCCTGACCTGCGGCTTTCCCCCTCCATATCTTTGATTTCGGCCCGCGCATTGAGTATTGTTTTCCTTGCCGAAAGGGAGTGGCACCCGACCGGCAAAGCCGAAAACCCAACGCAACCGAAAAGGAAAACAATGGAAGAGCAGCAGCGCTACGTCATCGGCAAGCGCGACGAAAACGGCACCTACCCCGTAACCGTCGACCAGACCCCCGCCGACACGGCAGCTGGTACGCGACCATGCCCGGCCAGCTCATGAAGCGCTTCGCCGACCGGCACCAGGCCGCCGCCCACCTCATGACCCTCATCGACCAGGGCCACCGCCCCACCGCCCCGGCCTCTGAGCCGGTCCACTCGCCCGCCGGGCGGATGCGCGCCATCGTCGGCCTGCGGGCCACCCGCACCTACGCCTACCTCCTGCCGGACCTGCGCCCCACCCTGCCCAACCTGGTGCGCGCCGCCGAGGCCATGTCCCGCCTCGCGCAGCTCGGGTGGGTGCCCCTGGAGGGCTACCCCGGCGCCGACCAGCCGTGGCTGATGGAGTGCCGTCTGTGCGGCTGGAAGGGACACCGCTTCTGGAGCCACCTGCGGGGCCGCAACGGCGACGGCATCCCCCGCCCCATCACCCGCCACCCCGGCTGCATCCCCGTCAAGGAGCACCCCCTCGCGCTCATCAACCTCGCCGCAGAGCGCAAGCACGACTGCCCCTGCGAGTTCCCGCACCCCACCACCGTGGACGCCAGCCAGGCCGTCCTGAACCAGATTCAGGAAGCCCTGGACGCCGGGGCAGCAATGGGCGCCGCCCTGCACACCCGCGCCATCCTGGAACCCTGCCCGGCCGCCAGCCGCCGCGCCCTCGTCCTGCGGGCGGCCCTGGACCGCAGGACCAACCGCCGCAAGAACGCGAGCAAGTAGCCCGGTAGAACACCCCCGGGGGGTGGCAGGAAAGCCACCCCCCGGGGACCTCTGAAAAAGAGAGGTAGGCCAATGGCCGCAGAAATCATCGGGCGCATCGCATATGTCAATTGGGAACGCGGGGGACAGTGCCTCACCCCCGGATGCAAACTCCAGTTGTGCGCCGTATGCGAGCACCACACCGAAGCAACATGGCTCGCCGACAGCGAAACACACCGCATTCTCAACCGGTCCGGGCACCCCACCGAAAGAGCCCTATGTGCACGGTGCTGGGGCCGACTCCTGAACCCGGACCACACGGACCGGGGGCGGGCCCTGGTTCCAGAGCTGATCCAGGGCTAGAGTCTGAAGCACCGGGTGTGGGGTGGTTCTGCCAAAGCTACATGGTGCATCACCTGATGCAGAGTCACCGGCCCCCGCCACCCCCCTCCCCTTGCTGCCCGGGCCGAAGGCCCGTTGGCCGACCCGCGCAGCGGGGCCGGCCTTTGGGGCGCACAGCGCCCCGGGTGGCTGGAGCGCAGCGGAAGCCACCTCGCGGGGCCGAAGGCCCCGCAGCTCCGGGAGCGCAGCGGACGGAGCGTCACCGGCCCGGCTGCGCCGGGCCGGTGGGCTGCTCGCGCAGCGAGCAGCAGCGCTCCCGCGGAGCGGGAGCGCAACACCCGCGCGCAGCGCGGGTGTTCGCTTGCCCATCGCGCAGCGATGGGGTACCCGCTCCGCGGG
>NZ_JBIWJA010000064.1:0-24507 GCF_044764905.1 Streptomyces sp. NPDC093586 | reverse complement strand
CCCGGGCGCGCCCTTCCGGGGCGGGGGGGGGGGGGGGCCCCCCGGGGGGGGGGGGGGGGCCCCCCCCCCCCCCCCCCCCCCGCCCCCCTTCGCGGGTGCTCACACGACCGTCGGCCGCAGCCGTGCCGCCTCCTGCGAGTCCGCGGCGTCGGTGCCACCCGTAAGGGCGCTGCCCTGACGCCACTTGGCCCAGTCCAGGTTCCAGTCGCCGAAGCCGTTGTTGAAGGGCTCCATGGTCTTGCCGCCGGAGTTGATCACCTGGACGATGTCGCCCTCCTGGATCTCGCGGAAGAACCACTTGGCGTTCCCGGTGCTCATGCCGACGCAGCCGTGGCTGACGTTGGCGGAGCCCTGGGAGCCGACGGACCAGGGGGCGGCGTGCACGTACTCGCCGCTCCAGGTGACCCGCGTGGCGAAGTGCACCGGGAGGTCGTACGACTCCGACGAGCCCGCGGCGATGCCGACGGTGGTGCTGCGCATGCGTACGAAGGGCTCCTTGCCCAGCACGACCTTGACGCCGTTGCGGGTCTCGAAGCCGGGTTTGCCCGTGGTGACGGGGATCTTCCGGACCTCCTCGCCGTCCCGGTAGAGCGTCAGGGTGTGCGCGGCGGCGTCGGTGACGGCGACGACGCGGTCGTCCGTGGTGATCTTCAGTGACGTGGACCTGCCGCCCCACAGCCGGTCGCCGATCTTGATGCCGTCGAGGTTGCTGCGGACCTGGACGGTGGCGTGGGCGGGCCAGTACTCCTGGGGCCGGTAGTGGAGCTTCTTGTCGTCCACCCAGTACCAGGCGCCCTGCACCGCGGGCGTCGACCGCACCTGCAGGGCGCGCTCCACCACGGCTCGTTGGGCCTTGTCCGAGACCGGCAGGCTCAGTTCCGCCGTGATGGGCTGGCCGACGCCGTACGCGCCCGCCACGGGCCCGAAGCTGACGTCCAGGGTCTTCTTGGCGCCGGGCTTGCCCGTCTCGAAGGTGAGGACCTTGCGGCCGGGTGCGCCGTCGCCGTCCTCGGTGCTGACGCGCACCGTGTAACGGGCGCTCGCGGCCAGCGGCGAGGTGCTGTGCCAGCGGGCCCCGTCGGCGGAGAGTTCGCCCGCCACGTAGCGGCCCGCGGCGTCCACGGCCGTCACGTCGGTGATGCGCCCGTCGACGCCCTCGGCCACGACCTCCAAGGGCTTGTCCGGGTCGGCCTTCTTCCCGGCGTCCGTGGGTCCGTTGAAGGAGATCTGGTCGGCCGCGTCGTAGGGCGTGGCCGACAGCGGATTGTCGTCGCCCATGCAGGCGGTGACGCTCGCGCCGAGAGCGATCACCAGCAGGGTGCAGCCGACGACCGTACGCCCCCGCGCCTGGAAGTGAACCGTGTTGCTCATGACCTCACGCTAGGGAGCGGCGTCAAGGGCAGCACGGTGGGTAGCCCGGACGGGTGACGCGGGTCCGGCACGCCAAGGGCCCGGACACTCCATCAGGAGTGTCCGGGCCCTTGGCGCTGGACGCGTGTCACTGGGTGCGGTTCTCACCGCGGTAGTACTCGAAGACCCAGCCCCACAGGCTGAACAGGATGACCGGCAGCGAGAAGTACATGACCCACCAGCCGACGGCCACGCCCAGGAAGGCGAGGGCTCCGCCGATGCTGAGGAACAGCGGCTGCCAGCTGTGCGGGCTGAAGAACCCGACCTCGCCGGCGTCGTCGGCGACGTCCGCTTCCTTGTTGTCCTGTGCCCCGGCGTCCACCCGCTTGGCCGTGAAGGCCAGGTAGAAGCCGATCATGAGGCACAGGCCGAAGGCCAGGAAGAGGGCCGTGGCGCCGGCCGGCTCCTTCGACCACACGCCGTACGTGACCGCCACGGCGAGGATGAAGAGGCTCAGCCAGAGGAAAATCTTGCCCTGGATCTTCACTTGCCGGCCTCCTTGCCGCCAGCGAGGGTCTTTTCACCGTGACCGACGTTCTCGAGCTGGTCGAGCGCGGAGATCTCCGGGTGGTGCAGGTCGAACGCCGGGGATTCGCTGCGGATGCGCGGCAGGGTGAGGAAGTTGTGCCGCGGCGGCGGGCAGGAGGTCGCCCACTCGAGCGAGCGGCCGTAGCCCCACGGGTCGTCCACGCCGACCGGCTTGCCGTACTTGGCCGTCTTCCAGACGTTGTAGAAGAACGGCAGGATCGACAGGCCGAGCAGGAACGAGCTGATCGTCGAGACCGTGTTCAGGGCGGTGAAGCCGTCCGCGTTCAGGTAGTCGGCGTACCGGCGCGGCATGCCCTCGGCACCCAGCCAGTGCTGGACCAGGAACGTGCCGTGGAAGCCGACGAACAGCGTCCAGAAGGTGATCTTGCCCAGGCGCTCGTCGAGCAGCTTGCCGGTGAACTTCGGCCACCAGAAGTGGAAGCCGGCGAACATCGCGAACACCACGGTGCCGAACACGACGTAGTGGAAGTGCGCCACCACGAAGTACGAGTCGGAGACGTGGAAGTCCATCGGCGGCGAGGCCAGGATGACACCGGTCAGACCACCGAAGAGGAAGGTGATCAGGAAGCCGGTGGACCAGAGCATCGGCGTCTCGAAGGACAGCGAGCCCTTCCACATGGTGCCGAGCCAGTTGAAGAACTTCACACCGGTCGGGACCGCGATCAGGAAGGTCATGAACGAGAAGAACGGCAACAGCACGCCACCGGTGACGTACATGTGGTGGGCCCACACCGTCACGGACAGACCCGCGATCGAGATCGTGGCCGCGACCAGACCCCAGTAGCCGAAGATCGGCTTGCGGGAGAAGACCGGGATGACCTCACTGATGATGCCGAAGAACGGCAGCGCGATGATGTACACCTCTGGGTGTCCGAAGAACCAGAAGAGGTGTTGCCACAGCAACGATCCGCCGTTGACCGGGTCGAAGATGTGCGCACCGAACTTGCGGTCCGCCTCCAGCGCGAACAGGGCCGCGGCCAGCACCGGGAAGGCCAGCAGGACCAGCACACCGGTCAGCAGGACGTTCCAGGTGAAGATCGGCATGCGGAACATGGTCATGCCGGGGGCACGCATGCAGATGATCGTGGTGATGAAGTTGACCGAGCCGAGGATGGTGCCGAAGCCGGAGAAGGCCAGACCCATGATCCACAGGTCACCGCCGATACCCGGCGAGTGCACCGCGTCGGACAGCGGCGAGTAGGCGAACCAGCCGAAGTCGGCCGCGCCCTGCGGGGTCAGGAACCCGCCCACCGCGATCGTCGAGCCGAACAGGTACAGCCAGTAGGCGAACATGTTCAGCCGGGGGAACGCCACGTCCGGCGCACCGATCTGCAGCGGCATGATCCAGTTCGCGAAGCCCGCGAACAGCGGCGTCGCGAACATCAGCAGCATGATCGTGCCGTGCATCGTGAACGCCTGGTTGAACTGCTCGTTCGACATGATCTGCAGGCCCGGGCGGGCCAGCTCGGCGCGCATGATGAGCGCCATCACGCCGCCGATGCAGAAGAACGCGAACGACGTGACCAGGTACAGCGTACCGATCGTCTTGTGGTCCGTGGTGGTCAGCCACTTGATGACCACTTCACCACGCCTCTGGCGCCTGACCGGCAGCTCGTCCTCGTAGTGGGACCCTGCCGCGGCACCCTGGGGTTCGTTGAGGATGCTCACAGGTTGTTCGTCTCCCGGTTCTTCTCGTGGCTCGTCTGCGCGATGCCGGCGGGAACGTAACCGGTCTGCCCCTTCTTCGCGAGGTCCTGAAGGTGCTGCTCGTAGCGCTCCGGGGAGACGACCTTCACGTTGAACAGCATCCGGGAGTGGTCCACGCCGCACAGTTCGGCGCACTTGCCCAGGAAGGTGCCCTCCTTGTTGGGGGTCACCTCGAAGGCGTTGGTGTGACCCGGGATGACGTCCTGCTTCATCAGGAACGGCACCACCCAGAAGGAGTGGATGACGTCGCGCGAGGTCAGCACGAAGCGGACCGTCTTGCCCTTGGGAAGCCAGAGGGTCGGGCCCGGGTTGTTGGTCTGCGGGTTCCGGGTGCCGGGGGTACCGCAGTCGTAGACGCCGCCGGCGTTCGCCGGGAAGTCGTCCTTGAACCGGTCCGGGATCGGGGCCAAGGCCTCGGCGGTCTTGGCGTCCCCGGTGGAACCGGCGACGTCCTCGATGTGGTTGAAGCACCAGCTCCACTGGAAGCCGACCACGTTCACCGTGACGTCGGGCTTCTTCTTGAGGCTCAGGAGCTCGGACTCGTCACGGGCGGTGAAGTAGAACAGCACCGAGACGATGATGAGCGGAACCATGGTGTACAGCGCCTCGATGGGCATGTTGTACCTGGTCTGCGGAGGAACTTCGACCTTGGTGCGGCTGCGCCGGTAGAAGAATGCACACCACAGGATCAGGCCCCACACCAGCACGCCGACGGCGAGCGCGGCAGCCCAGGAACCCTGCCACAGGGAGAGGATCCGCGGAGCCTCTTCCGTGGTCGGGGTGGGCATGCCAAGGCGGGGGAAGTCCTTGTATGTGCAACCGGTGGCGGTCGCCAGGACCAGGCCCGCGGTCAGTGCCTGCAGCAGCTTCCGCCGCATCGGGCGCCGCGGCGAGCGGTCGGAGCCGTTGGGACTCACGTAGCGCCTTCCCGAGAGTCTCGCCCGCGCTGTTCGGCTGCGGCCTTCTCGCTGGTCGGTCGCCGCCCTGCGTCGGGCAGGGGTTTGATGTTTATGCGGACCAAACCCTAGCCGACGCCCTCCGGGGGGTCGCGGGGAGGGTGGCATACGCGCCGCCGGTCACTCCGAAGGGTGGGGTGGGGCGCCCACGGGGGCAGCGGCCGGGGCTCGTCCGGCGGCTGACGGTGTGTCGCGGCGTGCCGCGCCCGTGCGGCGGAACCGCGCATCGCCGCAGACCCGTGCCCCTCGGCGGCGTCGTCCCGCCGGACGTCATAGCGTTGCCGTGTGGCCTACTTCGACGCTGCTTCCGCTGCTCCTCTCCATCCCGTCGCCCGGCAGGCGCTGTTGGCCTCCCTGGACGAAGGGTGGGCCGATCCCGCGCGGCTGTACCGGGAAGGGCGCCGGGCGCGCCTGCTGCTCGACGCGGCCCGGGAGGCGGCGGCCGATGCGGTGGGGTGCCGGGCGGACGAGCTGGTGTTCACCCCTTCGGGGACACGTGCGGTGCATTCGGGGGTGGCCGGAGCACTGGCGGGGCGGCGGCGCGTCGGACACCACCTGATCGTGTCGGCGGTCGAACACTCCTCCGTACTGCATGCGGCCGAGACGCACGAGAAGAACGGCGGGACCGTCACCCGGGTCCCCGTGGACCGGACGGGGGCGGTGGATCCGTCGGCGTACGCGGCGGCCCTGGGCGGCGGCACCGCGCTGGCCTGTCTCCAGTCGGCCAACCACGAGGTGGGCACCGAACAGCCGGTGGCCCAGGTGGCGGAGGCGTGCCGGGCGGCGGGGGTGCCGCTGCTGGTGGACGCGGCCCAGTCGCTCGGCTGGGGGAAGGTGGCGGGCGACTGGTCGCTGCTCGCGGCGAGCGCCCACAAGTGGGGCGGGCCCTCGGGTGTGGGGCTGCTCGTGGTGCGCAAGGGGGTCCGGTTCGCGCCGCAGGAGCCGGGGGACGAGCGGGAGTCGGGCCGGGCGCCCGGTTTCGAGAACCTCCCGGCGATCGTGGCCGCGGCGGCGTCCCTGCGGGCGGTGCGGGCCGAGGCGGCCGAGGAGGCGGCCCGGCTGCGGGAACTGACGGAGCGGATCCGGGCGCGGGTGCCGGCGCTGGTGCCGGACGTGGAGGTGGCCGGCGATCCGGTGCGCCGGCTGCCCGGGGTCGTCACCTTCTCGTGTCTCTACGCCGACGGGGAGACCCTGCTGCACGAGCTGGACCGCGCGGGCTTCTCGGTCTCGTCCGGCTCGTCCTGCACGAGCAGCACCCTGACGCCGAGCCACGTCCTGAAGGCGATGGGCGTGCTCAGCGAGGGCAACGTCCGGGTGTCGCTGCCGCCGGGGACGCCCGCCGAGGACGTCGAGCGGTTCCTGGAGGTGCTGCCGGGCACGGTGGCCGCGGTGCGCGAGAAGCTGGGGGCGCCGACGGGGACGGAGCCCGTCCGGGAGACGGGGGCCGACCTCGTCGTGGACGCGATCGGCCGGCGTTGCCCCGTTCCGGTGATCGAACTGGCCAAGGTCATCGGTGACGTCCCCGTCGGCGGCACGGTCCGCGTCCTCTCCGACGACGAGGCGGCCCGCCTGGACATCCCGGCGTGGTGCGAGATGCGGGGGCAGGAGTACGCGGGCGAGGAACCGGCGGACGGAGCAACGGCGTACCTGGTCCGCCGGGTGAGCTGACGCGGCCGAGGGGTGCGGGGCCGTGCCGCCGTGCGACTGCCGCCGCGGGCGCGCACTCAGCCCCACGCACCCGCACCCGCACCCGCACCCGCACCCGCACCCGCACCCGCACCCGCACCCGCACCATGCTCCTCGCTCCTCGCTCCTCGCGGGGCGGAAGCGTGGTCGCCGGCCCCGGACTCAGCCCAGGTGCGCCTGGACCTCGGCGGCCGCCTCGTCCCCGTACGCCTTCGTGAACCGCTCCATGAAGTGACCGCGGCGCAGCTGGTACTCCTGCGTGCCGACCGTCTCGATGACGAGGGTCGCCAGCATGCAGCCGACCTGCGCCGCACGCTCCAGGGACACCCCCCAGGCCAGTCCCGACAGGAACCCCGCGCGGAAGGCGTCGCCGACGCCCGTCGGGTCGGCCTTGCGCTCCTCGTCCGGGACGCCGACCTCGATGGTCTCCCCGCCGGCCCGCTCGATCCGCACGCCCCGCGCGCCGAGGGTGGTGACCCGGTGGCCGACGCGGGCGAGGATCTCCTCGTCCGTCCAGCCGGTCTTGGTCTCGATGAGCCCCTTCTCGTACTCGTTGGAGAAGAGGTAGGTCGCCCCCTCCAGCAGTATCCGGATCTCGTCGCCGTTCATCCGGGCGATCTGCTGGGAGAAGTCGGCGGCGAACGGGATGTTCCGCGCGCGGCACTCCTCGGTGTGCCGGAGCATCGCCTCCGGGTCGTCGGCGCCGATGGAGACCAGGTCGAGCCCGCCCACGCGGTCGGCGACGGTCTTCAGCTCGATCAGGCGGGCCTCGCTCATCGCGCCCGTGTAGAAGGAGCCGATCTGGTTGTGGTCGGCGTCGGTCGTGCAGACGAAGCGGGCGGTGTGCAGCGTCTCGGAGATGCGCACCGAGTCGGTGTCGACGCCGTGCCGCTCCAGCCAGGCGCGGTACTCGTCGAAGTCCGAGCCGGCCGCGCCGACCAGGATCGGCCGGGTGCCGAGCTGGCCCATGCCGAAGGCGATGTTCGCCGCGACGCCGCCCCGGCGCACGTCGAGCTTGTCGACCAGGAAGGAGAGCGAGACCGTGTGCAGCTGGTCCGCGACGAGCTGGTCGGAGAAGCGGCCGGGGAAGGTCATGAGGTGGTCGGTGGCGATGGAGCCGGTGACTGCGATGCGCACGGCGTGGACTCTCTCCTGAGGGGAGGCGGGATTGACAGTTCACGCTACCCGGCGGTGGCCCGACTCCGAAGCAGGCAAAACTACCCGATAGTAGAACTTCCTACGCCGCCCGGAACGTGCCTACGGTTCCCTTATGACGAACCCGAAGACCGTCGCACCCGCCCCGGCCGACCTGGAGGGCGATCTGGCGTCGCTGCGCGGCGACTGCGCCCGGATGGCTCCGCGCTGGTCGCCGCCCGTACGGCTCCCGGCCCGCCCCGTCCCCCTGTCGCTGATCCACGGCGTGCGGGTGCCGCGCACGTCGGCCCGGCTGCTGGAGGCGATGTCGGACTACGGCGACCAGTAGGACCCGTCCGGCGCTCCTGCGGCCGTCCGGGCGACCCGCGCCGGCCGGCGGGAACCGGATCCTCCCCCACCGCGTCCCATCGCTGTCCCCAGCAACAGCCGAAGGAGCGATGCGGTGAACACCGAGCGACCCGACAACGACGACGCCCCCGCCGCCGGCGAGGCGGGCACCGGGCGTCCCGCGCGGCGGCGTCCCCGGGCGGTCGTCGTCACGTCCGTCGCCGCCGTGATGCTCGTGGGGGCCGGCGGGGCGTACCTGGCCGCGTCCGCCTCCGGGGGCGGCTCGGGCGGCGGTACGTCGTCCGGGGCGCCGGGCGACGCCACTCCCCCGCCGCTCGCCCTCGACGGGTACGGAGCGCCGTCCCCGGACGGTGGCGGCACCCACGGCATCGCGCCCGGCGAACCCGACCCGTACGGCGTCACCTACCGCGCCGACGGCCCGCTCCCCGAGGGGCCCGGCTCGGCGCCCGTGTACCGGGTGAAGGGCGAGGTCGGCCGGGCGGAGGTGGCCCGCCTCGCGAAGGCCCTCGGCGTCGACGGGGCACCGCGGCTCCAGGGCGGGGCGTGGAAGGCCGGCACCACCGGGGACGGGGCGGGCCCGCTGCTCACGGTGGACCGGCAGGCGCCGGGGGCCTGGACGTTCCGGCGCCACACCCCCGGCACCGACAACTGCAAGAAGGGCGCCGTGTGCAAGGCGCCGTCCGCCGACGGGACACCGGTGAGCGAGGCGGCCGCGAAGAAGGCGGCGGCGCCGGTGCTCGAGGCGCTCGGTCAGGACGCCGCCGAACTGGACGCGAGCCAGGTCATGGGCGCCCGGCGGGCGGTGAACGCCGAACCCGAGGTCGGCGGGCTGCCGACGTACGGCTGGACGACCGGCGTGGTCGTCGACGCGTGGGGCGAGGTGGTCGGCGGCAGCGGCCAGATGGCGGCGCCGATCAAGGGGGACACGTATCCGGTCCTGGACGCGAAGGAGACGCTGGCGCTGCTGAACTCGCCGGGCGGCGGCTCCCGGGCCGGGACCGGCGGCTGCGCGGGGCCGGTACCGCTGGAGGAGGGCACGGAGCAGGGGCCGTGCGAGCCGTCGACGGGTGCGCCCGGGAAGCCGGGGAAGCCGCAGCCGTCCGACCGGGAGACGATCACGGTCCGGGACGCGGTGTTCGGGCTGGCCGTGCACCCGGAGCGGGGGCGGCCGGCGCTGGTGCCGTCCTGGCTGTTCGAGGTGCGGGCGCCGGGTACCGAGGACACCTTCACGGTGACGTATCCGGCGGTCGACCCGGCGTACCTGACCTCCGCCGCCCCGTCCCCGTCCGACCGGCCGGCCTCGCCGCCGGCCTCGCCGCGCGACGTGCGGGTGAGCGGCTACACGGCCGAGGGCACCGAGCTGACCGTGCACTTCACCGGCGGGGTGTGCTCCGACTACGACGCGACGGCGAAGGAGCACGCGGGGCACGTGACGGTCACGGTGACCGAGACCCCGCATCCGGACCGGATCTGCATCCTGATCGCCAAGGAGTACGAGCGGACGGTGACGCTCGGCGAGCCGCTGGGCGACCGGAGGGTCGTGGGGACGGACGGCAGGGGAATCCCGGTGTTCAGGCCGGGCGCGCGGCTTCCGGCGCCGTCCGGTGACCGCTGACGCCCGCCGGAACGGACGGCGGGAAAGCGGGAGGAGCGGGAAAAGGGCGGCGGCCCGGGGAGGAACCCCCGGGCCGCCGCCCTTCGCACGATGTCGCGCGGCTCAGCTGAAGGAGTCGCCGCAGGCGCAGGAACCCGTCGCGTTCGGGTTGTCGATCGTGAAGCCCTGCTTCTCGATCGTGTCCACGAAGTCGATGGTGGCGCCGCCCAGGTACGGGGCGCTCATGCGGTCGGTGGTGACCTTGACCCCGCCGAAGTCCTTCACGACGTCGCCGTCGAGCGAACGCTCGTCGAAGAAGAGCTGGTAGCGCAGGCCGGAGCAGCCGCCGGGCTGGACGGCGACGCGCAGCGCCAGGTCGTCACGGCCTTCCTGGTCGAGCAGGGCCTTGACCTTGGCCGCGGCGGCGTCGGTCAGGATGATGCCGTCGGTGACGGTGGTGGTCTCGTCCGATACGGACATCTACATCTCTCCCGGGTTGTACGGAGACTGCTTGCCGACGGTTCCAACCGACGGGGCCGCGGATTCATTCCGGGACGGACCCGTGGTGTGCTCCTCGGCCTTCTCACTCATGCTCGCACATGCCCCGGAGCGCGGACAGCGCCCCGGGAACCGGGATTCACGTCACATCGACACGATGGACATCGTCAAAGTGACGTGAAGCGGTTATGATATATAGCGTCAGTTCGACGAAAACTAGAAAGGGTGCGTGTCGTGACCACCGCCCAACCCCAGGAGCTCGACGTGCAGCCGACGCCCCTCGCCCTGCTGCTGCTCGGCCGCGAGGCCGATCCGAGGAGCGAGCGCGGCGTGGAGTGCCCCGGCGACCTGCCCTCGCCCTCCGACCCGGACCTGGTCGCGCGCGCCCGTGCGGCCAAGGAGAAGCTCGGGGACAAGGTCTTCGTCCTCGGTCACCACTACCAGCGCGACGAGGTCATCCAGTTCGCGGACGTCACGGGCGACTCCTTCAAGCTGGCCCGGGACGCGGCCGCGCGCCCGGAGGCCGAGTACATCGTCTTCTGCGGCGTGCACTTCATGGCCGAGTCGGCGGACATCCTGACCTCCGACGACCAGAAGGTGGTCCTGCCCGACCTGGCGGCCGGCTGCTCCATGGCGGACATGGCCACCGCCGAGCAGGTGGCCGAGTGCTGGGACGTGCTGACCGAGGCCGGGATCGCCGAGCAGGTCGTGCCCGTGTCGTACATGAACTCCTCCGCGGACATCAAGGCGTTCACCGGCAAGCACGGCGGCACCATCTGCACGTCCTCCAACGCCGAGCGGGCCCTGGACTGGGCCTTCGAGCAGGGCGAGAAGGTGCTGTTCCTGCCCGACCAGCACCTGGGCCGCAACACCGCGGTGCGGGACATGGGCATGTCCCTGGAGGACTGCGTCCTCTACAACCCGCACAAGCCGAACGGCGGCCTGACCGCCGAGGAGCTGCGCGCCGCGAAGATGATCCTGTGGCGCGGGCACTGCTCGGTGCACGGCCGCTTCAGCCTCGACTCGGTGAAAGACGTGCGCGAGCGCATCCCCGGCGTGAACGTCCTGGTGCACCCCGAGTGCCGGCACGAGGTCGTCGCCGCGGCGGACCACGTCGGCTCGACCGAGTACATCATCAAGACCCTGGAGGCGGCCCCGGCCGGTTCCAAGTGGGCCATCGGCACCGAGCTGAACCTGGTCCGCCGGCTGGCGAACCGTTTCGCTCCCGAGGGCAAGGAGATCGTCTTCCTCGACAAGACGGTCTGCTTCTGCTCGACGATGAACCGCATCGACCTGCCGCACCTGGTCTGGGCACTGGAGTCCCTCGCCGAGGGCACCCTCGTCAACCGGATCGAGGTCGACAAGGAGACCGAGGCGTTCGCGAAGCTGGCGCTGGAGCGGATGCTGGCGCTGCCGTAGCCTCCGGCGGTCGTACGGGCAAGGGGGCCGCACCCCATGGGGTGCGGCCCCCTTCGTCATGCGGTCGGGCCGGTCAGATCTGCGCCGGCTCCGGTTCCTCGGAGACCTCCGGCTTCGGCTCCCGCTTGGCCGCCCGCTTCTTCGCGCGCCGCTCCTTGCGCAGCTCCAGCATCGCGTAGAGCGTCGGGACCAGCAGCAGGGTCAGCAGGGTCGAGGTGATCAGGCCGCCGATCACGACCACCGCCAGCGGCTGGGCGATGAAGCCGCCCTGGCCGGTGACGCCCAGCGCCATCGGCAGCAGGGCGAAGATGGTCGCCAGGGCCGTCATCAGGATGGGCCGCAGACGGTGCCGGCCGCCCTCGATCACCGCTTCGACGACGCCGTGGCCCTGCTTGCGGTACTGGTTGATGAGGTCGATCAGCACGATCGCGTTGGTGACCACGATGCCGATCAGCATCAGCATGCCGATCATCGCCGGGACGCCCATCGGGGTGCCCGTGGCGATCAGCAGGCCGATCGCGCCGGTCGCCGCGAACGGGATCGACACCAGCAGGATCAGCGGCTGGGCCAGCGACCGGAAGGTGCCGACCAGCAGCATGAACACGATCGCGATGGCCGCGAGCATGGCCAGGCCCAGGTTGGCGAACGCGTCGTCCTGGTCGGCGGTGACGCCGCCGATCTCGGCCGTGGCGCCGGCCGGCAGGTCCAGTCCCTTGATCTTCGACTGGAGCGCCGTGCCCACCGCGCCGGTGTTGTCACCGGTCGGCCTGGCGGTGATGGTCGCCGCGCGCTGACCGTCGATGCGGGTCATCGACACCGGGCCGTCCACGAGCTGCACGATGGCGATGTCGCCGAGCTTGGCGGCGCCGAGGTTCAGGGCCTTCAGCTGGGCCATCGTCTCGGCGGGCTGGGCCGACCTGATGACGACGTCGCGTTCGGTGTCGTCGAGGACCGCCTTGGCTGCCGGGGTGCCGCGCACCGCCTGGGCGACGGCCGCGCCGAGCGTCTGGTCGGTGAACCCGGCCTCGGCGGCCTTCGCGTTGGCCTTGACCGAGATGCGCGGCACGCTCTGGGCCAGGTCGCTGGTGACGTCGGTGACGTCGTCGAGCCCGGCGACCGTCTTGCGGACCTGCTCCGCGGCCTGGCGGAGCACCTGCGCGTCGGCCGCCTTCACGACCACGCTCAGGTCCTGGCTGCCGAAGCCGTCGCCGGCGGAGACCGTGGTGGTGCCGATGCCGTCGAGCTTCGCGAGCCCGTCCTCGATGTGGTCCTGGACGTCCTCGGCGTTCGCCGAGTCCTCCAGCATCAGCTGGTACGAGGCCTGGTTGGTGTCCGTGCCGCCGCCGAAGGCGGCCATGAAGCCGGACGAGCCGACGGTGACCTGGAAGTCCTTGACGCCCTCGGTGTCGCCGAGCAGCTTCTCGACCTTCTCCGCCTGGGCGTCGGTCGCCGCGAGGCTGGTGCCCGGCTTCAGCTCCTGCTTGATGCTGAGGACCTTCTGCTCGCCCTGGTCGAAGAAGTTCGTCTTCAGCAGCGGCGCCATGCCGAACGTGCCGACCAGCACGACGACCGCGATGGCCACGCTGGTCAGGCGGCGGCGGGTGGCGAAGCGCAGGACCGGGACGTAGAGACGCTGCAGGCGGCTCTTCGCCTCCTTCTCCTCGGCCAGGCGCCGCGCCTCCTCGGCGTCCTGCGGGGTGCCCTTCGGGGCGCGCAGGAACCAGTACGACAGCACCGGCACGACCGTCAGCGACACCAGCAGGGAGGCCAGCAGCGCCGCGGTGACGGTCAGGCTGAAGGAGCCGAACAGCTCGCCGACCATGCCGCCGACCAGACCGATCGGCAGGAACACGGCGACCGTGGTGAGGGTGGAGGAGGTGACCGCTCCGGCGACCTCGCGGACGGCCCTGAGGATGGCCTCCTGGCGCTCCTCGCCGTAGCCGAGGTGCCGCTTGATGTTCTCCAGGACCACGATCGAGTCGTCGACCACGCGGCCGATGGCGATGGTGAGCGCGCCCAGCGTCAGCATGTTCAGCGACAGGTCGCGCGTCCACAGCACGATCAGCGCCAGCACCACCGACAGCGGGATGGAGACCGCGGTGACCAGGGTGGAGCGGATCGACGCCAGGAAGACCAGGATGACGAGGACGGCGAAGAGCAGACCGAGCCCGCCCTCCGTGGTCAGACCCGAGATGGCCTTCGACACCGCCGGGCCCTGGTCGCTGACGACGGTGAGGGTCGCGCCGGAGCCGAGCTGTTCGCGCAGGCCGGGCAGCTTGTCCTCGACGGCGTTCGAGATGGCGACCGCGCTGCCGTCGTGGTCCATCGTCACGGCGACGGCGAGGGACGGCTTGCCGTTGGTGCGGGTGAGGGAGTCGGCCTTGGCCTCCTCCTCCTCGACGGTGGCGACGTCACCGAGGCGCACCGGCTTCTTCACGCCCTCGCCGGTGACCATCAGGTTCCGGATCTGATCCAGCGAGGTGAAGCCGCCGCCGACCTGGACGGTGCGGTTGGCGCCCCCCTCGTCGAACGAGCCGGCCGGGACGGTCGCGCCGCCCGCCTGGAGGGACTGGGTGAGGGCCATCGGGCTCACGCCGGCCTTCGCGAGCTTCGCCTGGTCGGGGGTGACGGTGACCTGGAGGTCCCGCACGCCGTCGACCACGACCTGGGCGACCCCGTCGATGCCCTTCAGCTCCGTCACGACCGTCTTGTCGAGCTGGTCGGCCAGCGCCTGCTGGTCCTTGTCCGAGGTGACGGCGAGGACGACGGTGGGGATGTCGTCCGTCGAGCCGGAGATGACCTGCGGGTCCACACCGTCCGGGAGCTGGGCGCGGGCCCGGTTGACGGCCTGCTGCACGTCCGCGACCAGTTGCTGGGTGCCGTTGCCGTAGTCGAAGGACGCCATGATCACGGCGTTGCCCTCGCTGGCCGTGGAGGTGATGCCCGAGACGCCGTCGACCGCTTCGAGGCTGTCCTCGATCGGTTCGACGACCTGCTTCTCGACCACGTCGGGCGAAGCACCCTGGTACGGCGCCAGCACGGACACCATGGGCAGTTCGATGGTGGGCAGCAGCTGTTGTTTGAGCTGGGGGATCGCGATCGCCCCGAAGACGAGCGCGACGATCGACATGAGCCCTATCAGGGCCCGTTGCGCGAGGCTGAATCTCGACAGCCAGGACATGGATCAGGGTCTCTCTTCTGTGGCCGAGCGGAGGAAGGGCACAGGTGGGCGCCCACTCAACACCCTGGGGCATGGACGCCCCCGGTTCCCTAGGCCCCAGGTCCATTTCCTTATCCGGCGCATACTCCCACCGCAGTACGACCGGATGGAGATCACTCCACCCTTGGACGTACCAGCCCGGATTCGTACGCGATGACCACCAGTTGGGCCCGGTCGCGGGCGCCCAGCTTGGCCATCGCCCGGTTGACGTGCGTCTTGACCGTGAGCGGGCTGACCTCCAGCCGCTCGGCGATCTCGTCGTTGGAGTGCCCGCCGGCCACCTGCACCAGCACCTCGCGCTCCCGCACGGTCAGTAAGTCCAGCTTCCGGGCGCGGGCGGGGTCGCGGGCCGCGTCGTCCGCGGTGTCCTCCTGGGCGAGGAAGCGGGCGATGAGGCCCTTGGTGGCGGTCGGCGACAGCAGTGCCTCGCCGCCGGCCGCGACGCGGATCGCGCTGAGCAGCTCCTCCGGTTCCGAGCCCTTGCCGAGGAAGCCGGAGGCGCCGGCGCGCAGCGACTGCACCACGTAGTCGTCGACCTCGAAGGTGGTCAGTATGACCACGCGGACCTGGGCGAGGGCGGGGTCGGCGCTGATCGCCCGGGTGGCGGCGAGGCCGTCCGTGCCGGGCATCCGGATGTCCATCAGCACCACGTCGGGCCGGTGCTCGGCGGCCAGCCGTGCGGCCTCGGCGCCGTCGGACGCCTCCCCCACCACCTCCATGTCGGGCTCGGAGTCGACGAGCACCCGGAAGGCGCTGCGCAGCAGTGCCTGGTCGTCGGCGAGCAGGACACGGATCGTCATACGGCATCCTTCGCGGCGTCGTCACGGTTCTGGACGGGAAGGATCGCATGGACCCGGAAACCGCCCCCGTAGCGGGGACCGGTGGTGAGGGTGCCGCGCACGGCGGTGACGCGCTCGCGCATGCCGAGCAGCCCGTGTCCGCCGCCGTCGGCGGGGGCCCGCGCCTCGCCGGCGCCGTCGTCGAGGACGGTGACCTCGATGCCGGTCCCCACCCGGACGATGCTGACCTCGGCCTTCGCCCGCGGCCCGGCGTGCTTCTGCACGTTGGTCAGGGCCTCCTGGATGATCCGGTAGGCGGCCAGGTCGACGGCGGTGGGCAGGGTGGTGTCCTGGTCGGCGCGGGCCACCTCGACGTGCAGGCCGGCGTGGTGGAAGGTGGCGACGAGTTCGTCCAGCCGGTCCAGGCCGGGGGCCGGCTCGGTCGGGGCCGCGGGGTCGCCGGACTGGCGGAGCAGGCCGACGGTGGCGCGCAGTTCGTCGAGCGCGGACCGGCTGGCCTCCCGTACGTGGGCGAGGGCCTCCTTGGCCTGGTCGGGCCGCTTGTCCATGACGTGTGCGGCGACCCCGGCCTGGACGTTGACGAGGGCGATGTGGTGGGCGACGACGTCGTGCAGGTCGCGGGCGATGCGCAGCCGCTCCTCGGCGACGCGGCGCCTGGCCTCCTCCTCGCGGGTCCGCTCGGCTTTCTCGGCGCGTTCCCGGATGGCCCGCACGAAGGCGCGACGGCTGCGGACGGCGTCCCCGGCGGTGGCGCCGATGCCGGTCCAGGCGAAGACGGCGAGGTTGTCCTGCGCGTACCAGGGCAGGGGGCCGGCCAGCATGGCGGTGCCCGTCAGCACGGCCATGGTGAGCAGGCCGACCCGCCAGGTGGTGGAGCGGTCGGTGGTGGCGGCGACGGTGTAGAGGGCGACGACGGCGGACATGACGACGGGGGCGCGGGGGTCACCGGTGACGCACTCGACGACCGAGAGGCAGCCGGTGAACGCGAGGACCGCCAGCGGGGCGCGGCGGCGCGGGACGAGCGCGGCGGCGCCGAGCACCATGAGCAGGAGGCTGAGCGGATCGGGGGTGCGTACGCCCCAGGTGACGCCGTCGGGGCCGTGCGGGTCGGCGAAGGATCCGGCCACCATGCACACGAGGACGGCCGCCGCGAGGGCCGCGTCCAGGACCGAGGGGTGCGCGCCCAGGCGGCAGCGGGCGCGGGCGAGGGTGCTCACGCGGGTTCACGGTAGCGGGGCGGACGCCGGTGCGTGCGGCACCCGGCGTCCCGGCGGGCGAGCCGGGGGCCGCGCCCCCGGACGGGCTGAGAGCGGCGTGCGTTCTCAGGAACCGTCCGGGATCAGACCGTCGTCGCCCAGGAGTTCCCGGACCTCCTCCAAGGTGGCGTCCGGGGAGGGGAGGATCAGGTCCGACGGCTCCAGGGAGTCGTCCGGCAGCGGCTCGCCCAGTTCACGGACCCTGGCCAGCAGGGCCTGGAGGGTCGCGCGGAAACCGGGGCCGTCGCCGTTCTCCATCTCGGCGAGGAGCTCGTCGTCCAGCTTGTCCAGCTCGGCGAGGCGGCCGTCGGCCAGCGTCACCTGTCCCTCCCCCATGATCCTCACGATCATGTCGCCCTCCTAGGCGTGGCCTACTGCTTGTCGAAGCGCGGGGTGTCCTGCGGCTGCCGCTGGGGCTGCGACTGGCCCTGGCCGCCCTCGATGGCCTGCCGGTCGGACGAGCTCCCTCCGGCCAGCTCGGCCTTCATGCGCTGCAGCTCCAGCTCTACATCCGTACCACCGGAGAGCCGGTCCAGCTCGGCCTGGATGTCGTCCTTGTGCATGCCGGACTGGTCGTCCAGGGCGCCGGAGGCGAGCAGCTCGTCGATGGCACCGGCCCGCGCCTGCAGCTGGGCGGTCTTGTCCTCGGCCCGCTGGATCGCCAGGCCCACGTCGCCCATCTCCTCGGAGATGCCGGAGAACGCCTCCCCGATGCGGGTCTGCGCCTGGGCCGCCGTGTAGGTGGCCTTGATGGTCTCCTTCTTCGTGCGGAAGGCGTCCACCTTGGCCTGGAGGCGCTGGGCCGCGAGGGTGAGCTTCTCCTCCTCGCCCTGGAGGGTGGCGTGCTGCGTCTCCAGGTCGGTCACCTGCTGCTGGAGCGCGGCGCGGCGGGACAGCGCCTCGCGGGCCAGGTCCTCGCGGCCCAGCGCGAGCGCCTTGCGGCCCTGGTCCTCCAGCTTGGACGACTGGGACTGGAGCTGGTTGAGCTGGAGCTCCAGGCGCTTGCGGCTGGTCGCCACGTCGGCGACGCCGCGGCGCACCTTCTGCAGCAGCTCAAGCTGTTTCTGGTACGAGTAATCGAGGGTCTCGCGCGGGTCCTCGGCCCGGTCAAGGGCCTTGTTGGCCTTCGCGCGGAAGATCATCCCCATACGCTTCATGACACCGCTCATGGGCTTCGCGCGCCCCCTTCTGACCGACTCCAGCTCCAGCGACTGCAACAGAACCCACAGTACGGGCCCTGCATCCATTACCGCACTGTTCGGGGACGGATGCGCTCATCCCCAAGGACGACCTGCGTACGCTCCCGGTCCGGCGTAGGGAGTAGGTGCTCCCCGGGGAGACGTCCCGGAGCCCGGGACCCGGGCCGTACGCAACGTCCCCTCTGTCCCCATTTACCGACGACCGGCGTTGCCGGATCGTTCCCCACCGGGCTGGGGTCCACACTCCCCCACCCCGTACCCTTGGGTTTTGTGTTCCGTAGCCGTGCCAAGGAAGAGAAGGCCCCGAGCGCCGTCAAGGCGCCGGTGACCGTCTCCAAGCAGCCCCGCGACCCGCAGGCCCCGAAGGGCAGGCCCACGCCCAAGCGCAGTGAGGCCCAGTCCCAGCGCCGCAGCGTCGCCAACACGCAGATGACGCGCAAGGAGGCCGCCAAGCGTCAGCGCGAGGAGCGCCGCTCCGCGCTGGAGCGGCAGCGCCAGGCGCTGGCGAGCGGCGACGAGCGGTACCTGCCGGCCCGTGACAAGGGCCCGGTCCGCAAGTTCGCGCGCGACTTCATCGACTCCCGGTTCAACATCGCCGAGTACTTCCTGCCCATGGCCGTGGTCATCCTCGTGCTGAGCATGGTGCGGGTGGCGTCGCTGCAGAACATCGCGCTGCTGCTGTGGCTGGTCGTGATCGTGCTGATCGTGCTCGACTCGCTCGTCACCGGCTTCCGGCTGAAGAAGCGCCTCGCCGAGCGCTTCCCCGACGACCGACGGCGCGGCGCGGTCGCCTACGCCCTGATGCGCTCGCTGCAGATGCGCCGGCTCCGGCTGCCCAAGCCGCAGGTCAAGCGCGGGGAGCGGCCCTGAGCACCACGCCGTTCACCCAGGGCGCGGCCGATGCCTGGCTGGACAGGCTGGGCGGTCTGCGGGACGTCGTACGGCAGGAGCTGGTGGCCCGACAGCTCGACGAGCAGATAGTCGGCCGTTTCCCGGTCGGCAGGCGGCTGCGCGTGCTCGACGTCGGGATGGGCCAGGGCACCCAGGCGCTGCGGCTGGCACGGGCCGGGCACCAGGTGACCGGTCTGGAGCGGGACGCCACGATGATCGCCGCGGCGCGCGAGGCCCTGGCGGGCCAGCCGGAGGGCATCCGGGAGCGGATGCGGATCATCGAGGGCGACGGCCGGGACACCGGCGTGCACTTCCTGCCGGGCAGCTTCGACGTGGTGCTGTGCCACGGCGTGCTGATGTACGTCGAGGAGCCCGACCCGCTGCTGGCCGGGCTGGCCCGCATGCTCGCCCCCGGCGGTCTGCTGTCGCTGCTCGTTCGCAACGGGGACGCGCTCGCCATGCGTCCGGGCCTGCACGGCGACTGGGCCGGCGCGCTCGCGGCCTTCGACACCACCGCCTACCGGAACCGCCTCGGCCTGGACGTCCGCGCGGACCGGCTGGCGACGCTGACGGCCAGGCTCGCGGGCATCGGCGCCCCGCTGCACACCTGGTACGGCGTCCGGGTCTTCACGGACACGGCGGCCGACGGGGCCGCGGCCCCCGACGACCTCGAGACGCTGCTCGCCGTCGAGGAACGGGCCGGACGGACGGACCCGTACCGCGGGGTCGCGGCGCTGCTGCATCTGTGCGGGGTGCGGGGGTAGGGCCACAGGCCCCCGGCGGCGCCCGTTCGGGTGCTGTGCGGAAGCAGGACGCCCGGGCCGCCGTGAGACTCGGAGCATGGACGTCGCCTCCCGCACCCGTGTGTCCCGGTCCCCTGTCCCCGTCGCCGCGCTGGCGTGCTCCCTGCTGCTCGGCACCGGCTGCTCCGCGGCCGGCCCGGACGCCGGGACGGGGCCCGGTGCCGGCAGCGGGCGGGAGGCCGCCACGGCCCGGGCCGCCGCACCGGCCGCGGCCGACGACCTGCAGGCCGACTACCAGCGGGTGATCAAGGACGTCCTCCCTTCGGTCGTGCAGATCCAGGCGGGGGACGACCTGGGCTCGGGGGTCGTGTACGACGACCAGGGCCACGTCGTCACCAACGCCCACGTCGTCGGGGACCGGACGACCTTCCGGGTCACGACCGCCCACAGCGAGGACCCGCTGTCCGCCCGGCTCGTCTCCTCCTACCCCGAGCAGGACCTCGCGGTCGTCAAGCTGGACAAGGTCCCCGCCGGGGTGAGGGCGGCCGCGTTCGAGGACTCCGCGAAGGTCGAGGTCGGGCAGATCGTGCTGGCGATGGGTTCGCCGCTCGGGCTGTCGTCCAGCGTGACGCAGGGCATCGTGTCGGCCACCGGACGGACCGTCACCGAGGGTCGGAGCGGCGGCGGTACGGGGGCGACCATCGCCGACATGGTGCAGACCTCGGCGGCCATCAACCCCGGCAACAGCGGCGGCGCCCTGGTCAACCTCGACGGCCGGGTCGTCGGCATCCCGACGCTCGCCGCGACCGATCCCGGCATGGGCGACAGCGCGGCACCCGGCATCGGGTTCGCGATCCCGTCGTCGACGGTGAAGACGATCGCCGGACAGATCGTCCGGTACGGCAAGGTCACCGACTCGGGGCGGGCGGCACTCGGCATCACCGCCCGTACGGTCGTCGACGACTCCTACCGTCCCGCCGGCGTGGCGGTCGTCAGCGTCGTCGGGGGCGGTGCCGCGGACCGGGCGGGCCTGCGGGCCGGGGACGTCATCACCGGGCTGGGCGACTCGGACATCACCACGATCACCTCGCTCTCCGAGGCGCTGGCGTCGATGCGGCCGGGCGACCGCGTGAAGGTGACGTACACCCGCGACGGCGACGAGCGCACCGCCGAGGTGACGCTGGGCGAGCAGTGACGCGGGAGGGGGCGGCCCTGTCGTGGCCGCCCCCTCCCCGACGCCCGGTCAGGCCTCCTCGGCGTGCAGGCTCATCGGCCCGTAGATCTCCGTGGAGTCCTCGAACAGCCGCACCTGGTCCGTGCCGCCCTCCTTGAGGTCCTTCCAGTGCTCCCCGATCCAGGACTCGGCGTCCCCTTGCGTGGTGAACTCCTCGGGCTGCACCGCGGGCCGGACCTCCGTCCCGCCGGCCGTCTCGAACCGCCACGTCCATGCCGCCATGTACGCCTCCAAGATGTGAGCACATGCAGAGCGGAAGCCGGATCTTGGTCCTGCTCCCGCTCGCAGCCTATGCGTTGAGCCGGGCGTGTCGTAGAAGGCCGGGGACGACTCCGGGGTCTGCCGCGCCCCTCGGGGGGCCTCGGGCGCGCACGTCGTGGGGTGACCGGCGAAAATCGGGGCGTGGACGTGACTCTGCTCGGCACCGGTGCCCCCGCGGGACTCCCCCGCCCCGACTGTCCCTGCGCGGCGTGTGCCGTGGCGCAGGGCGAGAACGCCCGCGCGGCGACCGCGCTGCTGGTGGACGGGGCGCTGCTCCTCGACCTGACGCCCGGTGCCGCGTTCGCCGCCGCGCGCGCCGGACACTCCCTGGGCGGCGTACGTCAGGTGCTGCTGTCGCACCCGCACGACGGCCCCGCCGTGGAGGTGCCGGCCGGGCTGCCGCAACCGGGGCGGGTGCCGGACGGGCGGGAGCTGGCGCTGCTGACCGGGCACCGGGTGCGGGCGGTGGCGATGGACGCGCCGGGCACCGGGTACGCCGTGACCGGGCCGGACGGTCAGCGGCTGCTGTACCTGCCGCCGGGCGGGGCGCCGGCCGGGCTGGAGGAGCCCGCCGGGTCCTACGACCTGGTCCTCGCGGACGTCGTGGGCCGCCCGGACGCGCTGGCGAGGCTGCGGGCGGTGGGCGCGGCGGGGCCGACGACGGACGTCGTCGCCGTCCACCTCGGCCACGATGTGCCGCCGGGCCGGGAGCTGGCGCGGCGGCTCGCGGCGGCGGGGGCGCGGGCGGTGCCGGACGGGACGACGCTGATGGTGGGCGTGTACGAGGACGTGCCCGACGTGCCGCGGCGCACGCTGGTGCTGGGCGGGGCCCGGTCGGGGAAGTCGGTGGAGGCCGAGCGGCGGCTGGCGTCCTTCCCGGACGTGCTGTACGTGGCCACCGGCGGCTCCCGGGGCGGGGACACCGAGTGGGCGGCCCGGGTCTCGGCGCACCGCGAGCGGCGGCCGGGCTCGTGGCGCACCGTCGAGACCTGCGACCTGGTCCCGCTGCTCGGGGACGACGGGCCGCCGCTGCTGGTCGACTGCCTGTCGCTGTGGCTGACGGACGCGATGGACGACGTCGGGGCGTGGGACGACGCGGAGTGGGCCGACGGCGGGGAGCGGGCCCTGCGCGACCGGGTGCGGGAGCTGACGGAGGCGGTGCGCGCGACCCGGCGCACCGTCGTCGCCGTGTCGAACGAGGTGGGGTCGGGGATCGTGCCGGCCACCGCGTCGGGCCGCCGCTACCGGGACGAACTCGGGCGGCTGAACGCGGCGTTCGCCGACGAGTGCGAGCAGGTGCTGCTGGTGGTGGCGGGGCAGGCACTGGCGCTACGGGGCTGACGGCTCCTTGCGGGCCACGAGACGGGGGGCCCGCTCGCCGGTGAGGACCGTGCAGCCGTGGGCCTCCAGTTCGGCGCGCAGGCCCGCCGGGTGCGGCGCGCCCGGCGGCAGGGCGAACAGGCGGCGCGGGTCGGCGACGTCGAGGAGGAGATGGCCGCCGGGGCGCAGCACGTGGAGGGCGGCGCGCAGTTCGGCGCGCGGGTCGGGGACGCGTTCCAGGTGGTGGAAGAGGCTGACGACGTCGTAGCGGGCGCGGAGCCGGGCGGCGATGTGCCGGTCCGTCAGCCGGCCGACGTACGCCTCCTCGACGCGGCCGTCCGCACGGGCCCGCAGAACGCGGTGCGTGGGGTCCACGCCGTCGAACGAGGTGTACGGGAAGTACTTCTGCGCCGTCCGGGGGAAGCCGGCGTCGCCGGTGCCCACGTCCAGCCAGCCCTCGGGTTCGGGGCAGTGGCGGAGCATCGCGCGGGCGGCCAGGACGTGCCGGAGGCGGACACCGGCCCGGACGGCCGGGTGTTCGGGCCGGGACGCGAGCGGGGGGTTGCGGAAGGTGTGCCGGCAGTCCCGGCACCGGTCGAGGACGGAACGGGCGGGTGCGCCCTGCCGCGGGCCCCGGCGGCCGGGCCGCGAGCGCAGCCGCCGCGAGCCGCACCAGGGACAGTCCGCGCGGTGCGGGCCGTAGCGGGGCACCGGGGGCACGGGAGACGGCACCGAGCGGGCGGAGGGCGCGGACATGGGCGGCTCCCGACAGATGGAGGACGGCATACGACAATCCACCGCAAAACGTTACGTAGAGGATGGTGATCCGAGGGGTAACGGCGCCGGTCCGGCGCGGTGCGGATGTGACCTCCGTGGTGTTCGACCGGGGCCGGTACTGTTCGGCGAATGAGCTCGCTGAATCTCGACGACTTCACCGACCTGATCGAGCGCCCCGACGGAGGGGTGCGCCGCGACGCCGAGGCGCGCCGGGAGCGTCAGGTCGTGCCGCCCGGGGCGCTGGGCCGGCTGGACGACCTGGGTGAGTGGCTGGCCGCGGCGCAGTCCGCCGTACCGGTGCGGCCGGTCGAACGGCCCCGGGTGGTGCTCTTCGCCGGTGACCACAAGGTCGCCGAGCTGGGCGTGTCGGCGCGGCCCGCGGGCGGCGCGGGCGACCTGGTGCGCGAGGTGCTGGAGGGCGGGCGGCCCGTGTCCGTGCTCGCGCGGCGCCTGGACGTGCCCGTGCGGATCGTCGACATGGCGCTGGACTGCGACCCGCAGACGCTGCCGGCGGAGGTCGTGAAGCACCGGGTGCGGCGCGGCGGCGGGCGCATCGACATCGAGGACGCGCTGACCCTCGAGGAGGCGGAGGCCGCCTTCCGGGCCGGGGTGGCGGTGGCCGACGAGGAGGCCGACTCCGGTACGGACCTGGTGGTGCTCGGCGATGTGAGCGTGGGCGGGACGACGGCGGCGGGTGTGCTGGTCGCGGCGCTGTGCGGGACGGACGCGTCGGTCGTCACCGGCCGGGGCGGGCTGGCCATCGACGACCTGGCGTGGATGCGCAAGTGCGCGGCGATCCGGGACGCGCTGCGGCGGGCGCGGCCGGTGCTCGGCGACCAGCTGCAGCTGCTGGCGACGGTGGGCGGCGCCGACCTCACCGCGATGACGGGCTTCCTGCTGCAGAGCGCGGTGCGGAAGGTGCCGGTGATCCTGGACGGCGTGGTGGCCGCGGCGTGCGCGCTGGTGGGCCAGCGGGTGGCGTTCCGGGCGCCGGACTGGTGGCTGGCGGCGCACGACAGCGGGGAGCCGGGACAGGCGAAGGCGCTGGACCGGATGGCGCTGGAGCCGCTGCTGGCCCAGGGCGTGACGGTGGGCGAAGGTGCGGGGGGACTGCTGGCGTTGCCGCTGGTGCAGGCCGCGGCGGCGTTGGCGGCGGAGCTGCCGGAGGTCTCCGACGGGGGCGAGGACGGGGCTCGGTGAGCTGACGTCGTCCAGTCACCCGGCGCCGCCGGTGTGGGCGCGGGGGTGCGTTCGCGCGCCCGGCGCTGCCGGGGTGCCTCCCCCGGAGGGGGCACCCCCAGCGCCCACCCGTGCCGCCCCAGCGGCACGACTGCCCGCAGCTGGGGCAGCATGGCGGCGGCCCGCAGCTACGCGGGACGGCGTAGCGCGGCGGGACGGGGTGACGGCGGTCAGTCGCGTACGGCGGGAAGGGGACGTGTCGGGGGGTGTCCGCCCGCAGCGGTTGGCGCGTCCGCGCCGGTACT
>NZ_JBIWJA010000063.1:0-28360 GCF_044764905.1 Streptomyces sp. NPDC093586 | reverse complement strand
GGGTCAACGTCCTGTGGGCCCTGCTTCGTGACGGAAGGTGCTACGAACCGATACCGTCCGTCACGCAGGCCGCTTGACAACTCCATTAGGAATCGTCGGCGAGGATCAGGTACAGCTTCTTGCGGGCCTCGCCGATGACGGCGAGCGCCTTCTCCCGCTGCTCCTTGCTGCCGGTCTTCCAGACCTGGCCGAAGGCCTCCATCAGCCCGAAGCCGGCCTGCCGGATGTCGTTCAGCGCCTCCCAGTCGACGCCTCGGGAGGCCTCCTCCCAGGGCGCCTCGGGGCCGCCCTCGGCCGCGGTGCGGCCCGCCTCGGTGAGGGAGAAGAGCTTCTTGCCGCCCTCGCTCTCGCTGGCGATCAGGCCCTCGTCCTCCAGCAACTGAAGGGTGGGGTACACCGAGCCGGGACTGGGCTTCCACGCCCCGCCGCTGCGTTCGGCGATCTCCTGGATCATCTCGTAGCCGTGCATGGGGCGCTCTGTGAGCAGGGCGAGGATCGACGCGCGTACGTCGCCGCGCCGCGCCCTGCCCCTGGGACCGCCGCCCCGCCCCCGGCCTCCCCAGGGGCCGGCGCCGAAGCCCGGTCCGAAGGGGCCGCCGGGACCGCCCGGCCCGAAGGGGCCGAACGCCGCGCGCCGGCCGTCGAAGCCGCCGCGCCCGTGCCCACCGTGACCACGCTCGTGCCCATGGGTGCGCATCACCATCACTCCATTCAGTCGTTGATCCATCGCGATGTTTCAACGATATATCGGCAACTGTCGTGCGACAAGCCCCTGCCGACAGCCCGTCGGCCCGGAAGTCGGTCCAGAACTCATGGATTGGCCTTGGCCTGCGGCTTCGCGCGGCGCTTAGCGTCGGGGCATGCGCATCCGAATCGTCGACGCCTTCACCGACCGGCCCTTCGCCGGCAACCCCGCCGGGGTCCTGCTCCTCGACGCCTTCCCGGAGGACGACCGGCTCCAGAAGATCGCCCTGGAGGTCAACCACGCCGAGACCGCCTTCGCCCACCCGCTGCCCGCGGGCGGCGATGCCGACTGGGCGCTGCGCTGGTTCACGCCCGCCACCGAGGTCGCGATGTGCGGCCACGCCACGCTCGCCACGGCCCACGTCCTGCACACCACGGGCGCCCACGAGGGGCCGGTGCGGTTCGCCACCCGCAGCGGCGTCCTGATCGCCACGCCCCGCGAGGACGGCTCGATCACCCTCGACTTCCCGACGGCCCCGCTCACGCCGGTCGAGGTCCCCGCGGGCATCGCCGAGGCGCTGGGCGCGGAGCCGCGCGCGGCCCTCGACACCGGCCCGAGCGTCGGCGACCTGCTGGTCGAGGTGGCCGACGAGAAGACCGTCCGCGGGCTGGCCCCGGACCACAAGGCCCTGGCCGCCCACTCACGGCGCGGCATCATCGCCACGGCCCGCGCGGAGGACCCCGCCCGCGGCTACGACTACGTCTCCCGCTGTTTCTTCCCGAACGTCGGCATCGACGAGGACCCGGTCACCGGCAGCGCCCACACGGCGCTCGCGCCCTACTGGTCCAACCGTCTGGGCCGCCCCGTCCTCACCGGGCTCCAGGCCTCGCCCCGCTCCGGCCGCGTCCGCACGGAACTGAGCGGGGAGCGCACGCTGCTGAGCGGACGCGCGGTGACGGTGATCGAGGGCGACCTGCTGGCGTGACCGGATGACGGGGACCCAGGAGGCTCCCGGGTCCCCGTCACGCCGTCGGCAGCCAGCCGACCTTCCCGGCCAGCAGCGCGTAGCCCACGAAGGCCCCGATGTCGAGCAGCGAGTGCGCCACCACCAGCGGACCCACCCGGCCCCAGCGGCGGTACAGGTACACGAACACCACACCCATCACCATGTTGCCGACGAAGCCGCCGATGCCCTGGTAGAGGTGGTACGACCCGCGCAGCACCGAACTGCCCGCCATCGAGGCGCCCCGGCTCCAGCCCAGCCGGTCGAGCCGGCGCAGCAGGTAGCCGACGACGATGACCTCCTCCAGGACGGCGTTCTGCACCGCCGAGAGGATGAGCACGGGGTACTTCCACCACACCTCGGGCAGCGCCTCGGGCACCACGGTGAGGTTGAAGCCGAGGCCCCGGGCGGCCAGGTAGAAGGCGATGCCGGTACTGCCGATGACGGCGGCGACGGCGGCCCCGCGGCCCAGGTCCGGCCACGGGCGGGTGCGGTCGAACCCGAGGGTGCGCAGGCTGCTGCCCTCGCGCAGCAGGAAGTGGCCGACGAGGGCGACCGGGACCAGTGCGGTGGTGATCCCGAAGAGCTGCCAGGCCAGGTCCAGCCAGGGGCGGCCTGGCGCGGCCGAGGCGTTGAGGGTGGCCGCCTGGTCCTTGAGACCGCCGGGCCGGGTGAGCGAGCCGATGAAGCTGATGAGGGCGGACACCCCGCTCGCGCCGAGCGACAGCGCCAGGACGAGGAGCGTCTCGTCACGCAGGAGCCGCCGCGAGAGCCGCCCCTCGCGAGGGGGTCCCCCGTCGAGTGACTCCTGAGGGAACGCATCGTCCACCGGGTCCGCCTCCGCCATGCACACCTGCCTCCAGCCGGAACGTCACAGCTTGCCCGATCAGTATGGGGCGGCGCGCGGCGGGGTGCGGGGGACGGGCCCGGCGGCGGTCAGCTTGGCGGCGTCGTCTCCGACAGGCCCACCGGCCACAGGTGCACGGGGTCGCCCTGGCGCATGAGCTCGACGTAGCGCCTGGTCGTCGCGGCCAGTGCCGCCTCCCGGGACAGGCCCGCCTCCAGCGCCCGGTGGAACGTGGCCGCCTGCCAGGACGCGCCGTTGACCCGGCGCCGGCACCGCTCCTCGATCACCCCGAGGTACAGGTCCCGGTCGGCGGGCTCCACGCCCCACGCGTCCAGCCCGGCCTCGGCGAGCGGCAGCAGTTCGTCGCGTACGAGGACGGCCGCGTCGACCTCGGCGGTGCCGCCCAGCCGGCCGCGCCGGGGCCACTCGAAGCGGGCGTCGATGCCGTGGCGGCACGCCGCGTCGAAGTTGGCGGCGGCGGCCTCGAAGGGCAGCCTGGTCCACACCGGCCGGGGCTCATCGGCGAGCGCGCGGACGACTCCGTAGTAGAAGGCCGCGTTGGCGATGACGTCGGTGACGGTGGGGCCGGCGGGCAGGACGCGGTTCTCCACCCGCAGGTGCGGCACGCCGTCGGCGATGTCGTAGACGGGGCGGTTCCAGCGGTAGACCGTGCCGTTGTGCAGGACGAGTTCCGCGAGCCTGGGCACGCCGCCGGCGTCCAGGACCTCCAGCGGGTCCTCGTCGTCGCAGATCGGCAGCAGCGCCGGGAAGTAGCGCCGGTTCTCCTCGAACAGGTCGTAGGCCGAGGTCACCCACCGTTCCCCGAACCAGGTGCGCGGGCGCACCCCCTGGGCCTGGAGCTCGGGCGGGCGGGTGTCGGTGGACTGCTGGAAGAGCGGGGGCCGCGACTCGCGCCACAGCTCACGGCCGAACAGGAAGGGCGCGTTGGCGCCGAGGGCGATCTGCGCGGCGGCGACCGCCTGGGCCGCGTTCCACACATCGGCGAAGCGGTCCGGGGTGACCTGGAGGTGCAGTTGCACCGAGGTGCAGGCGGCCTCGGGGGCGATGGACCTGGACGTGCAGGTGAGATGCTCGACGCCCTCGATGTCGAGCGTGAAGTCCTCGCCGCGGGCGGCCACGATCTGTTCGTTGAGCAGCGCGTAGCGGTCGACGGCCGAGAGGTTGGAGCGAACCAGGTCGTCCCGGTCGAGGGTCGGCAGAATGCCGATCATCGCGATTCCCGCGTCGACCTCGCCGGCCTTCCGGTCCGCGTACGCCAGTGATGTGCGGATCTCCTCGGCGAGCCGGTCGAATACCCGGTCACCCAATCGGTGTGGGGCAATGTTGACTTCCAGGTTGAACATGGCGAGTTCTGTCTGGAAGTCGCGGCTGGCGATGCGCTCGAGGACTTGGGCATTCAACATTTTCGGCATCCCGTCGGCCCCGACGAGATTCAATTCGATCTCCAGCCCCATCAGGTTCTTCGGACGGTCGAACCGCTTCTCCGCCAGCAGTCGCTCCAGGCCCGTCAGGCACCGCTGGAGCTTGTCGCGGTAGCGCTGGCGATCGGACAGGTCGAACTGACCTGCCACGACCTTCTCCCCCATGGAAGAGTCCCTTCTCGGAGCGTCGGGTTGAAGATCCGGCCGCCGGTGTGCCGGTCAGGTGGGATGATGCCCAGCCGAAGCGATCGATAACGTCCCCGCGCGGCCCCGGCACCCGCTACGCTGAACCGTTGTGACCGGTGGCACATTCGCCGGGCATGGCGCATCCGCAGTTTCACGGACCGGCGCCTAGTGAAAAACGCCGATGACAATTGGCCGACCGCTCGGTGAGCATGTTCCGAGGTCACCGCCTTGTCCTGGGTGCGGAATCCGGAGGATTCCCGCATATCAACGACCGAATGTGTTCTTGTACTGCTTGCCGCGAACGGCTAGCTGAAACACAGTCTGAACACATGTCGTATAAACTCCGCGGACAAGGCAGAAGACCGGCGCCCACGGTCGAAGGATCCTGCCGCCGGGCCCACGCCGGCAGGCCTCACCCCACTTCTCGGTTCTCGGACCCCGGCCTCTGCCTCTCCACCCCGTGAGCTGACAGCGTCGTCCGCCCCGCACCGCACCGCCCTGTCACGCACCGCCCTCGCGCCACCGTGCCTTCGAATGAGAGGCGACCCACCATGCCCCTGCACGTCCCCCCGGCTCCCGCGCCCGCCCTGCGCTCCGTCCTCACCGCCCTCTCGTCCCCCACCGCGGTCCGTGAGGCCCGGACCCCGTCCCTGCTCGGCGCCCAGGGACCCGTCACCCCCGAACTACCGCTGCCCGTGCACGTCCTGGACGGCGTCTCCGCCGAGGGCGTGACGGTCACCCGGCTGACCGGCTGGCGGTTCCTGATCCGCAGCGGCGACCGGGCGGTGGCGGCGGCGGAGACCACGCCGACCCCGGACGGGTGGGCCTTCTCCCGTTTCTTCGAGGGTCCCTACATCGCCTCGACCGAACGGGCACTGCGCCAGGCGGAGGCGCTGCCGCAGCCCTACCAGCCGCGTCTCCTGTCGGTCCCCGGCCTCTACATGCTCACGCTGTGGCTGTACGGCGACCCGGCCGCGGACCCGGCCGAGGGGTATCCCGCCGGCACCGACCTGCTGGTGCCGCTCGCGCCGGCACCGCCCGGCATCGCGGCCCACCGGCCGCACCGGGTGGCCGAACTGCTCCCGCTCCTGACCCACCGGGTGACGCCGACGCGACTGCTCCACTCCTCCGCCTGACCGCCGGGGCCTGTCACCACTCCGAGCGGACTAGTCCCATCCGGCCATGGTGAACCACCCGAAGTGACAGTGCGGTTGAGGTGAACCGTCCGCGCGGGTGACGCGTCTCCAACCCGTGAGAAGCGGTGCCGCGAAATACCTGCGGATCGACGCCCGTAGGGCAACACTGGGATCGGACCGACTATCACCACGGGGGGCGGCCATGGACGACGTTTCACGCCGCGGGACAGACAAGACAGCGCACTCATCCATCACGACGGACCGAGAGACCCCACTCATGTGTCAGCACCAGCCACCGTGTCCTCCAGCCGACTCCGCCGACCGGGAATCCGCCCGTCTCGTGGCGCACCACCCGGAGCAGGGGTGGAGCCTGCTGTGCAACGGCGTCGTCCTCTTCGAGGACACCGGTGAGCTTCTGCCGGACGGCAGGGTCATCGCCCCGCACCGCCCGCTCGACGCCGGGCTGATGACCGCCGCCTGAGCACCCTCCGGGCGGTACGGCGCCGCTCCGCCCGGCACTCGGGGCCGGCCCGCGGACACTCCCGCGGGCCGGCCCCGGCGCGTACAGGGCGCTCACCTTCCGCCGAGCGCCTCCCTGATCGCGTGGTACGCCGGCTTCGGGCGCAGTCGCTCGTCCCAGGGCAGGGCCGCGCCCTCACCCTCGAAGACCGCCGGGATCCACGAGTACTTGTCCGTGTAGTCCCACAGCGTGATGCCCACGCACCGCCGCACGGCCAGGCAGTCCTCGGTGAGCCGCCGGTACCAGTCGGCCTGCGTGGCGAGCTTCGCCCCGTCCGCGGGGAGTTCCATGCGGATGTCGACCTCGGTCAGCGCGGTGTCCAGGCCCAGCCTCGCGAAGCGGCGGAGGTTCTCCTCCAGGGTGGCCGGATAGCCGTACTGCAGGGCCAGGTGGGTCTGCAGACCGATGCCGTGCAACGGCACGCCCTGAGCCTTCAGTTCCTTGGCCAGCCGCAGGTAGGCGTCGCTCTTCGGGCCGACGGCCTCGATGTTGTAGTCGTTCAGGTAGAGCTTGACGTGCGGGTCGGCCTGGTGGGCCCAGCGCAGCGCGTCGGCGATGTAGCCGGGGCCGAGGGTCTTGTAGAAGACGGACTCCCGGTAGGTGCCGTCCTCGTCGAAGGCCTCGTTGACGACGTCCCAGGCGAAGACCTTGCCCCGGTAGTGCCGTACCTCGGTCTGGATGTGCTTCTTCAGTACGGTCCTGAGCTCGGCGGCCGTCCAGTCGCGGTCCGTGATCCAGTCCGGCAGCTGGCTGTGCCAGACCAGGGTGTGGCCGCGCACCTTCTGACGGTTCGCGCGGGCGAGGTCCACGATCTCGTCGCCCGCCGTCCAGTCGAAGACGCCCTGCCGCGGCTCGGTGGCGTACCACTTCATGCCGTTGCCGGGCGTGGTCTGGTCGAACTCGCGGCCCAGCAGCGCGGTGTAGGGGCCGTCGGTGAGTTCGGGGTTGTCGGTGGCACTGCCGAAGTACCGGCCGTGCCGCTGGGCCAGCTCGGCGAGGGTGCCGCGGTCCCTGCCGTGCCGCTCCTCACCGGCCTGGGCCGCGGGCCCGCCGGCGACGCCGGCTGCGACCAGCGTGACCGCCAGGGCGCCGGCGAGTCTGAGCCGGGTACGGGAGCGGGCGGCCGTACGGGACGTGCGCATGCTGCGACTCCTCACGTGCGGGTGCGGGTGTGGCGCGGGTGCGTGCGCGGCGCGTGTCATCCCTTCGTGGCGCCGGCGGTCAGGCCGCCGACGAGCTGGCGCTCGGCGACGGAGTAGAAGGCGAGGGCCGGCACCATCGCCAGGACCAGGTAGGCGAAGACGCGGGCCGTGTCGGCCGAGTACTGCCCCTGGAACTGCTGGACGCCGATCGGGATCGTCCACCACGTGGAGTCGGTGAACACCAGCAGCGGCAGGAAGAAGTTGTTCCAGCTGGTGACCACCGCCAGGACGGAGACGGTGCCGAGCGCCGGCCGGGCCATCGGCAGCAGCACCCGCCAGAAGAAGCCGAACGGGCCGCAGCCGTCGAGCGTGGCCGCCTCCTCCAGCTCGCCGGGGATCTCCCGGAAGAAGCCGCGCAGGATGATGATCGTCATCGGCAGCCCGAAGGCCGCCTGCGGCAGGATGACGCCCAGCGGGTTGTCCAGCAGGCCCAGGGAGCGCAGCAGCAGGAACAGCGGCAGGGCGGCGACCGCGAAGGGGAACATCAGCCCCATGGTGAACAGGGTGAACAGCAACTCCCGTCCGCGGAAGGCGAACCGGGCGAAGGAGAACGCGGCGAGCGCGGACGCCACGACCACGAGGACGGTGGTCCCCACCGCGATCAGCGTGCTGCTGCCGACCAGCCGCCAGAAGGAGCCGGACGCCAGGATGTCGGTGTAGTTGGAGGTCACCCACGGGTCGGGCAGCCCGACGGGGTTGCGGGACAGCTGGTCGGTGGACTTGAAGCCGGACAGCACCGCGTACACCAGCGGTACGGCCATCACGGCGCCGACGACGATCAGGACGACGTGCACGGGAAGGACCCGCCCGGCACGGGACTTGGAACGGGCGGTCACTTCCCGCCTCCTCGCATGGTCGTGGTGGCTCCCTCCAGGTCGCGCCGGAGCACGAACCGCTGGTAGGCGAGGGCGAAGACGAGGCTGATGCCGAACATGACCACGCTGATCGCGCTGGCGTAGCCGACCTGGTAGCGCTTGAAGCCGAACTGGAACATGGTCACGGCCATGGTCTCGGAGTGGTGGTCGGGGCCGCCCTGGGTGATCACCCACACCAGGTCGAACAGCTGGATCGCGCCGATGACCGACAGGAAGACGCTGATGCGCAGGGTGGGCGCGAGCAGCGGCAGGGTGACGCCGCGGAAGCGCTGCCAGGCGTTGGCGCCGTCGATGAGCGCCGCCTCGTTCAGCTCCTTGGGGATGGACTGGAGGCCGGCCAGATAGAGCATCATGTGGAAGCCGAAGTACTTCCAGGTCATCGCCAGGAAGAGGGTCGCCATCACCATCGACGGGTCGGCGAACCACTCGCCGCCGAGTCCTTCGAGGCCGATGCCGTCCAGGATGTGGTCGGCGAGGCCGTCGCCGGGGGCGAAGATCATGGCGAACAGCACGCCGGTGATGGCCTCGGAGAGCACGTACGGGGCGAAGAAGAGCATCCGGTACACGGCCCGGCCGCGCATCCTCTGGTTCAGCAGCACCGCCATGGCGAGCGCGAACGGCAGCTGCAGGACGAGGGAGAGCACGACCAGGAGCAGACAGCGCCACAGATCGCCGAGGAAGACCGGGTCGTCGAACGCGCGGGTGAAGTTCTCGGTGCCGATGTACTCCGAGGGCATCCCGAAGCCGCCCCAGCGGAAGAAGGCGGCGTACAGCGCGAACAGGATGGGCAGCAGCACCAGGACGATGAACAGCACCAGCGCGGGCACCTGGAAGCCGACCGCGGTGAGCCAGTGGTACGTACGGCGCCGGGCCCGGACCCGGGCCGCGTCGGCGGGCGGGGGCGGACGGTCGGCGTCGGGGCCGGTCCGCTTGTCCGGCAGGAACGTGGAGGTCATCGGGCCTACTGCTCTTCCTTGGCGGTCTTCGTGATCGACTCGGCGACCTGCTGCGGCGACTTGGAGCCGGCGACGAGCGCGGCGACGCTGTCATTGATCTCCTGGCCGAGGGCGGGCGCGTAGGCCTGGTCGAGGTAGAGCTGGAAGCCGGTGGATCCCTTGAGCTGCTTCTGCACGGCCTGGAGGTTGGGGTCGGTCAGGGCGTCCTCGGCGGCCGGGACCACCGGCAGGACGCCGGTCTTCTTGACCAGTTCGCGGTCGGTGGTGGCCGAGGCGAAGAACTTCAGGAAGTCGACGGCGGCCTGCGGGGCGCCCTGGCGCAGCGCATGTCCGCCGCCGCCGCCGAACACCTCGGTGATCGTGCCCTTGCCGCCCTCGACCGCCGGGAACGGGAAGAAGCCGAGGTCCTTCCCGAGGCCCTTGCCCGCGTCGGCCTCCACCACCGGTGCCCACTGGCCCATCAGTTCCATCGCGGCCCTGCCGTTGCCGACGGCCGCGGCCTGGCCGCTGGGGGTGGAGTAGGCGGCGCCGAGGAAGCCCTTCTGGAACGGCTGGAGGTCCACCAGTTCCTGCAGGTGCTGCCCGGCCTGGACGAAGTCGTCGCCGGTGAAGTCCTTGTCGTCGTCGGCCTTCTCCAGGGCGTCGGCGCCGGCGGTGCGCATCGCCAGGTACGCCCAGTAGTACATGGCGGGCCACTTCTCCTTGCCGGCCAGGGCGATGGGGGTGATGTTCGCGGACTTCAGCGCGCGCACGGCGTCGAGGAAGGCGCTCCAGGTGGTCGGCGGCGTGGTGATGCCCGCCTTCGCGAAGTGCGCCTTGTTGTACCAGAAGCCGATCATGCCGATGTCGAACGGAATGCCATACACCTTGTCGTCGATGAGGTACGGCTCCTTGGCGACCGGCAGCAGGCCCTCGCCCCACTCCTTCGTCCGGTCCGTGAGGTCCTCGACGAGACCGGCCTCGACCTGCTGCTCGAGGACGCCGCCGCCCCAGGTGTGGAAGATGTCGGGGAGCTTCCCGGAGGCGGTGAGCGCCGTCATCTTGGACTTGTAGGCGTCGTTCTCCAGCTGGACGATCTTCACCTTGACCTTGGGGTTCTGCGCCTCGAACTGCTTCGCGAGCGCCGCCCAGACGTCCTTCGTCGGCTGGGTGGTGGAGATGTTCCACCACTCGATCGTGGTCGTTCCCGACGAACCTCCCTCGGAGTCGCCGCCACAGCCGCTCAGTGCCGTCATTCCCAGACCGGCCGCGGCGGAGGCCGCCATGAAGCCGCGGCGGGACAGTGCCGGGTCGCCCATCTTGCGCTCCTCGAGTAATTCCGAAAGTTTCGGAAGGAATTCAGAAAGCTGCGTTGTTGCCGCACCCTAGAGACAGCCCATAAACGGTGGCAAGCCCTTGTACCGAAAGAATCTGCGATCGGCCACACTCGGGAAGGACACACGAGCGTCAGGAGGGTGCAAGATGGCCGAAACATTCGGGATGCGATCGTGAACATTCGCGACGGAGCGGGGGCCTGGACGCAGCACCCCTCGCCTCCGCCTATCGTGACCGGCATGCAGTCCTACACGATCGGCCAGGCGGCGCGGCTGCTCGGCGTCAGCCCGGACACCGCCCGCCGCTGGGCGGACGCGGGCCGGATCACCACACACCGCGACGAGGGCGGACGGCGGCTCGTCGACGGGCGGGACCTGGCCGCGTTCTCGGCCGGCCTGGCCCGGTCGGGCGCCGCCGACGACGGCACCCCCTACACCTCGGTCCGCAACGCCTTTCCCGGGATCGTGACCGCGATCAAGCTGGGCGACGTCGCGGCCCAGGTCGAGATCCAGGCCGGTCCGCACCGGCTCGTCTCCCTGCTGACCCGCGAGGCGGTCGAGGAACTCGGCCTGGAGGTCGGGATGGAGGCCACCGCCCGCGTGAAGTCGACGAATGTCCATATCGACAGGACGTGACCCGACCCGCGGGACCGCCCCGGCGTCCGTACGAACGCACATGCCGGTCTTTCCGTCACCAAGGCTCGCTCATGCGATGAGACAGGAGACTTATCCCTCGCAGATGCGGAAGTATGATCGGCGCATCGGAGAGCCCGACGTGCGCCCGGCCGCCGGGCCCGGCGGACTCCCGGCCCGTGACAGAGGGAGTGTCCCGTGATGAACCGTTCTGCGCTCAGGTCCCGCGGCATCCGCCGGGCCGTGCCGGCGACCGGCGCGGGAGTCGCCGCACTGCTGGCCCTCAGCGCCTGCTCGTCACCCTCCGGCGCGGACTCCGGCTCCGACTCGGCCGGTTCCTCGTCCGCCGAGGTCTCCGGCCCCGTCACGGTCTTCGCCGCCGCCTCGCTCGAGGAGAGCTTCACCGCGCTCGGCGAGACGTTCGAGAAGCGGCACCCGGACACCGAGGTCACCTTCAGCTTCGCCGGCAGCGACTCCCTGGCCGCCAGCATCACCAGCGGTGCGCCCGCGGACGTGTTCGCCTCCGCCAGCCCCGGGACGATGGCCACGGTGACCGACGCCGGGGACGCGGCCGGCGCACCGACGGTCTTCGCCCGCAACCAGCTGGAGATCGCCACCCTCCCCGGCAACCCCGAGAGGATCTCCTCCCTGAAGGACCTCACCCGCTCCGGCCTGAAGGTCGTGCTGTGCGACAGGACCGTGCCGTGCGGCGCCGCCGCGCAGAAGGCCCTGGACGCGAGCGGCCTGGAGCTCACCCCCGCCTCGTACGAGCAGGACGTCAAGAGCGCCCTGACCAAGGTCGTGCTGAAGGAGGCCGACGCCGCCGTCGTCTACAGGACCGATGTGAAGGCGGCCGGTGACAAGGTGCGGGGCGTGGAGTTCCCCGAGTCGGCCGAGGCCGTGAACGACTATCCGATCGCCCTGCTCGAGAAGGCGCCCCACGCGAACGCGGGCAGGGCCTTCATCGAGCTGGTGAAGTCCCCCGAGGGGCAGCGGGTGCTCACCGGGGCCGGGTTCCGCACGCCATGACGAGGCCGACGGTGACCAAGTCCGCGCGGCCCGGGGCGGACTCCGTGGCGGGCGGGCCGCGCCGCGGCCGCTTCCGTACCGTGCCGGTGCCCCTGCTGGTGCCCGCCCTCGTCGGTCTGGCATTCCTGCTGCTCCCCCTGGCCGCCCTGCTGGTGCGGGCCCCCTGGCGGAGCCTGCCCGGCCAACTGACCAGCGCCGAGGTGTGGCAGGCCCTGCGGCTGTCGCTGGTGTGCGCCACCTCGGCGACCGCGCTGAGCCTGCTGATCGGCGTCCCGCTGGCCTGGCTGCTGGCCCGCACGGACTTCCCCGGCCGCGGCCTCGTGCGCGCGTTGGTGACGCTGCCGCTGGTGCTGCCCCCGGTGGTCGGCGGCGTGGCGCTGCTGCTGGCGTTCGGCCGCAACGGCGTGATCGGGCAGTGGCTGGACGCGTGGTTCGGGATCACGCTGCCGTTCACCACGACGGGCGTCGTCCTCGCGGAGACGTTCGTGGCGATGCCCTTCCTGGTCATCAGTGTGGAGGGCACCCTGCGGGCCGCCGATCCACGGTACGAGGAGGCCGCCACGACGCTGGGCGCCTCCCGCTTCACCGCGTTCCGCCGGGTCACGCTGCCGCTGATCGCGCCGGGCATCGCGGCGGGCTCCGTCCTCGCGTGGGCGCGGGCGCTGGGAGAGTTCGGGGCGACGATCACGTTCGCGGGCAACTTCCCCGGGCGGACCCAGACCATGCCGCTGGCGGTCTACCTGGCGCTGCAGAACGATCCGGCGGCGGCGATCGCCCTCAGCCTGGTGCTGCTGGCCGTCTCCATCGCCGTACTGGCCGGTCTGCGGGACCGCTGGATGAGGGCGGCATGAGCCGACCGGAGTTCACCGGCACCACGCCCGGCGACGGCCTCGACGCGCGGCTCGTCGTGGAACGCGGTGGCTTCCGCCTGGACGTGCCGCTGGCCGCCGCGCCCGGCGAGGTCGTCGCCCTGCTCGGCCCCAACGGCGCCGGCAAGAGCACCGCGCTGCGTGCCCTGGCCGGCCTGCTCCCGCTCACCGGGGGCCATCTGCGTCTCGACGGGGCCGCGCTGGACCGTACGCCGCCCGAGTCCCGCCCGGTCGGCGTCGTCTTCCAGGACTACCTGCTCTTCCCGCACCTGACCTCGCTCGACAACGTGGCCTTCGGCCCGCGCTGCCGGGGCGCGACGAAGGCCGAGGCCCGGGCCCTGGCCGCCACGTGGCTGGACCGCATGGGCCTGGCCGGCCACGCGGGCGCCAAGCCGCGCCGCCTCTCCGGCGGCCAGGCGCAGCGCGTCGCCCTCGCCCGTGCCCTCGCGACCAACCCCCGGCTGCTGCTCCTGGACGAGCCGCTCGCCGCGCTGGACGCCCGGACGCGGCTCGAGGTGCGCGCCCAGCTCCGCCGTCACCTGGCCGACTTCGAGGCCGTCGCGGTCCTGGTCACCCACGATCCGCTGGACGCCATGGTGCTGGCCGACCGTCTGGTGGTCGTCGAGCACGGCACGGTCGTCCAGGAGGGCGATCCCGCCGACATCGCCCGTCGGCCCCGCACCGACTACATCGCGCGGCTGGTCGGCCTGAACCTCTACCGCGGTCTGGCCGACTCCCACACCGTCCGGCTCGACGCCGGTCCGGCCATCACGACCACGGAAGACCTGACCGGACCGGTCTTCGTGGCGTTCCCGCCGAGCGCCGTGACCCTGTACGGGGAGCGTCCCGCGGGCTCCAGCGCGCGCAACATGTGGCGGTGCGAGGTCGCGGGCCTGGAGACCCACGGCGACCAGATCCGCGTGGACCTGACCGGCGAACTCGCGCTCGCCGCCGACCTCACCACGGTCGCCGCGGCCGAACTCGGCCTTCACCCGGGCGCACCGGTGTGGGCGACGGTCAAGGCGACGCAGACCCACGCATACCCGGCCTGACGGCGTCGCCGGGCTACGGTGCCCCCATGAGCCTGAGCATCCGCAACCAGCTCCCCGGCACCGTCACCGCCGTCACCCCGGGCGAGGCCATGGCGACGGTCAAGGTCCGCCTGACCGGGGGGCAGGACCTCACCGCGGCCATCACCAGGGAGGCCGTCGACGACCTCGGCCTGAGCGTCGGAACGGCCGTCCGCGCCCTGGTGAAGTCGACGGAGGTCTCCCTGGCCACCGGCCGGACCGACGATCTGTCGATCCGCAACCGGCTGCCCGGCGCGGTCACCCGGATCACGCTCGGCGAGGCCATGGCGGCCGTCCACGTCACCATGGACGACGCCGAGCTGACCGCCGTGATCACGAGGGAGGCCGTCGAGGAGCTGGGCCTCTTCGTGGGGTCCGACGTCGTCGCCCTGATCAAGTCGACCGAGGTCATGCTCGCCACGGCGCGGCAAGCGTGAAGGCTCCGCCCCCCGGGCGGAGCCTTCACCGCGGCCTGATCAGTCCGCGTAGGCGTCCAGCGGCGGGCAGGAGCACACGAGGTTCCGGTCGCCGAAGGCCTGGTCGATGCGGCGCACCGGCGGCCAGTACTTGTCGGCCACCGACACTCCGGTCGGGAACACGGCCTCCTCGCGCGTGTACGCGTGGTCCCACTCGCCGCCCAGCGCACCGGCGGTGTGCGGGGCGTTGCGCAGCGGGTTGTCCTCCGCGGGCCAGGCGCCGGAGCCGACCTTCTCGATCTCCGCGCGGATGGCGATCATCGCGTCGCAGAAGCGGTCCAGCTCCGTCAGGTCCTCGGACTCGGTCGGCTCGATCATCAGCGTGCCGGCCACCGGGAAGGACATCGTCGGCGCGTGGAAGCCGTAGTCGATCAGCCGCTTGGCGACGTCGTCCACGCTCACGCCGGTCGCCTTGGTCAGCGGACGCAGGTCGACGATGCACTCGTGCGCGACCAGCCCGGCCGGCCCGGTGTACAGCACGGGGAAGTGGGGCTCGAGACGCTTGGCGATGTAGTTGGCGGACAGCACGGCCACCTGGGTGGCGCGCTTGAGGCCCTCGCCGCCCATCAGCCGGACGTACGACCAGGAGATCGGCAGGATGCCGGCCGAACCCCACGGCGCCGCCGAGATCGGTCCGACACCGGTCCGCGGACCGGCCGCGGGCTGCAGCGGGTGGTTGGGCAGGTACGGCGCGAGGTGCGACCGTACGGCCACGGGGCCGACGCCGGGGCCGCCGCCGCCGTGCGGGATGCAGAACGTCTTGTGCAGGTTCAGGTGGGAGACGTCGCCGCCGAAGTGGCCCGGCTTGGCGAGGCCGACCAGGGCGTTGAGGTTGGCGCCGTCCACGTAGACCTGGCCGCCGGCGTCGTGCACCTGGGCGCAGATGTCGGCGACGTGCTCCTCGAACACACCGTGCGTCGAGGGGTACGTGATCATCAGCACGGCCAGCTCGTCGCGGTGCTTCTCGATCTTGGCGCGCAGGTCCTCGACGTCGACCTCGCCGTCCTCGGCGGTCTTGACGACGACCACCTTCATGCCGGCCATGACCGCGCTCGCCGCGTTGGTGCCGTGTGCGGAGGACGGGATGAGACAGACGGTGCGCTGGTCGTCGCCGTTGGCGCGGTGGTAGCCGCGGACGGCGAGCAGACCGGCGAACTCGCCCTGCGAGCCCGCGTTGGGCTGCAGCGACACCTTGTCGTACCCGGTGACCTCGGCGAGCCGCTCCTCCAGCTCGCGGATGAGCGTGAGGTAGCCCTGCGCCTGCTCGGCGGGCGCGAAGGGGTGCAGCGCGCCGAACTCGGGCCAGGTGACCGGCTCCATCTCGGTGGTCGCGTTGAGCTTCATGGTGCACGAGCCCAGCGGGATCATGCCTCGGTCGAGCGCGTAGTCGCGGTCGGCGAGGCGGCGCAGGTAGCGCAGCATCGCGGTCTCGGAGCGGTGCGCGTGGAAGACCGGGTGGGTCAGGAAGTCGTCGGTGCGCAGCAGCGCCTCGGGCAGTGTGTCCTCGGCGCTCGCGTCCAGGGCCTCGATGTCGCCCTCGACGCCGAACGCGTTCCACACGCCGCCGACCTGGGCGCGCGTGGTGGTCTCGTCGCAGGCGAACGACACGTGGTCGGCGTCGACGAGGCGCAGGTTGATGCCGTTCTCACGGGCGGCGTGCACGATCTCGTCGGCCCGGCCCGGCACCCGCGCGGTGACCGTGTCGAAGTAGGAGCCGTGCACGATCTCGACGCCGCCGGCCGCGAGGCCCGCGGCGGTGACCGAGGCGTACCGGTGGGTGCGGCGCGCGATGGCCCGCAGCCCGTCCGGCCCGTGGTACACGGCGTACATGCCGGCCATGACGGCGAGCAGCACCTGGGCGGTGCAGATGTTGCTGGTCGCCTTCTCGCGGCGGATGTGCTGCTCGCGGGTCTGCAGGGCGAGGCGGTAGGCCTTGTTGCCGTCGGCGTCCACGGAGACGCCCACGAGGCGGCCGGGCAGGCTGCGCGCGAACTTCTCGTGCACGGCCATGTAGCCGGCGTGCGGCCCGCCGAAGCCCATCGGCACGCCGAAGCGCTGGGTGGTGCCGACGGCGATGTCCGCGCCCAGCTCACCGGGCGACTTCAGCAGCGTCAGCGCGAGCAGGTCGGCGGCGACGGTGACCAGCGCGCCCAGCTCGTGCGCCCGGTCGACGACCGGCTTGATGTCGCGGACGGCACCGGAGGCGCCCGGGTACTGGATCAGGACGCCGTTGATCTCCCGCTCGGCGACCTCGGCCGGGATGCCGTCGCTCAGGTCGGCGACGACGACCTCGACGCCGGTCGGCTCGGCGCGGGTCCGGATCACGGCGATGGTCTGCGGCAGCGCGTCCGCGTCGACCAGGAAGAGGCCCTTCTTGTTCCTGCCCATGCGCCGGGACAGGGCCATCGCCTCGGCGGCGGCGGTGCCCTCGTCGAGCAGCGAGGCGCCGGAGGTCGGCAGGCCGGTGAGGTCGGCGACCATGGTCTGGAAGTTCAGCAGGGCCTCCAGACGCCCCTGGGAGATCTCCGGCTGGTACGGCGTGTACGCGGTGTACCAGGCAGGGTTCTCCATGACGTTGCGCAGGATGACCGGCGGGGTGAAGGTGCCGTAGTAGCCCAGGCCGATCATGGAGTCGAGGACCTGGTTGCGGTCGGCCAGCGAGCGCAGCTCGGCCAGTACCTCGGCCTCGGAGCGGGCGCCCGGCAGGTCCAGCGCGTCGGCGTTCTTGATCACATCCGGTACCGCGGCGGCCGTCAGCTCGTCGAGCGAGCCGTAGCCGACCTGCGCGAGCATCTTGGCCCGGGCCTCGTGGTCGGGGCCGATGTGGCGCTGCTCGAAGGGTGCTGCCTGTTCGAGCTCGGAGAGCGGAATGCGAGGGGCGGTCATGAGCGGAGGCCTCCTGGTCCGACGACCTTCGAGGGGCACCACGGCGCGGGTACCCGGATGGCCTCCCCCTCTGTCATCTCGACCTGAGAGCTTCACCGGGCCGCCCGAGAGCTGCCGGTTTTCACCGTCGGTGAGAGCGGAAGCCGTCGGCCCCCGCCCTGCTTTCCAGAGTGACCTCGTCCGTGCGGTACGTGTGCCTGAGAGATTCCGGGGAGGGTTTGCTCCTTCGGCGCCTCCGATGATGTCTGGAGGACTCTCCCGCACGGGGTCAGCAGCCGTTCGCCAGCCTACCAGCGAGGGGGACGCACTGACCTTCGAGTGGCCACTCTCCCCAATGTGCCTTTTCGTAGTACTGGCGGATGATTCGCCGGATGGTTGGCTACCTGAGTGCGACCAAGTGGAGGGCCCGTGCGTACCGACATCGATCCGCGCAGTCTGATAGGCCGCAAGGCGTTCGACCGCAACGGGACCAGGATCGGCACCGTCGACGAGGTCTACCTCGACGATGCCACCGGCGTCCCCGAGTGGGCCGCCATACGCACCGGCCTGTTCAGCAGGGACGCCTTCGTACCCCTGGAGCCCAGCGAACTGGTCGACGGCACCCTGCGCGTGCCCTTCGACCGGTCCCTGATCAGGGAGGCCCCCGACTTCGGGGTAGGCCGCCACCTCTCGCCGGAACAGGAACTCCAGCTCTACCACCACTACGGCCTCGACGTGGCCGACGCTCCCCCGCTCCCGGACCACGACTTCGGCAAGCTGGCGGGCACGGGCAACGAGGAGAGCTGAGGCCCAGGCGCCGGCCGCCCGCCGGGCCGGACGTCCTTCACGCCCACCGCGGCGACTCGACGCGCCTCACGGCGGCTCGCAGCACGAGGCCCCCGCTCACGGGGTAGCCTCCGCGATCCCCCGGTCGGCGGCCTCAGCCGCCGAGGGTGCCGGGGAGTCCGCGGCTCCCTCTCCGCCGGAGGCCGCCGTCACCCCGCCCTCCCCGGGTCTTCGCGACGTGGACACGACCAGCGGCAGCGGCTCGGCCGATGTCAGCCGCGGATCGCCGATGGGAAAGGTCCGCACCCGGCCGGGCCCGGAGTACGGCGTCTCGAAGCGCACCGTGACCCGTCCCAGGCCGCTGCCCTGCACCCACCCGTGCCCGAACTCCGTGTGCCGCACGTCGTGCCCCGAGGGCCAGCGGCGCTCGACGGGCGTCTGCCGCTGCTCCTCTGCGGGTTCGTCGCCCGGCTCCTCCGCGAGCTCCTCGGCCCGTTCCCCCGCCGCCTGCGCGAACAGATCCTCCTGCGTGTAGTCGGCGAGCCCGCTGACGCCGACCCCGAGCAGCCGCACACCACCCGTGGTGTCCACCGATTCCAGCAGCCGGGCCGCCGCCTCCCGCACCACCGCCGGGTCGTCCGTGGGTCCGCGCAGGGTCTCCGAGCGCGTCAGCGTCGAGAAGTCGTACCGCCGGACCTTGAGCACGATGGTCCGGCCGGACAGCCCGGACTTGCGCAGCCGCCGCACGCACCGGTCGGCGAGCCGCCCCACCTCCGCACCGACCCGCAAACGGTCGTGGATGTCCACGTCGTACGTGTCCTCGACCGACACCGACTTGGTCTCCCGCTCGGCCACCACGGGGCGGTCGTCACGCGCGAGCGCCATCGTGTACAGGGCGTGCCCGTGCGCCTTGCCGAGCAGTCGTACCAGCTCGTCCTCGCCCGCCTCGACGAGTTCCCCGACCGTCGTGATCCCTGCCCTGCGCAGATGGTCACCCGTCGCCGGTCCCACCCCGGGGAGGATCCGGACGGACTTCGGACCGAGCATGGCCCGCTCCGTCCCAGGATCGATGAGCACCAGCCCGTCCGGCTTGGCCTCCTCCGAAGCGATCTTGGCGAGCATCTTGGAGGCGGCCAGCCCGACCGAACCGGTGAGACCGGTGACGGCCCGGATGTCCGCGCGCAGCTTCGCCCCGGCCAGCCGCGCCGACGCCGCGTCCCAGGCCGCCCCACCGGCCTCCAGGTCCACGAACGCCTCGTCCAGACTCAACGGCTCCACCAGCGGCGACAGCGCCCGCAGCAGCCGCATCACCTGCTCGCTGATCGACCGGTACAGCTCGAAGCGCGGGACGAGATAGGCGGCGTTGGGCGCGAGCCGCCGGGCCTGGCCCATGGGCATCGCCGAGTGGACGCCGAAGACGCGCGCCTCGTAGGAGGCCGTGGCGACCACTCCCCTCGGTCCGAGCCCGCCGACGACGACGGCCTTCCCCCGCAGGCTCGGCTTGGACGCCTGCTCCACCGAGGCGAAGAAGGCATCCATGTCGAGGTGCAGGATCGTGGGCGCGGTTCTCACGTCTCCGATGCTGCCCTACGCCACTGACAATGCCCCGCCCGGCTGCGGCGGTGTTCACACCGCCCGGTTGCGGCGCCGCGCCAGCTCGTCCGCGGGGTTGGGCCCGACCAGGGTCTCCCCCGTATCGATCCGCTCCCCGTGGAGCTGGGACAGCGCGCTCTCGACGTCCCGCCACACCACGCCGACGGCGATCCCGAAGATGCCCTGGCCGCCCTGGAGCAAGGCGTGGACCTCGTCGGGCGAGGTGCACTCGTAGACCGTGGCGCCGTCGCTCATCAGCGTCATGCGCTCCAGGTCACGGAAGCCGCGCTCCCTGAGGTGCTGGACGGCGGTGCGGATGTTCTGCAGCGACACCCCGGTGTCGAGGAACCGCTTGACGATCTTCAGCACGACGACGTCGCGGAAGCTGTAGAGGCGCTGGGTGCCGGACCCGTGGGCGGGCCGCACGCTGGGCTCGACGAGACCCGTACGGGCCCAGTAGTCGAGCTGCCGGTAGGTGATGCCTGCGGCGGCGCAGGCCGTCGGCCCGCGATAGCCGATCTGCTCGGACGCCATGGACGTCGCCCCTCCGCTGCTCGGCACGGCCGCCGGCCGCTGCGGAGCATGATCGGCCGCGCCGCCTGGCTGGGGACACCCCCCGCCCGAGCGGAGCCGAGGGCTCGGGGAAGGGTACGAGCCGCCCACCCCGAGGCCGCGCCCGGGGCCACCCCCAGCCGTACTGTCGCCGCTCATTCTCACGCCGACCTCCGTCCTTGACCTGCCTCCTCGACGGTAGGCAGTCACCAAGGGTGCGTCAACGATCGCCACACTCGGCACGCCGAGTGATAATCACCCTAAGAGTGGTTTCGCGTGCCCCGCCGCGGGGAAAGGCTAGCCGAATGTGCCCGGACGGGGCCGTATGACGCTGTCGTACCGTTCTCGGCCCGGTGCGTGACTACTGGTTGCTGGTGCCGAAGTCCTCCGGTGAGATCTGGTCGAGGAACTCGCGGAACTTTTCCACCTCGTCCTCCTGCTCGTCCGGAATGGCGATGCCCGCGTCGTCGAGCACCGTGTCGCTCCCGTAGATCGGCGTTCCGGTGCGCAGCGCGAGCGCTATGGCGTCGGACGGCCGGGCGCTCACCTCGACACCGCTGGCGAAGACCAGCTCGGCGTAGAAGACCCCCTCACGCAGATCCGTGATGCGCACTTCCGTGAGCTCCTGGCCGACAGCCTCCAGCACGTCCTTGAACAGGTCGTGGGTCAGCGGCCGCGCGGGAGCCATGCCCTGCTGGGCGAAGGCGATCGCCGTCGCCTCGCCCGGTCCGATCCAGATGGGGAGGTAGCGGTCGCCTCCCACTTCGCGCAGCAGCACGATCGGTTGGTTGGAGGGCATCTCGACCCGGACACCTACGACATCGAGCTCGTTCACACAGCAACCCTAGGCCGTGCCCGGGACGTTTGGGTAGTCGAGCCGGGAACGGGTGGGCGATCCGGGTGCCCGTCGGCGTTCCGCTTCAGGGCAGCCGCACCCCGAGGGCCGTCTGCACCAGCGCCGCGTGCAGCTTCACCGCCAGCCCGGCCAGTTCCTTGGTGCGAGCTTCGGCGTGCGCTCTGGTCTGCGGGTTGCGGTGCCGCCTGAGCGGAGCCACCACCTGGTCCACCAGCCCGGCCTCCCGGTCGGCGGCGGCCTTCATCAGCCGCAGGTGCCGCGGCTCGATCCCGAACCGGCCCAGCTGGACCACGAGCGAGGCCACGGTGACCGCCTCGGCGTCATACACCCCGTCGGCCAGCGGGGCGACGAGCCCGTACGACTCCCACTCCGTCAGCTCCTGCTCCCCGATACCGGCGGCGGCGAGCAGCTCGTCCCGTCCGATCCGGGCCGCCGTGGGTCCTTCGTCGGGCTCCGCCACGGCCTCCCCGTCCCGCTGCCGGCCCAGAGTCGGCAGCCGCACCGCCTCGCCGCGCTCCATGGCGTCCAGATGCTCGCGGATCACCTTGAGCGGCAGGTAGTGGTCCCTCTGCATGCGCAGGACGTGGCCGAGGCGCTCGACGTCGTTCGCACTGAACTTGCGGTACCCCGCCGGGGTACGCCGAGGCTCGACCAGCCCCTCCGACTCCAGGAAGCGGATCTTGGAGATGGTGATGTCGGGGAACTCGTCGCGCAGCGTGTTCAGCACCGAGCCGATGCTCATCAGCCCACTGTCCGCGGCAGCGGTGCCGGACACGGCACCGCCGCTCGGTGTTCGAAGCATGGACCTTCCCTGGGACTCCCCCGGAACAAGTCCGGGGACGGTCAGTAGCCCCGCTGGCTCGCGTAGAAGACCAGCCGGTACTTGCCGATCTGCACCTCGTCGCCGTTCGACAGCGCGACCTGGTCGATCCGCTCGCGGTTGACGTACGTGCCGTTCAGGCTGCCGACGTCGGCCACCGTGAACGAGCCGTCCGGACCGCGGCGGAACTCCACGTGCCGGCGCGAGACCGTCACGTCGTCCAGGAAGATGTCGCTCTGCGGGTGACGCCCGGCCGTGGTCAGCTCGCCGTCCAGCAGGAAGCGGCTGCCGGAGTTCGGCCCACGGCGCACGACCAGGAGCGCCGAACCCACGGGCAGCGCGTCCACGGCCGCCTGCGCCTCGGGAGAGAGCGCCGGCACCGCCGTCTGACCGGTCACCTCGGCGTCATACGCCTCCAGGCCGGAGATGGAGATGGTCGACGTCGTCTCGGACGCCCGCTCCGGAACCGCCCCGGGACGCAGTGGAGCGCCGCAGTTGGAGCAGAAGCGGCTGTTCTCCGCGTTGCGGTTACCGCACCTCGTGCAGACCAGGGCCGACATGGACGGATCCTCCTGCCGCGGCCGCCCCTGCGGGGCGTTCGACGCGTACGGGTCGGGGGAGAACCCTCCACCCGTACCTGAGGTTGACGGTTGGCCGAAACCTATGTCGCCGGACTGCGCGGGGTCAACAGACGGCGCGCCCTGACCACCGGAAATGCCACCACCCGGACCAGCGACCTGGTCCCGGAACATCGGGCGCGGGCCCTCTGCGTCAGGCTGTGCGCGATGACGAGCGGTCGCGTTGCCGCTGCCCTCTCGCGCGCTCTTGCCGAACAACTTCGCAAACAACTTCACGGGCGATTCCCCTTGACCGAAACAGACCCGCCCGTGGGGCAGGACGAACCCTGACTGAACGTACTGGCCGACCCGGACACCTTCACAACGTCCGTTTCCACCAGACAGTTTCCACCACGCACCACCCAAACGGTGCGCCGACCCCCCGCAACCTCATGCCCTCGCCGCACGCCCCCCATGCGCCGCCGGTTCACCGGGAGGACGACCGAGCGTAGTCAGGCCGCTTCGCCGCTCGCAAGGCATCCACGACGATCTTGCTCGACCGCTCAACGGTAACGGCGGCCTGTTCCTTCTCCAGAGTCTGCACCACGCCCCCAGGGATGTTGAGCGCCGGTTCGAGATCCTGCGGCTTGCCGATGACCTGAAAACGATAGGGCGCGTTGATCTTGTTCCCGTCGACGCTCACGCTCTTGTCGGCGTCGGTGAGGTAGGTGCCCGCGACGACCCGGACGCCGTTCACCTGAATCGCCTCCGCCCCCGCCGCGCGCAGTTCCTGGACCGCGTCGAGCAGCATGTCCGCCTCCACCGTTCCCTTCGTGTCCTCGATGGTCACCGTGATACCAGGCCCCTGCGCGGCCACCGTGCCCGCCAGGATGCCGAGTTGCCGCTCCTTCTCCTGCGTCTGCTTACGGGCCTCCTCGGCCTGGTCCGAGCTGTTCTCCAGCTCGTCGCGCTGCTTCTCGAGACCCTGCTTCTCGTCTTCAAGACGTTGAGTCCGGTCATCCAGTTCATCGAGGATGCGGACGAGATCCTCCTGCCGGGCGCCGCGCAGCGCGCTGTCGCTGTCGCTGTTCGACGCGACCTGGACGGCGAGGCCGAAACCCAGGCCGAACAGCAGCAGCGCGACGATCAGTTGAGCCCGGGTGACGCGCGGCGGCCACAGCCCCTTCACCAGCCGCTGCCGGCCGGTGAGCCCACGCTCCTGCGGGGCGTCTCCGGCGGGCAGGTCCGCGGCCGCGGACTCCGCCGGCGGCACCTCCTCGGGCAGTTCCCTGCGCAGCCGGTGCGCGGGCCGCTCGTCGTGGTCGCTCATCGGCCTCACGCCCGGAACACGTGCCGGCGGATCGCCGCGGCGTTGGAGAAGATGCGGATGCCGAGGACGACCACGACACCGGTGGACAGCTGGGCGCCCACGCCCAGCTCGTCGCCCAGGAACACGATCAGTGCGGCCACCACCACGTTCGACAGGAACGACACCACGAAGACCTTGTCGTCGAAGATGCCGTCGAGCATGGCCCGCAGACCGCCGAAGACGGCGTCGAGCGCCGCCACGACGGCGATCGGCAGATAAGGCTCGACGGCCGCAGGCACCTCGGGCCGGACCAAGAGGCCGGCCACGACTCCCACGACGAGGCCCAGTACGGCGATCACGATGTGCCCTTCTCGGATATCGGTTGTGCGGTACGTACGATCACACTCGGTGCGGCCGGAAGCCGGAGTTCGTCCTCCACGGAAAGAGCGGTCCGGATGCCGTAGCTCTCCTGGAGGGCATGCAGGTACAGCCCGTCCGCGCTGTCCTGGAACCTGCCGCTGAGCTGTTCGCCGTCCCCCACCGCGAGCACCGTGTACGGCGGCACGAGCGGTCTGTTGTCGACCAGTATCGCGTCTCCCGCGGCACGGATCGCCGACAGCGCGGTCAGCCGCTGTCCGTTGATGGAGATCGCCTCGGCTCCCGACTCCCACAGCCCGTTGACCACGCGCTGCATGTCCCGGTCCCGCACCCGGCCGGTGGCGGAGAACCCGGAGGTGCCGCGCGGCCGGCCGTCGCCGCCGGTGCCGACGTCCTCGGCGTCGTCCACCACGAGCTTCACGCCGGGGCCGTGCACCGCGACCGCGCCGGCCAGGACGCCCACCAGGTCGGCCCGGCCGCCGTCGCCGCTCTTCTCCAACGCCTCGCGCTGCCGCGCGTCCACGTCGTCACGCAGCTCGTCGACGGTCTCCTCCAGCTTGTCGGCCGCCGAGGTCTCCTCCTCGACGCGGTCGATCAGCTCTTCCCGTTCCTTGGCGACGACGGGGGCCGCGACGCGTGCCTGCGCCGCTCCGACCGTGACCACCAGCGCGGCGAGCACCAGCCCTGCCGCCAGGGCGAGTTTGGCGCGGAGCGTCCTGGGCATGCCACCGGCGCCCTCGGCCTGCTTCCGTGCGGCGGCCTCGGCGTATCCGTCGTCGAGACTGTGGTCCATCACGTTGGTGAGCAACGACATGGACGCGTCCGGGCGCGCCGGCCGCGTGGATGTGCTCCGAACGGGGGGTTGCTGCGGCATGCCGCACATCGTCGCACGCCGCGGCCACTACCTCCGAACGGCCCCACCGGCGTGCCGGACAGGCCCCCTCGGGGACACGTGTCCGGCACGCACGCGTGCGGCGTGTTCTACCGGCCCGCGCTGTCCACCACCGCGGACCACTCGTCGAGCAGCGCCTGCGCGGAGGCGTCGTCGGGGCCCTCGGCCCACAGATGGGTGACGGCCTCGGCCGGGTCGGGCAGCACCATCACCCAGCGCCCGTCGGTCTCCACCACGCGGACGCCGTCGGTGGTATCCACGAAGCGGTCTCCGGCCGCCTCGACGACCCGCCGCATCACCAGCCCCTTGACGGCCCACGGGGTGGCCAGGTCACGCCTGAGGACGTGCGCCCTCGGAATCCGCGCGTCGATCTGGCTGAGTGTGAGCTGCGTCCGCGCCACCAGGCCGATGAGCCGGACGAACGCCGCCGTGCCGTCGTAGACACTGCTGAATTCCGGGACGATGAAGCCGCCCTTGCCGTCACCGCCGAAGATCGTGCCTTCCTCACCACCGACCCGGGTGAGGTCGTCCGGCGAGGTCGTCGTCCACTCGACCTGGGTGCCGTGGTACGCCGCCACCTGCTCGGCGATCCTGGTGGTCGTCACCGGCAGCGCCACCCGGCCGCTGCGCCGCTCGGCGGCGATGAGGTCGAGCATGACCAGCAGGGCCCGGTCGTCCTCGATGATGCGGCCCTTCTCGTCGACGAGCGAGAGCCGCTCACCGACCGGGTCGAACCGCACACCGAACGCGGCCCGCGAGGACGCCACGATCTCTCCGAGACGCACCAGCCCCGACCGCCGCATGTCCGCCGACTCGGTCGGCCTGGACTCGTCGAGTCCGGGGTTGATGGTCAGCGAGTCGACGCCGAGCTTGCCGAGCAGACTGGGCAGCACGAGCCCGGCACTGCCGTTGGAGGCGTCCACGACCACCTTGAGCCCTGACTCGGCGATCCCGGTGGTGTCGACGTTCCGCAGCAACGACCCGGTGTAGGAGTCGAAGACGCTGGACGGGAAGTGCAGGTCCCCGATCTCGCCGGGGAAGGCACGCCGGTACTCCTGCCGCGCGAACACCCGGTCCAGCTTCCGCTGGCTGCCCTGCGAGAGATCGGCGCCCTGACTGTCGAAGAACATGATGTCCACGGAGTCCGGCACCCCGGGCGTGGTGCGGATCATGATCCCGCCGGCGCTGCCGCGCGCGGTCTGCTGCCGCGCCACGGGCAGCGGTACGTTCTCCAGGTCGCGTACGTCGATGGCGCTGGCCTGCAGTGCGGAGATCACCGCCCGCTTCAGCGCACGCGCGCCACGGGAGTGGTCACGGGCCGTGGTGACGGTGGAGCCCTTCTTCAGCGTGGTCGCATAGGCGCCTGCCAGGCGCACGGCCAGCTCCGGCGTGATCTCCACGTTGAGGATGCCGGACACCCCGCGGGCACCGAAGAGATGGGCCTGCCCCCGCGACTCCCAGATGACCGAGGTGTTGACGAAGGCACCGGCCTCGATCGTCTTGAACGGGTACACCCGCACATTGCCCTGGACGATCGATTCTTCACCGACCAGGCACTCGTCACCGATGACCGCGCCGTCCTCGATCCGCGCGGCACGCATGATGTCGGTGTTCTTGCCGACGACACAGCCCCGCAGATTGCTGTGCGGTCCGACGTACACGTTGTCGTGGACGACGGCCTTGTGCAGGAAGGCGCCGCTTTTGACGACGACGTTGGATCCCACGACCGTGTGCTCACGGATCTCGGCGCCGGCTTCGACCTTGGCATAGTCACCGATGTAGAGCGGCCCGCGCAGCACGGCGTCGGGATGCACCTCGGCACCCTCCGCCACCCATACTCCGGGGGAGATCTCGAAGCCGTCGATGTCGACGTCGACCTTGCCCTCGAGGACGTCGGCCTGGGCCTTGACGTAGCTCTCGTGCGTACCGACGTCCTCCCAGTAGCCTTCGGCGACATAGCCGTAGACGGGCTTGCCTTCCTTCATCAGCTGCGGGAAGACGTCGCCCGACCAGTCGACGGGCACATCGGGGTCGACGTAGTCGAAGACCTCGGGCTCCATGACGTAGATACCGGTGTTCACGGTGTCCGAGAAGACCTGTCCCCAGGTCGGCTTCTCGAGGAAGCGTTCGACCTTGCCCTCTTCGTCGACGATGGTGATGCCGAATTCCAACGGGTTGGGCACGCGTGTCAGACACACGGTGACGAGCGCACCCTTTTCCTTGTGGAAGTTGATCAGGTCGGTGAGGTCGAAGTCGGTCAGGGCATCACCGGAAATGACGAGGAAGGCATCGTCCTTCAACGCCTCCTCGGCGTTCTTGACGCTTCCGGCTGTACCGAGTGGCTTCTCCTCATTGGCATAGGTGAGCTCCATTCCGAGCTCCTCACCGTCACCGAAGTAGTTCTTGACCAGAGAGGCCAGGAACTGCACGGTGACGACGGTCTCGTTGAGCCCATGCCTTTTGAGCAGCCTCAGAACGTGCTCCATGATCGGCCGGTTGGCCACCGGCAGGAGCGGCTTGGGCATGCTCGAGGTCATCGGGCGAAGGCGTGTGCCTTCGCCTCCGGCCATCACGACGGCCTTCATGTCGGAAGCGTCCTCCTCCAAGAGATGACGGTTTAGCCGACTTCCCCCGTCCAGGGTCGCGCACTTTTGCAGCCCGGGCCATCCGGCCGCGGCGGCCGCGCAAAGGTCGAGTTCAATCGGCCGTGGTGTCCGCACGGACCAAGCGGCGGACCTGAACCACGTAGAGAACACCTGCCCACCAGTAGAGGGTTGTACCCCATCCGGCGAACGCCCATCCGAAAATAGCAGCGAGTGACGCGATCCACCCGCTGCCGTCGCTGAGCAGAAGCAGGGGGAAGGCATACATGAGGTTGAACGTGGCGGCCTTCCCCAGGAAGTTCACCTGCGGCGGCGGATAGCCATGACGGCGGAGGATGCCCACCATCACCAGCAGGACCGCTTCGCGGGCAAGCAGTACGAGGGTCAGCCAGAGCGGAAGGATCTCCCGCCAGGTGAGTCCCACCAGGGTCGACAGAATGTAGAGCCGGTCGGCCGCGGGGTCCAGGAGCCGGCCGAGGCTGCTGATCTGGTTCCAGCGCCGCGCCAGCTTCCCATCCAGGTAGTCACTGACTCCGCTCAGGGCCAGCACCAACAGCGCCCAGCCGTCGCTCTCCGGGCCGCCGAACTCGGGCCGGAGGATCAGCCACAGGAAGAGGGGCACGCCGGCGAGACGCGCCATGCTGAGGATGTTCGGAATGGTGAGGACCCGGTCAGTCTGCACGCGGGTCTCCTGGACCTCCACGCGGGGGCCTCCTGGAAGAAACGAACCAATGATGCTCCCCGACCTTACCCCAACGCAAAAAAGCTCTGGCTCTTGGGCTGCGTGCCCAAGAGCCAGAGCTCTAAAAGGAGTTCGGCGGCGTCCTACTCTCCCACAGGGTCCCCCCTGCAGTACCATCGGCGCTGTAAGGCTTAGCTTCCGGGTTCGGAATGTAACCGGGCGTTT
>NZ_JBIWJA010000062.1:0-28667 GCF_044764905.1 Streptomyces sp. NPDC093586 | reverse complement strand
CCGGCCCACAGCCCGAGGATCTCCCGCCGGCCCTCGGTGGTGACGGCCAGGGCCACGTAAATGGGCCGGTTGGCGACCGCACCGTCGCGGATCTTGGTTCTGTCGACGATCTTGTGATCCGGACGGTTGAGCGGCTCGTGCCGACTGTTCGCGATCAGGCATGGCGTGCTCTCGTGATGTGTTCCCGCAGCTGTTTCCGTACCTGTCCGCGTTGCTGATCGAGGAGGTCGAGCGGCGACCGGACCAGGTAGTGCTGAGAACGCGGGTGCGGGCGACGACTGGCTCCTGTCGGTGCGGCCAGAGCTCGGCCCGGGTGCACGGCCGGTACGTACGCAGGCTGCGTGATGTCGCCGTGGGCGGGCTCGGTGTCGTGATCGAGTTGTGTGTGCGCCGCTTCCGCTGCGAGAACCCTGCCTGCACGGCGGTGACGTTCGCCGAGCAGGTCTCGGGACTGACCACCCCGCATAGTCGGCATACCCCGCTGCTGCGCGAGGTGTGGACGCAGGTCGGGCTGGCTCTGGCCGGCCGGGCAGGAGCCCGTCTGGCGTCCGCGGTCGGCCTTGCCGTGGGCAAGGACACACTGTTACGGCTGGTCAGGTCCCTGCCCGAGCCGGAGATCGGCAAGGTGGAGATCCTCGGCGTCGACGACTTCGCCTTCCGCAAGGGGCGCCACTACGGCACGGTATTGATCGACATGGCCACCCACCGGCCGCTGCACCTCTACGACGGCCGCGAAGGTGAGGACCTGGCCGACTGGCTCCGTGATCACCCCGAGGTGAGGGTCATCTGCCGGGACCGTTCCAGCGGCTGTTCAGAGGGTGCCCGGGTCGGGGCGCCACAGGCCGAACAGGTCGCGGACCGCTACCACCTGTGGGCCAACCTCGGTCAGGCGGTCGAGAAGACGGTCAACGCCCACCGCTCCCGCCTGGCCGAATCGCCTCCCGGCTCGGCCTCCGGCCCCGACCATGCGGAGGTGGAGCCCGAGGTGGTCCAGCCGCCGAAAGAGCTGAAGATCGTGGTCCGGCTGCGTGAGTAGCATGCATGCTGCCCATGAGCTGTGGCAGCAGGGGATGTCGAAGGCGGCGATCGGCCGGAAGCCCGGGCTGCACCAGGCCACGGTCCGCAAACTGGTCAATGCCCGCTCCGCCGACGATGTCGTGTCCAAGAGCCTCCACCGAGCGCATGTCGTCGACCCGTACGTCGGCTACTTGCACCGGCGCTGGAACGAGGGTGTCAGGAACGCCGCTCAGCTTTACCGCGAGATCAAGCAGCTCGGGTATCCCGGTGGGGAGTTGGCTGTTCAGCGGCATCTGCGGTGCTACCGGACCGGGCGCGGACACGCACCCGATCCGGGACCGAAGCCTCCGTCGGTCCGCGAGGTCACCTCCTGGATGATGACTCACCCCGAGCACCTGCGGGACGAGGACGCCGACAAGCTGCACCGGCTGCGTGAGCGCGATCCCGAACTCGACCGGCTCACTCTTCACGTCAGGAAGTTCGCCGCGATGATGACCGGCCGCCACGGCGGCCGCCTCGAAGACTGGATCACCGACGTGGAACGGGACAGTCTGGCTCCGCTTGTGGGCTTCGCCCGCAACCTCCGCCGCGACTTCGACGCGGTCCGCAACGGGCTGTCCCTCCCGCACAGTTCCGGCGCCGTCGAGGGCAACATCAACCGGCTGAAGATGCTGAAACGCCAGATGTTCGGCCGGGCCAGTCTCGATCTCCTTCGCAAACGCGTCCTGCTCACGCAGTGAGCCTGGACCGTCCGGATCACAAGATCGTCGACAGAACCCGGATCTTCACGTGGATGGCGTCGATGAAGACGACCGGATAGGCCGGGTCGAGGGGTCGGCTCTGCCATTCGGCCATGCCTTCCAGCACCTTGTCGGTGATGGTGGAGATGGTCTGGCGGGAGACCTCGGCGCCATAGACCTCGGCCAGGTGGGCCTGGACTTCACCGGTGGTCAGACCCTTCGCGGCCAGCGAGATGACCATCTCGTCGACGCCGGTCAGGCGCTTCTGCCGCTTCTTGACGATCTTCGGTTCGAAGGAGCCGTCGCGGTCGCGGGGCACGGTGATCTCCACCGGGCCGACATCGGTGAGCACCGTCTTGGAGCGTTTGCCGTTGCGGGAGTTGCCGCCGTTCCTGCCCGCCGGATCATGCTTGTCATAGCCGAGGTGATCGGTGATCTCGCCATCCAGGGCGGACTCCAGCAGCCGCTTGGTCAGCTGTTGCAGCAGCCCGCCCTCGCCGGTCAACTGCAGGCCCTCGGCCTGGGCACGACCCACCAGCTCGTCGATCAACTGGTCGTCCACGGCCTTCGCCGGCACCCTCTTCGAGGGCTCAACGGCCTCGGGCTCAGCCACGTTCTCACTGGTCATCGATGCATCCTCCATGATCGGGAGTTACACCGAACGGTTTACAGTCCCAACCTGATTGGGAATCACTGACCGCGGCCATCAGCGGCGAGAACACCAGCATGACGAGTCTGCGGGAAAGGGCCCCGGAGCGATCAGCGATTGGCGACCTGGAGCCGGATGGTGTCATACATGACACCGGCCATCGGCTGCATCCAGTTGTCGGGTGTCGGTGCCTGGGCGGGGCGTGCGGGTGAGAGGGTGAGGACGTTCTCGCCGGCCTGGATAAGGGCAGCCGGGAACGTGATGGTCGGTATCTGGCGGTGGACTGCCCGGACGGCCAGCCGGTAGGAGCCGGAGTCTCCCACGACACCGGGCAGGGGATCGATGGAGGCGATCTCGGTGCCGTTGAGTGCCACGGCGAGGGTGCCGAAGACCGAGCCGGCCAGCGAAATGTCGAGGTAGCCGGTTCCGCGCTGGTAGCGGTGGGCGTCGAAACGGATCTTCCAGGTCTCGAGTGTGCCGTCGGGTGTCGTTCCGCGCCATTGGAGCTGGGCAGACGTGCCCGGCGTCCTGACGGCCGGGTGGAAGTAGTTCCATTTGGTGGCCGGGTCATCGACTCCGACCTTGAAGTCGACCCCGTTGGGGAACTCGTACGGGTACTCCAGCCACGTGAGCGTCTTGCGATAGCCGTTCTCGCCGCCGTGGATGTAGAACTCCTGGGAGCTCCGGTCAGGCGTACCGATCTGCCAAAGGGTGGTGCCATGGCTGGTCGGGACCCAGACGTGGTTGCCGATGTCGACGGCGGTGGCCGCGGGGACCCCGATCCCGGTGCGCCGGTACTCGCCCATGACTCCCTTGGTGAACGCCGCGAGGGTATAGGTGCCGGGGCGGACGGCGGGAAGGGTGAACCGGCCGTCCGGGCCGATCTTCGCGGCGTAGACGTAGCCGAGTCCGGTGTTCTGCCAGTCGGTTCCGTCGAGTGTGATGCCCTGGAGCTGCCGGTCGGGCTCGGGCTGGTAGAGCATCGCCCAGCCGTCGTCGACGGCCCCGAGGGAGGAGACCACGAGCTTGCCGCTCACCGTGGACCGCTCGGCAGCAGCATAGGCCGGGTCGTCGATCCACCTGTACGGCCAAGCTGTCCGCTCGCGGCCGGCAACCTGCTTCGCGTCCTCCCACAGTGTGGCCACGTTGTCCTTCTCCTCACCGACCGCGGCCTCGCCGACATGGAGATAGGACGGCCCGTAGATCTTCTCCCAGCCCTTGGACGGCTTGACGTCCACCGTGAAGTGGCTCGTGATCGGGTGCCACAGCAGGATCATGCCGCTGTAGTAGTCGTGGCAGGTCAGTTCCTGCCGAGTCGGCCCGCCGAACGCTTCCTTACTGGCCTGGACGAGCGACAGGCCGACCTTCCCGTTCGAGATCATGAAGACGTGGTTGTCGCCTTCGAGGTTCGACTTGTTCTGATACTTGGAGTAGACCGATCCGTCGGGCAGGACGTTGGTGGAGTCTTGGAGGATGACCGAGTTCGCCAGGTTCTCTGCGGTCGGGCGCTGCTGAACGCCGCGGTCGTCGTCCACGACGAACCAGCGGAAGGACGGGTCGTCGGCGGCGTAGGAGTACCGGAGCTGGGCAAAGGTGAGGCCGTCGGGCATGTTCTCGGGATACTTCACGATCCAGTACGTGTAGAGACCGGATCGGCCCCGTTCCAGGGTCATACGGATGTCCAGGTAGAAGCCCAGACGCGAGGGGTCGTCGGAGACCATCGAGATCTCGACGCGGTCAGCCGTCTGAGAGACGACGCTGTAGACGGCGTTGCTGAGGGCGACCGCGCGCGGTGCGCCGGAGTAGTTGAAGGTCGTGGAGCCGCCGCCACGCGAACCTGGGAGCAGATTGGCGCCGGCGTTGCCGTGAGCGCTGACGAGGAGACGCAGGTCGGTGATCTTCGCAGTGGCCTTGACCACGGTGAACTGGATGATGCCGTTCGACAGGGTGACAGAGCTGCCGTTGTCGGCAAGCTTGACGTCAGGCCCGTCTGCCGGGGTGGCTGGTGTCGCTGTCGCCAAGGCGGAGGCAGGCGGAAGGGCCAGGGCTGCCGCCCCTGCGGCTGCGCCCATGAGACCGAGGACTGCGCGTCGGGCAATGGGTGTCGGCATGGATGTACCCCTTCGTACGTCGATGCTGCTGGGATGATCGGCGTTGAGGACCAGCGTCCGGGATGCCTGGCAGTGGGTTGTGTGTGAACAGAGAAGCGGAGTGACCGGAACCGTGATGACGCGCGGTCCCTCGGTCCGGCCGGCACGCCTCGACGGCGGGGCGTGCCTGGCCGGGCTGACCTGACTCGGCAAGGGGGCTGCCGGCGTCAGCGGTGACGGTCGGCATCTCCGGAAGGCGTTACCGACACGGAGGGTGAGCACTTCGCGTCGGCCGGCGCAGTGGCAGCGGTGTGGAGAGCGGCGTGGCGATGCGATCGGCCGTGGTTCCGATCTCGCAGCTCAAGCAGCCCAGGGTGCGTCGAGTTCCGCGAACGTCGCCAGCTGCTCGGCCGACGCACGGACGGCTTGCTCCACACCGGGGATATGAATCCGGGCTTGCAGCCCCTCACCCTCGTGGGTGAGCCACCGCTCGCTGATAAGCCGGGGGGCAGGCGCGCTGTTGACGCTGTCGAGTACCCGCGTGAAGGCACCGCACTCGGCGATGTCGCACTGGAGCGGCACCTGGGGATCGTCCAGATGCGCCAGGAGATTTTCCAGGGGGGAGGTGCGGCCATGCCGTTCCGGCCGGCCGTCCAGCACCAGGAGGTCCTGGGTGTAGTGCAGTTCGGCTCGGCGCCGGGTGCCGTGCACCACGAGGACCGGTTCCGTCGGCGTCCTCGCCGCCAGGGTCACCGCGATGGTGATCACAGTGCCGTGTGCGGTCCTCATCCGCAGACACGAGGTGTCGTCGACCTGGATGTCGCGAACGCGCAGGAGTTCCATGTCCAGGCCGGCGATGTCGCTCCAGCCAGTGCTGTTGTCCAAGGCCAGGGCCGTGGCCACGGCGTGGGCGAAGGGGTTGGTCAGGGCGCCGTCGGCGACGGGAACACCGTCGAGTTCCCGCCGGCCGGCCCACGCCGAACGCTGGTAGTACCCGTCGTCGCGTGACCAAGCGCCGTAGCCGCCTATGCCGTTGACGCGACCGAGTTCGCCGGCGGCCATGAGCTCGGCGAGCCGGGCGTACGCGTGGGACCCGAGGCCCTGGAAGCCGACCTGGCAACTCAGCCCCTTGCGCTGGGCAAGCCGGAGCAGCTCGCGCCACTCCGCGGCGCTGGGCAGAGGCGGCTTCTCCAGCAGCAGGTGACAGCCGGCGTCCAGTACCTGCCGGCCCAACGGCAGATGGGTGTGGATGGGGGTCGCCACGAGGACCAGGTCGGGGCTGGTGGCAGCGAGAAGACGGTCAAGGCGTGTGTCGAAGGCCCGGTCGCCGAACTGTCGGGCAGCGCCCCGGTCCAAGGGCCGCACGTCGCACAGGCCCACGAGACGAACCGTTCCCCGCCCTTCCAGTTCGGTGAGCTCACGCAGGTATGTGCTGCCGTACCCTGACGTGCCGGCGAGCACGACGGTTCTGGTCATTCGGCTGTCCTCCCTTCCACCGCGACGGCGGCGAAGACGAGCAGGCCGGGCAGGATCGGTGTGAAGGCGGGCACCTCGAAGGCGACGACGGCGAGTACCACGACCACGCCGACCAGCATCAGGCTGCCTTTCCAGTCCCGCACGACCCACCGGGCGGCATCCGCCAGAACGGGTCGCCACAGCTGCCCCGGACGCCATCGTGCGGCAGCCCGGATCCCCATCAGAACCACTACCGTCAGGGCCAGGGCCACGAGCAGGCCCATCACCCGCCCGCCCGGCAGGCCGGCGGCCAGAGCCAGCAGGTCCACGCCCGCCACGGAAACGGCGGTCAGAGGGGCGAGCAGGGCCACGGGCTGCCTGGCGGAGGAGGCCAGCAGCCCGAGGAAGCGCCGCACGGTGGGGGTCCGCTCCGTCTCGGCCATCTCGCGCAGCAGGACCGCGCCGGCGCCCGCCGCGGCGAGGGACGTCACCACCGGCAAGGAGGCGACGCAGACCATGACGCCGATGAGCAGTACCTCGGCGGGCAACGCCAAGTGGCGCAGCACGCCTGGTCCCGGCTCACGGCCGGCAGCCTGTGGGGCCGTCGTCTGCATGGAGATCAACCCTTCAGTCCCGAAGTGGAGACGCCGTCCACGAGGAAGCGCTGGAAGGCCACGAAGACCAGCACGAGCGGAACCAGAGCCAGAACCGACATGGCGAACATCGGGCCGAACGATGACTGACTGGTCTGGTCGACGTACATCTGCAGAGCCAGCGGAAGCGTGAACTTCGACGGATCGTTCAGGTAGATCAGCTGGCTGAAGAAGTCGTTCCAGGTCCAGATGAAGGTGAAGATCGAGGTCGTGATGACGGCCGGCCGCAGCAGCGGCAGGATCACGTGCCAGAACGTGCGGAAGGGACCGCAGCCGTCGATGGATGCGCTCTCGTCCAGTTCACGGGGCAGTCCCCGTACGAACTGCACCATCAGGAAGACGAAGAAGGCGTCGACGGCGAAGAACTTCGGCAGGACCAGCGGCCAGAAGGTGTTCACCATGTGCAGCTTCTGGAAGATGATGTACTGCGGAATCAGCACGACGTGGTGCGGCAGCATGATCGTGGAGATCATGAAGGCGAACAGCGGTCCCCGGCCGCGGAACTGCAGCCTTCCGAAGACGTAGCCGGCCAGCGCACAGGAAAAGACGTTGCCGGTCACGGCCAGGACCGAGACGATCAACGAGTTCCCGAAGTACTGCCAGATGCTGTAGCCGGCGACTCCTTCGAAGACCTCGCCGTAGTTGGAACCTGTCCCGTGATCGGGCAGCAGGGACAGGTTGGACAGCACCTCGTTGGCAGGCTTGAAGGAGCTGGAGACCAGCCACACCACCGGGTACATCAGCACCACGACCAGTGCGACGACGGCCGAGTGCCACAGCACCGAGCGTGCGGTGGAACGGCGTGCCTTCACAGGCATCGCGAGTTGGCTGGGCGTAACCGCCTGAGTGCTCATCGGTTGCCCTCCCCGGCGTAGAAGACCCACTTCCGCGAGCTGCGGAACAGCAGGACGGTGATGACCGCGACCACGATGAGCAGTACCCAGGCCATCGCCGAGGCGTAGCCCATCTCGAAGTTGTTGAAGCCGCGCTGGTAGAGATACAGGGTGTAGAGCAGCGTGGAATCACTGGGACCACCACGGCCGCTGCCGATGACGAACGCACCCGTGAAGGACTGGAACGACTGGATGATCTCCAGTACCAGGTTGAACAGCAGCACGGGCGTGATCATCGGGAAGGTGACGGCGAAGAAACGCCGGATCGGGCCGGCGCCGTCAAGAGCGGCCGCCTCGTAAAGCTCCTTGGGGACCTGCTTCAGGCCCGCCAGGAAGATCACCATCGGTGCGCCGAACTGCCAGACCGCCAGCGCGATCACGGTCAGCAGTGCGAAGCGCGGCTGGTCGACCATGCTGCCGGTATGGATGCCGACCGAGCCCAGTACGCGATCGATCACACCGCTGGATCCGAACAGGGACCGCCACACGAGTGCCACGCTGACGCTTGCGCCCAGGAGGGACGGCGCGTAGAAGGCGGAGCGGTAGAAGCCCGTCCCGCGTCTTTTCTGATTGAGCAGGATGGCGACCCCGAGTGCCACGGCGAGCTTGAGCGGGACGGAGATCAGAGCGAACTTCAGCGTGACCAGGACGGATTCCCAGTACCGGTCGTCCTGCGTGAACATGCGCTCGAAGTTCTGCAGGCCGACCCACCTGGGCGCGTCGAAGAGGTCGTAGTCCGTGAAGGACAGGTACAGCGAGGCCAGCATGGGGCCGATGGTCAGCAATGAGGCGCCGATCAGCCAGGGAGACAGGAAGACGTACGCGGCTCCGCTCCGCTGTGACCGGCGTCGGGGCGGTTTCCGTGCTTCCGTGGCGTCGGGCGCTTCAGCATGTCTTCCCGCTGAGCGAGCCTGTGCGATGGTCGGCATCGCGTGATCCTTTCTGCGCCCCCGCGGCCGTGGCCGCGGGGGCGCACCTCACTGTCCGAGGGACTGCTTGGCGTCCTGTACAACCCTGGCGGCCCCCGCAGACACGCTGGTCCGGCCGAAGATCACGTCGTCGTAGACCCGCTGGAAGTCGGTCTTGACGGCAGAGCTGCCACTGGGCCAGAGCCAGGAGTCGGACGGGCTGAGCCTGTCCGCCATCTTGTTCTGGAAGTCGCAGCTCGCCTTGTCGGCTCCGGTGGCCGAGGCGCAGACGCCTGCCTTGACGTCGGAGTTGGGCGGGGTACCGCGGCTGGTGCCCAGAGCCTTGCCGGCCTCCGGATCGTTGAGGAGGAAGTCGAGCAGGAGCGCGGCTGCCTCCTTGTGGGAGGAACGCTGGCTGATGCCGTAGTAGACGGGCGGCAGGGCGGCCATGCCTGAGTCGGAGGTGCTGTCACTGGGCAGCGGCGCGAAGCCGAGAGTGCCCTGGTACGACGAGACGTAGCTGGTCACGCCGGAGTCGTAGGTGATCTCGGATCCGGACTGCTTCGCGACCAGGGCCGAGTTCTGCACCGAGCCGTCCATCTTGGTGGTGGCCTCGGGCCCGGTGACAGCCTTCTGGTTCCGCATGGAGGCCAGCATGCTCCAGTACTGCACGAGGTCGTCCTGCGTGAAGCCGAGCTTGCGGTCAGTGGTGTAGAGCCGCTTGCCGTGCTGGTGCAGCCAGCTCTCGAACCAGTCGATGGCCCAGCCGAAGTCGGTGGTGCCGGCCCTGCCGCTCGACGCTTGGACCTTGGCCATGTCGGCAGCGAACTGCTTCCAGGTCCATCCCGTGTCGGGGACGGTCACTCCTGCCTTGGCGAACAGGTTCTTGTCGTAGGCGATCAGCTGCGTCGTCTGCCCGGCGGGCATCGAGTACTGGTCGCCGTCCGCCTTGCCTCCCGCGAGCAGGTTCGCCGGGATCTTGTCGGTCTTCAGCGTCTTGCCGACATAGGGAGTCAGGTTGGCCAGCTGATGCTTCTGCTGGTACTCGCCGAAGGTGGGACGGTCCAGCTGCAGCAGATCGGGCGCACTGCCACCCGCGATCTGCGTGGTCAGCTTCTGCACGTAGGCGGGGTAACCGCTGAACTCGGTCTGAACCTGGATATTCGGATGCTCCTTCTCGAACATCGCCACGGCCTTCTCGGTGGCTTCCGCTCGGTCTTCGTTGCCCCACCAGGCGAAGCGGATCGTCTGCTTGGCGTCGGCACCTACGTCGTTCGATGACGACGAGCACGCGGTGAGGGTTCCGGCAAGGGTGACAGCGGCTACAGCCACAGCAGTCCAGGCGGCCCGCCGGGGAGTTTGACCTCTCATGGGTGTCCCTTTGTGATTCAAGAAGTGAATCGGTTCAAAGTGAGGGGGATGCCAGGAACCGTAAGTTGCCCTGCAGCGCTCGTCAAGAGACCGGGAAAGCGCTTTTTCTGGCAACCGTCCTGACGCTTGCGCAGCATGAGGAGATTCGGCACTCGGCTCACCACCCCTTCCCTCTCGCGCAGAACGCTTCAAGCGTCTGCTCAACCGGCTCTGATCAGGCACTTCCCACTTCAGGCCGCACCATGCCGAGGTCCTCCGCCGTGCCGGAGGAAGGGCGATGCCGACGGCAGACACCACTGGCTCCCTCGATGAGAACCATGCGGTTCCTGCGGCACATTCATCCCATGTCTAGACCGGAGCGGCACCTCCCGAAGTCACCCACGCCGCGATCGATCAGGCCGCCCGGAGGCTGGAGCCGGTGGGCGGCAGGAAGGCCGGCCACCAGCCAGAGAGTGCCCATCTGACCTTCGCTGCCGGGCCTGCATCTCAACTGCTCGCAAAGGCGGGGGCGTTGGGCGAAGCAGGGGTGCGAGCTGGCGCAACCCCCACCAGCCGTCAAAAACATACGTCGTCCCTCTGGTGACCCTGGAGGCCAGTGGTAGGATGACTGACCTACCGAGGGAGGATGCGAGACGGCTCCGGCCTACAAGGCGATCACCCCTCTTTCCGTCCCTTGACCGAGTAACGAAGAGGCGATACCTTCCGCCGAAGTAACTTTGGTTCGAAACGTTTCAAAAGTAAGTCTGTACCTGTAAGGAAAACAGTGCAGGGGCTTACTTCCCATTGAGCGAACAGCGCGGCCGAATCGATTTACCGACCCATTCGGGAAAGGCGGATCGGTATTCGCGAGTATCAGCGGTCGGGTACCCGTTCCCTGCCCGGGTAGGGAACGCGGCCGCTTGGCATCTCTCGCCATCTCGATCCCGGTACGGCTTGACCACAGGGAGGTGACCCCGGCGTGGGCGACATCGGCGGAATGAGTCAGTGGCGGTTCATCCGGTTCGCCTTCGACGCTGCACGCAGGCCGGAACACAGTGGCCTTCCGTGTCGACGACGCACCCGGCGACCAGGTCGACGACTGTCCCTCCATCCCTACGAAGTTCTCCTGTCAAACGCACTGAAGGGGCTGACCCGATGCCGATGCAACCCTGGTTCCGCGAGGCCAAGCTCGGAATCTTCGTCCACTACGGGATCTACGCCGTGGACGGCGTGGAGGAGTCGTGGTCCTTCTACCGGGGGGATGTCAGCCACGAGCGGTACATGGCTCAGCTCGAGCGCTTCACCGCTGCCGCTTACGATCCCGAAGCATGGGCCGACCTGTTCTCCCGAGCGGGAGCGGACTACGCCGTTCTCACCACCAGGCACCACGACGGCGTTGCCTTGTGGGACACCGCGTACGGGGGACTGAACACGGTGCAGCACACGCCGGCTCGACGCGACCTCGTCAGCGGGTACGCCAAGGCGCTGCGCTCCCGCGGCCTGAAGGTCGGCTTCTACTACAGCCTCAGCAACTGGAACCACCCCGATTACGCCAGCGTCGCGCACCCTGACCCCGACCCGGCCATCGCCGTCGAGGACACCCTCACCAACCCGTACGTCGTCCCGGCAGACGGCGAGCAGAACCCGGACGCCTGGCAGCGTTACCGCCACTACCTGCACGGACAGGTGACGGAGCTGGCGCGTGAGTTCCGGCCCGACCTGTTCTGGTTCGACGGCGAGTGGGAGCGCAGCGAGGAACAGTGGGGGGTCGACGAGATCGCCGACCGGATCCTCGCCGAGAATGCGCACACCGTCTTCAACGGCCGTCTGCTCGGTCGTGGTGACTACGCCACCCCCGAGCAAGGCATTCCTGTGAGCGCCCCTGACGGCCCCTGGGAGCTCGCCCTGACCGTGAACGACTCCTGGGGCTTCCGCCACAGCGATCAGCACTTCAAGTCGGTGACGAAACTGGTGCGCTACTTCGGCGAGGTGATCGGCATGGGCGGCAATCTGCTGCTGAACGTGGGCCCCAGGGAGGACGGCTCCCTCCCGGCCGAGGCGATCACGCGGCTCGAGGGCCTCGGTTCCTGGATCACCAAGCACGATGTCGCTGTCCATGGAACCGATGCCGGGCTGCCACCCGGTCACCACTACGGCCCCAGCACGGTCTCGGCGGACCGCCTAACGCTCTACCTGTTCTGCCTGGATGTACCGCGCGAGGTCATCTCTCTGCGAGGCCTCATGAACCGGATCGAGCGGGTGACGGTTGTGGGCAGCGGAACCGAGCTCGGCCATCGCACCGACCCTGGGCTGGGCGCCGTTCCGGGGCAGACGTGGATCGACGCACCAGCTGACGCGGACATCGACGAGCATGTGACGGTTCTGGCCGTCGAACTGGACAGCCCGCTGGCCCTGTACAGCGGTCGCGGGCGCAACTGACGAACGGGCCTCCGGCGGCCGCCCCTCGCGGAAGGACTCATAGGGCCGCCGTCAGGCCGGCCCGAGCCTCGCCGGCCGGATGACGCCACTGAGACATGAGAAGAGGAACAGAAGGCCGTGAAGCAACGTGCGGGCATAGCGGACGTTGCCAGGGAAGCGGGCGTGTCGATCGGCACCGTCTCCAACGTGCTGAACAAGCCGGACATCGTCGCGGACGCCACACGTGCCCGTGTTCTGGCCGCGGTTGAGCAGCTCGGTTACGTACGCAATGAGGTAGCCCGCGTCCTACGAGGGAGCTCATCGCGTTTGCTCGCCCTGCTCGTGCACGACCTGACGAATCCCTTCTGCATGGCGTTGATCCAGGGTGCGGAGGAGACCGCGAGGGAGGCGGACATGGCCGTGATGGTCTGTAACAGTGCTCGGGAAGCCGCCGAGGAAGCCCGATACCTGGCCCTGTTGAGGGAGCACCAGGTCCGCGGAGTCCTGATCACCCCTACAGACCTGTCCGGGTCCTCGGTCAGAGTCCTGGAACGCTTCCAGATGCCGTTCGTCCTGATGGATCATCCCGGCACCGGGTCAGAGGCTTCCTGTGTCGCGATCGACGACGTGGAAGGCGGACAGCTGGCCGTCCAGCACCTCTTGGACAGTGGGCATCGCCGCATCGTCTTCGTCAGCGGTCCTTCCTATCTCCCGCAGGTCGCCTACCGCCGCACCGGCTGCCAGAAAGCGCTCCGTCTCGCCGGCCTGTCCGCCGACTCCCTGCAGGAGATCTCGTGTCCGGAGATGACCGTCGCGGCCGGACAGGACGCCGGCCGGCGGCTGCTCACCATGACCCACCGCCCCTCAGCCGTCTTCTGCGCCAACGACCTGCTCGCCATGGGCGTGCTCCAGACTCTGTACGAGGCCGGCGTGCTGGTCCCGGAGGACATGGCCATTGTGGGCTGTGACGATATCGAGTACGCCTCCTCCGCAGCCGTCCCCCTCACCTCCGTGCACCGCCCGGGCAAAGTCATGGGAGCCATGGCCGCCAGGCAGCTTCTGGCAGCCACAGGGCGCACGCACCATCGAGGACCCCACCGGCAGATCATCCTGCGGCCGTCGCTGACGATCAGGCGCTCGTCGCCGCGCACTGCGCGCCCTGCTGCACGCGATGCGGATTGATGGAGTCTCCGCAGGTCGCACGTTCGACCCCTCCACTACGCGAACAGCTGCCGCAAGCAGCTGCGTCGCGGCCACTTCGCGTGGCAAGCCGCCGGTCGGCTCGGCTTCCGGAAACGCACAGGCCTTCCATGCCGCCGCCGGGAGACCGGGCGGTTCCCCACTCGCCACCGGGGGATGGTTCCCCCAGCACTCACAGGAGTTCGTATGCCTTCTCTCGCGAGCGCATCCGCCCGCATCACCGCTCTGGACGTCCTCGACGTGCGGTTCCCGACGTCCGAGCATCTGGACGGTTCGGACGCGATGAATCCGGAACCCGATTACTCGGCCGCCTATGTCGTGCTGCGTACGGATGCCACCGACGGGCTGGAGGGCCATGCCCTGGCCTTCACCACCGGCCGCGGCAACGACGTGCAGGCCGCCGCCATCGCGGCGCTGGCGCCGCATGTGGTGGGTCTGTCCGTCGAGGAGGTCTGCGCCGACCTCGGCGCCTTCTCCCGCTCCCTGGTGCACGATCCGCAACTGCGCTGGCTGGGGCCGGAGAAGGGCGCCATCCACATGGCAACCGGTGCGGTCGTTAACGCCGCCTGGGACCTGGCGGCCAAGCGCGCCGGTCTGCCGGTCTGGCGTTTCCTCGGCGAGATGTCGCCCGAGGAGCTGGTCGCCCAGGTCGATTTCCGCTGGCTCAGCGACGCCCTCACCGAGGAGGAGGCGCTGGAGATCCTGCGCCGGGCCGAGCCGGGCCGCCAGGAGCGGATCGCCCGTCTGCTGGAGCGGGGTTATCCCGCCTACACCACCACGCCCGGCTGGCTCGGCTACTCCGACGAGAAGCTGGCCCGCCTGGCCCGCGAGGCCGTCGCCGACGGCTTCACCCAGATCAAGCTGAAGGTGGGCGCGGATCTGGAGGACGACGTACGGCGCATGCGCACCGCCCGTGAGGCGGTGGGCGCCGGGATCCGTATCGCGGTGGACGCCAACCAGAGATGGGACGTGCAGCCGGCCATCGAGTGGATGCGGGCGCTGGCGCCTTACGACCCGTACTGGATCGAGGAGCCCACCTCGCCCGACGACATCCTCGGTCACGCCGCCGTCCGCGCGGCGCTGGAGCCGGTCAAGGTGGCCACCGGTGAGCACGTCGCCAACCGGGTCGTCTTCAAGCAGCTCCTGCAGGCGGGGGCCGTGGACATCGTGCAGATCGACGCCGCACGTGTCGGCGGGGTCAACGAGAACATCGCGATCCTGCTGCTGGCCGCGAAGTCCGGGGTGCCGGTCTGCCCGCACGCCGGCGGCGTCGGCCTGTGCGAGATGGTGCAGCACCTGTCGATGTTCGACTACGTCGCCGTGTCCGGCACGGTCGAGGACCGGGTCATCGAGTACGTCGACCACCTGCACGAGCACTTCGTCGACCCGGTCCGCATCGTCGACGGCCACTACCTCGCGCCGGTCCTGCCGGGACTGAGCGCGCAGATGCGGCAGGAGTCCCTCAAGGAGTACGCCTACCCCGACGGCCCCGTCTGGGCAGCCCGTGTCTGACACGCCGCCCCTGGTCGACGCCCACCACCATGTGTGGAACCTCGCGCGCCGTCCACAGCCCTGGCTGGTCGAACCCGGCCACGAACCGATCCGGCGCGACTTCAGCCCCGGTGACCTGCGCGCCGCCGCGGACCGGACCATCGCCGGACGGCGGCTGCGGACCACGGTGGTGGTGCAGTGTGTGCCCTGCGTGCCCGAGACACAAGACCTCCTCGACCTCGCCGACCGGGAACCGCTGATCGGCGCGGTCGTCGGCTGGGTGGACCTCACCTGCCCGACGGCCGGTGACGTACTGGACGCACTGCTCGCCGGGCGCGGAGGCCACCGCCTGCGGGCCGTGCGCCATCTCGTCCAGGCGGAGACCGATCCCGCCTGGCTGCAACAGCCGGAGGCGGAACGGGGCTTGAGGGCAGTGGGCGAACGGGGCCTCGGCTACGACCTGCTCGTCCGCAGCCACCAGCTCCCGCAGGCCACCCGCCTCGCCGAGCGCCTTCCCTCCCTGCCTCTGGTCCTGGACCACGCCGGCAAGCCACCCATCGCCCGGCGAGACCTGGACGACTGGGAACGGGACGTACGGCGGCTGGCCGCGCACCCCCAGGTGCGGTGCAAAGTGTCCGGCCTGATCACGGAAGCCGACCACGCCGAGTGGACCGTCGACGACATCCGGCCGGTCTGGAACACCCTGCTGGACGCCTTCGGACCCGCCCGCCTGATGTTCGGCTCGGACTGGCCGGTCTGCGTCCTCGCCGGGGGCTGGAATCGGTGGGCCGCCACCGTCGAAGAACTCCTCACCGACTGCTCCGCCGCCGAGACCTCCATGGTCCTCGCCGGCACCGCGACCGACTTCTACCGCCTGTACTCCGTGGACAGAAAGGAGGGAACGGCATGCTCCTGACCGAGCTGCTACACCCCCAGATCCTGGAGGCGCTGGCCGGCGCCGGACATGGCTCCCGCGTCCTGCTCGCCGACGGTCACTACCCCGCGAGTACCGCCACCAACCCCCGCGCCCGGACGGTCCATCTCAACCTGACCCCCGGCCTGCTCGACGTCACCACCGTGCTCGACGTCCTGCTGCGGGCGGTCCCCGTCGAATCGGCCCACGTGATGGTGCCGCCCGAGGGCGAACCGGAGCCACCCGCCCTCGCCGACCACCGGTCCCGGCTGGGCTCCGTCCCGGTCGAGGCGCTCGGCCGGTTCGAGTTCTACGAGGCGGCCCGCTCCCGCGACCTGGCGCTGACGATCGTCACCGCCGACACCCGCACCTACGCCAACCTGCTGCTGACCATCGGCGTCCGCGCTGAAGGGACCTTGGGAACACCATGACACTCGCCGTCCGCTACACCGCCGCCCGCACCCTGGACACGGGTCCCGCGAAGACGTCCGCGCCAGGGCCCGGAGAGGTGGAACTGGCCCCCGCCTACGTCGGCATCTGCGGCACCGACCTGCACATCTTCCACGGTGACATGGACGCCCGGGTCAGCCGGCCCGCCGTCTTGGGCCACGAGATGTCCGGCCGTGTCGTCCGCGTCGGCCCCGGCGTCGAGGAATGGCAGCCCGGTGACGCCGTCACCGTGATGCCGCTGCGCTGGGACGGCACCTGCCCGGCCTGCCGGTCCGGGCACCGGTACATCTGTCAGCACCTTGACTTCATCGGCATCGACTCGCCCGGAGCGATGCAGCAGCGCTGGACCGTGCCCGCCGCCACGCTCGTCCGCCTGCCGCAGACCATCCCCCTGGACCGGGCCGCGCTCGTCGAGCCCACCGCCGTCGCCGTGCACGACGTCGGCCGGGCCGGCGTCCGGGCCGGTGAGAAGGTCGTCGTGGTCGGCGGCGGACCCGTCGGGGTGCTCATCGCCCTCGTCGCGCGGGCCGCGGGAGCCGACGTCCGCATCGTCGAACCGAGCGCCCACCGCCGGCAGCTCGCCAAGGAACTGGACCTGACCGCCTGGGACCCCGCCACGGACGACGTGCCAAAGCTCGTCGGGCAGTGGACCGGCGACGCGGGCGCGGACGTCGCCTTCGAGGTCTCCGGCGCGGCGGCCGGCATGGCCACGGCCGTGGACGTGCTGGGTGTGCGGGGCCGGCTGTGTCTGGTGGCCATCCATCCCAAGCCGCGCGAGGTGAACCTGCACCGCTTCTTCTGGCGCGAACTCACCCTGGTCGGCGCCCGGTTGTACCACCTGCCCGACTTCGAGAAGGCGGTGGCGCTGATCGAGGACGGCACCGTGCCCGCCGAGAGGCTCATCAGCAAGGTGGTCCCCCTCACCGAGGCGCCCTCGGCGTTCGAGGCGCTGGAGGGCGGCGGCGACGTGATGAAGATCCTCGTGGACTGCGGCAACAACACCGATGACGCTCAGGGAGCCGCCGTATGACCGCCTTCGACCTGAGCGGACGGCTCGCTGTCGTCACCGGCGCCCGGCGCGGCATCGGACGCGCCATGGCGCGTGCGCTGGCCGAGGCCGGCGCGGACGTCATCGGGGTGAGCGCGAGTCTGGAGAAGTCCGGCAGCGACGTGGAGAAGGACGTGCGTGCCGCGGGACGCGGCTTCGAGGCGATCCGCACCGACTTCGCCGACCCCGACGCCGTACGCGCCCTCGGCGCGGACCTCGCGGGACGCGAGCGGCCGGTGGACATCCTGGTCAACAACGCGGGCACCATCCGCCGCGCCCCGGCCGCCGAACACCCGGACACCGACTGGGACACGGTCATCCAGGTCAACCTCAACGCCCAGTTCACCCTCACCCGTGCGGTCGGTGCGGCCATGGTCGCCCGCAGCCACGGCAAGATCATCTTCACGGCGTCGCTGCTCAGCTTCCAGGGCGGCATCACCGTCCCCGGCTACACCGCCGCCAAGCACGGCATCGCCGGCCTGACCAAGGCACTCGCCAACGAATGGGCACCCCACGGCGTCAACGTCAACGCCATCGCCCCCGGCTACATCGCCACCGACAACACCCAGGCCCTCCAGGACGACCAGGACCGCAGCCGCGCCATCCTCGACCGGATCCCGGCCGGACGCTGGGGCCGCCCCGAGGATCTCGCGGGGACCACCGTGTTCCTCGCCTCCGACGCCGCCGCCTATGTCCACGGCACGATCCTGCCCGTCGACGGCGGATGGCTCGGCCGATGACCACCGACCTCGCCTCCCTGCTGTCGAAGGCCCGCATCCTGCCGGTGCTCACCGTGCCGTCCGTCGCGTCCGCCGGCCCGCTGGCCGACGCGCTCGCGGCGGGCGGCGCCCGCTGCGCCGAGGTCACCCTCCGCACCCCCGGCGCCGAGCGGGTACTGAAGGCGATGGCAGCACACGGCGGGTTGGCCGTCGGCGCCGGCACCGTCCTCAGCCCCGAGCAGGCGGATCTGGCCGTGGAGGCCGGCGCCCGTTTCGTCGTCTCCCCCGGTTTTGACGAGCACGTCGTGGCCAGGTGCCGGGACCTGGGCGTACCAGTGGTGCCGGGCGTGGCCACTCCCACCGAACTGATGCGGGCCCTCAAGGCGGGCCTGGACGTCGTCAAGCTGTTCCCCGCCGAGTCCCTGGGCGGACCGCGCACGCTCCGGGCGCTCGCCGCGCCCTTTCCCCAGGTCCGGTTCGTCCCGACCGGCGCCGCTCGCATGTCGGACTATCTCAGCGACCCGGCGGTCCTTGCCGTCGGCGGCAGCTGGATGGCGACCGTCGCTCACCTCAAGCGGGGCGAGTACGCGCAGATCCGGCGGCTGACCGCCCAGGCCGTGCACAGGAGCACCGTATGAACGGATACGGCCCCCAGGTGATCGCCCTGGGCGAGGTGATGCTCCGCTTCGACCCGGGCGAGGGACGCATCCATACCTCCCGCTCCTTCCAGGTCTGGGAGGGCGGCGGCGAGTACAACGTCGTCCGCGGTCTGCGGCGCTGCTTCGGCGTGTGGACGGCCGTCGTGACGGCGTTGGTCGACAACCCGGTCGGCCGGCTGGTGGAGGACCTGATCCTCCAGGGCGGCGTCGACACCACCCTGGTCCGCTGGGTCCCCGGCGACGGCGTCGGCCGCAGTGCCCGCACCGGTCTGAACTTCGTCGAACGCGGCTTCGGCATCCGTGGCGTCCTCGGCGTCAGCGACCGCGCGAACACGGCCGTGTCCCGCCTGCGCAAGGGCGACATCGACTGGGACGCGGTCTTCGCCACCGGTCCACGCTGGTTCCACACCGGCGGCGTCTTCGCCGGCCTGTCGGACACCACGGTCGAGGTCGCGGACGAGGCGATGGCCGCCGCCCGACGGCACGGCGTGACCGTCTCCTACGACCCCAACTACCGCCCCAGCCTGTGGGAGGGCCGCGGCGGGGCCGAACGGGCCCGCGAGGTCGACCTGCGGCTGGCCCGGCACGCCGACGTTCTGGTGGGCGCCCTGGGCCTGGCCGGAAACCACCCCGGTCAGGTTCGCATCCGCGCCGACGAGGTGCCGGACGCACTCGCCCACGTCGCGACGCTGGTACCGCAGGCGACGGTCCTGGCCACGACCCTGCGCGAAGTGCCCTCGGCCGGGGTGAACGACTGGTCCGCGGTCGCCTGGTCGGCGTCGACGGGCTGCGTCACCGGCCCCGAGATGCCCGGCCTGCACGTCCTGGACCGCATCGGCTCCGGCGACGGTTTCGCGGCCGGTCTGATCTACGGACTGCTCACCACCGACGACACCCTGCCGGCGGGCCTCACGGTGACCTCCCTGAAGCGGGCCCTCGCCTACGGCACCGCCCACGGCGCGCTCACCATGACCACACCCGGTGACGTCTCCATGGCCTCGCTGCCCGAGGTGGAGGCGCTCATGGCGGGCGGCTCGGCAGCGGTCAGACGGTAAGCCGGCAGCCAGGTCTCCCCACCACCACGATCCAGGAAGGACGACAGCTTGCGACACCGAAAGATCAAGAACACCTCTGTCGAGCTGACCGAGCTGGGCTTCGGCGCCGCCGTCATCGGCAACCTGTACCGGGCCACTCCGCCGGACGACGCGGCCACCGCCATCGAGGCGGCCTGGGAGTCCGGCATCCGCTACTTCGACACCGCCCCGCACTACGGCCTGGGCCTGTCGGAGCAGCGCCTGGGCGCGGCCCTGCGCCAGTACCCTCGCGACCAGTACGTCGTCTCCTCGAAGGTGGGCCGCCTGCTCGTCCCGAACGAGAACCCCCAGGGCATCGACAGTGAGGGCTTCGTCGTCCGCGACGACCTCTGCCGGCAGTGGGACTTCAGCCGGGACGGGGTGCTGCGCTCCATCGAGGCGTCCCTGGAGCGGATGGGACTGAACCGGCTCGACGTGGTCTACCTGCACGACCCCGACGACCACTGGAGACAGGCCGCCGAGGAGGCCATGCCGGCCCTGGCGGAGCTGCGCGACCAGGGGGTGATCGGCGCCATCGGCGCCGGTATGAACCAGTCAGCCATGCTCGCCCGCTTCCTGCGGGAGACGGCCGCGGACGTGGTGATGCTCGCCGGCCGCTACACCCTCCTCGACCAGTCCGCGCTCGACGACGTACTCCCCGCCGCGAAGGAGCTGGACAAGAGCGTGGTCGCGGTCGGCGTGTTCAACTCCGGACTGCTCTCCCGGCTCCGTCCCACGGACGACCTGAAGTACGACTACCAGGACGCACCCCCCGCCCTCGTCGCCCGGGCCAGAGCGATCGCCGACGTCTGCGCCGCACACGGGACGACCCTGCCGGCTGCGGCGATAGCCTTCCCCTATGCGCATTCCCATATCATCAACGTCACCCTGGGTATGCGCAGCCGCGAGCAGGTGACGCGGAACGCGGAGCTGGCCGGCCAGCCGATTCCCGAAGGTCTGTGGGACGACCTTCGCGCCCAGGGACTGATCAGGGCGGACGTGCCCACCGCGGAGAACGCTCACGGAAGGAGTCCGCGTTGTCTTTGACGGACAAGGCCATCGAACGGATCCGTGAACTGATCCGCACCGGGGCGCTCCCCCCGGGGTCGAAACTCCCGCCGGAGCCGGAGCTGGCTGCTCAGCTGGGCCTGTCCCGCAACCTCGCCCGCGAGGCCGTGAAGGCTCTCGCCGTCGCACGGGTCCTCGAGATCCGGCGGGGGGACGGCACCTATGTGACCAGCCTGCAGCCGAGCCTGCTCTTCGAGGGCCTGGGCGGCGCGGTGGAACTCCTGCAGGGCGACTCCGCCGCCCTGCAGGACCTGATGGAGGTCCGCCGACTGCTGGAACCGACCGCCACCGCACTGGCCGCCGCACGCATCTCCGACGACCAGCTCGCCGAGGTCAAACAGCACCTGGACGCCATGCGCGAAGCCCGCGACGACGTCGAACAGCTCAACGTCCACGACGCGGCGTTCCACCGTGCCGTCGTCTCCGCCACCGGCAACGACACGCTCCTCACCCTGCTGGAAGCCATCTCCGGGCGTACGCTGCGCGCCCGCATCTGGCGCGGCCTGGTCGACGCACGGGCCGCGGACCGCACCCTCGCCGAACACGAGGCGATCTACAACGCCCTGTCCATCCGTGATGCCTCCCTCAGCCAGGCCGCCGCCCTCCTGCACGTCAGCAGCACCGAGCAGGGGCTGAGAGAACACCTGTGCAGCGCGGGCACCTTCCCCTTCCCCTCACCGGTACAGGACGCCGTCCAGGCGAAGGCCTGAACACACCAGGTCCCCCCATCACAGCTTCCAGGCAGCCGTACGCTCCGCAGCCGCACCGCCGTCCTTCGCGCGGGCCGGCTGTGATGGGTCCGGCGTAGCCGTGTCCGTCTTGCAGGAGTCGCCGCCGGCGCCGGTGCCGGTCTGTGGCCGGTGAGTACCGGATCGGTCTCGTTCGTGAGGAGAACGGGGACGTCCGGGCCGGTCCGGCCGCCGGTTTCCGCGGCGTCGACGACGTGCGGCACAGCCTGCACCGCAACTCTTCCATGAACACCCGATTCAGGAGCCACACCATGAAACTGCTGCGTATCGGCGCGTCCGGCGAGGAGCGGCCCGCCCTTCGCACCGATGACGGCCGTGTGCTGGACCTTTCTCCCGTCACCGCCGACATCGACGGTGCCTTCTTCGCCTCGGGCGGTGTCGACGCGGCGCGTGCCGCGCTCGCGGCCGGTCTTCTGCCCGAGGTGAGCGCCGGCGGCCTGCGCATCGGTCCGCCCGTCGCCCGTCCCGGCAAGGTCGTCTGCATCGGACTCAACTACCGTGACCACGCCGCCGAGACCGGAGCACCGATACCGGAGCGCCCCGTCGTCTTCATGAAGGACCCGGGCACCGTCGTCGGCCCCCATGACGAGGTGCTCATCCCGCGTGGCTCCGTGAAGACCGACTGGGAGGTCGAGCTCGCGGTGGTCATCGGACGCCGCGCGCGCTACCTCAGCGGCCCCGAGGCGGCCCCGGCCGTGATCGCGGGGTACGCCGTCAGCCACGACGTGTCGGAACGCGAGTTCCAGCTCGAGTACTCCGGGCAGTGGGACCTGGGCAAGTCGTGCGAGACGTTCAACCCGCTCGGACCGTGGCTGGTCACCGCGGACGAGGTCCCGGACCCGCAGGCGCTGGACATGCGCCTGCACGTCAACGGGGTCAGACGCCAGAACGGGACCACCCGCGACATGATCTTCCCGGTTCACCACCTGGTGGCCTACCTGAGCCAGTACATGGTCCTCCAGCCCGGCGACGTCATCAACACCGGGACACCGGCCGGTGTCGCCCTGGGCTTGCCAAACACCCCGTTCCTCCGGCCCGGTGACACCGTGGAACTCGCCATCGAGGGCCTGGGCAGTCAGCGCCAGACCCTGGTCCAGGCATGAAGGGACCGGCCGCGCGCGGCCTGACCGCGCAGACGTCGGACCAGCCCGCCGGCACCTGCCCGGCCGCCGGCCGCCCCGGGACCGCCGGCCTCACCCGAACCGTCGAATGGAGTGATCGGTATGAGTGACCTCACCGGCATGCGCGCCGTCGTCACAGGAGGCGCTTCCGGCATCGGACTGGCCACCGCCCGCCTGCTGAACGACCGCGGCGCCCGCGTGGCCGTCCTCGACCTCGCAGGCGACACGGTGACCGGCCCCCTGCTCGGCTTCTGCGCCGACGTGTCCGACGACGACAGCGTCCGCCGCGCCGTCGACGCGGCGGCCTCCGCCCTGGGAGGACTCGACGCACTGGTCAACAACGCCGGCATCGGCGCGATCGGCAGCGTCGAGGACAACCCGGACGAGCAGTGGCAGCGCGTCCTCGACGTCAACCTGATGGGCGTGGTGCGCACCACCCGCGCCGCCCTGCCCCACCTGCGGGCCTCCCTCGACGACCACGAGGGGGCGACGGCCGCGGTCGTCAACACCGGCTCCATCGCCGCCACGGCCGGACTGCCGCAGCGGGCCCTGTACTCCGCGAGCAAGGGAGCCGTCATGGCGCTGACCCTGGCCATGGCCGCCGACCATGTCGGCGAGCGCATCCGGTTCAACTGCGTCAACCCCGGCACGGCCGAGACCCCGTGGGTGGACCGACTGCTGCAGGCCGCCGCGGACCCGCAAGCCGAACGGGCCGCCCTCAACGCCCGCCAACCCAGCGGACGTCTGGTGAAGGCCGAAGAGGTGGCCGCGGCCATCGCCTACCTGCTGAGCCCCGCAGCCGGCGCGGTCACCGGAACCGCACTGGCCGTCGACGGAGGCATGCAGGGTCTTCGTGTGCGACAGACCGCCCAGCGAGCACCGAGACAGTGATTCCCAATCAGGTTTGTCAAGGGCTGCGGTAGCGGACGGTGACCGTGTTATGCCGCTGCGAGGCCGCGTTGAGGTGGTTCGGCGGTGAAGGTCCGCTGGTCGCGGATGAGGGCCCACAGGACGTCGAGGCGGCGCCGGGCGAGGGCGAGGACGGCCTGCTTGTGCGACTTGCCCTCGCTCCTCTTGCGTTCGTAGAAGGCCCTGGAGGTCGGACAGCACCGGGCGGCGACCTGGGCGGACAGGTAGAAGACGCGCAGGAGGCGGCGGTGGTAGCGGTGCGGTCGGCGCGTTGCCGCTGATGCGTCCGGAGTCCTTGGGGACGGGGGCCAGGCCGGCGATGCCGGCCAGGGCTGCCGATGGTGTCCAGGTTCCCGCCGGTGCAGGCGATGAACTCGGCACCCAGGAGGCTGCCCATGCCCGGCATGCTGGTGATCGCCGCAGCGTGCGCGTGCTCGCGGAACCGCGCCTCGATCAGCGCGTCGGTGCGGGCGATCTCCTCCTCCAGGGCCATCACCGCGGCGGCCAGGGTGCGGACCATGGCTGCCGCGGTCCTCTCGCCGGGAATCGCCGTGTGCTGGGCCTGCGCCGCCTCCAGCGCGGTGACCGCCACCGCCTGGGCGTTTCGCACCTTGCGGTTCGCCAGCCAGCTGGCCAGGCGGGACCGGCCGATCCGGCGCAGGGCGGCCGGCGTCTGGTAGCCGGTCAGCAGGACCAGCGCGGCCTTGGAGGTGCTGTAGTCGAAGGCACGTTCCAGGGCGGGGAAGTACTCCAGGAGCTGGGCGCGCAGCCGGTTGATCGCGCGGATGCGGTCGGCGGTGAGGTCGTAGCGGCGGGCGGTGAGGATCCGCAGGTCGACGGCGATCTCGTCCTGTTCCTGCAGGGGGTGCAGGTCGCGGCGCATGCGGGCCTGGTCGGCGATGACGTAGGCGTCCTTGGCGTCCGTCTTGCCGTCGCCCCGGTAGGAACCGGAGGCGTGGTGGACGTTCCGGCCGGGGATGTAGAGGACTTTCTGTCCGTGGGCGGCCAACAGTGCGATCAGCAGTGCGGCACCGCCCGCGTTCAGATCGACGGCCCAGGCCACCGGCTCGCCCTCGCCCAACTCGAGGACCTCGCCGATCAGCTCGAGCAGAGTCGTCTCGTCGTTGGCCACCCGCCGTGACAGCCTTCGCTCCCACCCGGCGTCGATCACCGTGCAGTGATGCTCGCTCTTGCCCGCGTCCGCTCCCGCCCACAGCTGCGGCACTCGTGCCTCCCTTGAGGATCCGTGTTCCTGGTCCCGGCAGACGACCACGCCGACGTGTCCTTACGAAGCGATGAGGTTCGCGCATCCCAATGAGTGGCCGTGTCGTCGCGGGGCGCCGGGGGTCACGTCCGCTGGAGTGGTGTATCGACGGCCACTCGGCGATCTCGTTTGAGGCTATGCGGTGATTCCGGTGGGCAGGGCGGTGTCGTCGGTTTCTGACTCGATCGGGTGGAGTCGGGCCTTGGCGAGGAGTTCGCGGCCCATGTAGCGGCGGGCCTCGGTCCACTCGTCGTTCTGCTCGGCCAGGACCGCGCCGGCCAGACGGATGACGGCGATGCGGCCGGGGAAGATGCCGACCACGTCGGTGCGACGCCGGATCTCCTTGTTCAGCCGCTCCTGCGGGTTGTTCGACCAGATCTGCCGCCAGATCTCCCGCGGGAAGGCGGCGAAGGCCAGCAGGTCGTGCTGGGCGGCGTCCAAGTGGGCGGCTGCCTTGGGGGACTTGGCCTCCAAGGCGTCCAGGACGTGTGCCGTCTGGGCCTTCACCGCGTCGGTGTCGGGCTGTTCGAAGACGGTCCGCAGCAGCGTGGCCACCCAGGGCTGGGCCGATTTCGGCACCTGGCTCAGCGAGTTCCTCGCGATGGGGGTACCGCCCGCGCCCGTTCAGGGTGTGGGGAGGGTGCGACAGCGCTGCCGGGAGGCGCCGGGCAGAACGGCGCCGATCGCGTCCACCAGGCCGGCATGGGCGTCGGAGGCGACCAGCTGGACGCCCGACAGGCCGCGGGCGATCAGGGAACGCAGGAAGGCCGGCCGGCGCCGTCCTCGGCGGTGGCCACGTCCAGGCCGAGGATCTCGCGGTGTCCGTCGGCGTTGACGCCGACCGCGATCAGCGCATGCACGTTGACGATGCGACCGCCCTCGCGGACCTTCTGCGTCAGCGCGTCGACCCGGACGAACGAGTACGGTCCGGCGTCCAGGGGCCGGTTGCGGAAGGCGGTGACCTGCTCGTCCAGGTGCTTGGCCATCGCACTGACCTGGGACTTCGACAGCTGTGTCACCCCGAGGGACTCGGCGAGCTTCTCCACTCTGCGGGTGGAGAAGCCGAGGAGGCAGGCGGTGGCGACCACCGAGATCAGGGCCTGTTCGGCCCGGCGGCGTCGCTCGAGGAGCCGGTGCGGGAAGTAGCTGCCCTGCCTCAGCTTGGGAACGGCGAGCTCGACGGTCCCGGTGCGGGTGTCCCACTCGCGCGGGCGATAGCCGTTGTGGTGGTTGACCCTCTCGTCGCCGACCTGCCCGTATTCGGCCTCGGCGGACATGAGGGCGTCAGCGAACGTTTTGATCATCGCGCGCAGCAGATCGGGACTCGCCGCGGCGAGATTCTCCTCGGCGAGGGCGTGCAGGGGCAGACTGTCGGGTGCGGTCATCGTGCTGATCTCCTTCGAGCTTCGACACCTCGAAGATCAGCCGGTGGCCGTTCTCCTATCCGAGCCCTCACTCCGACGCCAGGCCAAACGCCCGGATCAGGTGGGACCCCGTACACCACTTCACAGGACGCAACCGCGCCGGGCGGCCAATCACTGAAAGCCACACCCTCGGCATGAGCTTTTTGAGCCACACCCAGCACCCCTGGGCCTCCCGATCGTACGAATGAGCGGAACCGACCCGTCAAGAAGGTAAGGAGCTCTTTCCAACCTGCCGGTTCGGGTGGGCAGTTGGACTGACACACGGGTGAAGCCTCTTATAGAGGGCGTCTGAAAAGCCCTTCAGCTGGCAGGTCCCTGGTAGCGGGCGGTGACATACTTTCGGGGGCTGGGTTGTGCGGGTTGCGTACCCGTTACTCGACGGATCTGTCCGATCAGGAGTGGGAGATCTTCCGTCCGCTGGTTCCGGCGGTCAAGCCTGGTGGGCGACCGGCGAAGCACGCGCGGCGGGAGATCCTCAACGCGTTGACATATTGGCTGCGGGCCGGCTGTGCCTGGAGACTTCTGCCGCATGACTTACCACCGTGGCAGACGGTCTACCACTACTGGCGGCGCTGGCAGAAGGACGGCGTGTGGGAGCAGATGCTGACGGCGCTGCGTGAACGCGAGCGGGTGCAGCTCGGCAGGGATCCCACTCCCAGCGCCGCCGTCGTGGACAGCCAGAGCGTCCGGGCCAGTGAACGCGGCGGCCTGCACAGTTACGACGGTGGCAAGAAGGTCAGCGGCATCAAGCGGCACCTGCTCGTCGACACCCGCGGCACCGTCATGGCCACGTGTGTAAGCCCGGCCAGTGTGGGTGACCGCGATGGCGCCGTGGTGCTGTTCGCCCGGGCCGCCGATGCCTTCCCGCGCCTGCGGCACGTGTGGGCGGACCAGGGTTACCGCGGTGCCGACTTCCACGCCTGGGCTCTGGAGGCCACCGGTATCACCGTGGAGACCGTCCAGCGCCGTGACGGTGGTTTCCGTTCGGCCTGGGCCCAGGTGGGGGCACCGCCGCCGGCAGTGCCCCAGTTCGCGGTGGTCCCGCGTCGTTGGGTGGTGGAACGGACGTTCGCCTGGCTGGGACGGTGCCGCCGCCTGTCGAAGGACTACGAGTACCTGCGCGTCTGCTCAGAGAATGCCATCTACCTCGCCATGGCCATGCTCCTGGTGCGTCGCCTCGCAAGCCCAGTCCACTGAGGGGCTTTTCAGACACCCTCTAGTTCGGCGTTGACGACGCCACCGATCACGTCCATAACAGCAGCGGTCAGCAGGGCCGTGACGACGTGGTCGACTGGACGGTTGCAGAAGGCGACGACCCTCAGTAATGCGCGCCCGGGCCGTCACGGGGGACTCACGTCGGGCGCGGGGGCGGTGTGCCACTCAGTCCATCGGATAGAAGTCGGGCCCCGGAAACAGCCTCGCGATCGAGAACGGCTCGAAATCGGGATCGGTCAGCACTCGGCAGACGAACTCGGAAGTGGACATGTTCACTTCGTGCCAGAGATACGGATCTCCCTGTGTGACGATGGGCCAGCTCGCCGGATCCTCATCCGCGGACGCCAGCCAGAAGTAGCTGCACTTCATCTCACCGAACGCCCAGGGAATGAGGCCGCGCTGACCTGGCCGGTACATCCGGTAGGGCGTGAAGGCGGGATCGGGGCCGCTCTCCGGGCCGCCGTCGAGAAACTTCTTCCAGATCCTGACCAGGTCGAACTGCCTCGTGGCATCGACGGTGAAAACACGCAAGAACTCCGAGAATTCGCCCTTGCTGAACGTCTCGGCAAGCTTCTTGTAATCCTCGGGCAGTGGCGTACCAAGATCTTCCTCGACGCCGTTCCAGGGAATGTCGAGCCGAAGCGGCTCCCAGTGCGTGGCCTCAGCGATTCGCTCGATCCACATTCTCTTCACATTCCGATCGAAGGTTTGGATCGGGGGCGTATCAGATATACGACACGCCCCCGGTCTCGCTCTATGGGGTGTTATAGACCGGCACCGAACCGCTGGCACCGCTGGGTCTGTCAAACGAGCGGTGTAACCAAGGGTGGTTGGGGTTACTGGCGGGCCGCCGTCAGGCGGCCGTCGAAGGTGATGTCGAGGGCGTTCAGTGCGGTCTTCCAGCGCATGGTCCAGCGAGCCTGGCCCTTGCCGGTGGGATCGAGAGACATGATCGCCATGTAGACGCATTTCAGGGCGGCCTGCTCGTTGGGGAAGTGGCCGCGGGCCTTGACCGCCCTGCGGATACGGGCATTGACCGACTCGATCGCGTTGGTGGTGCAGACGATGCGGCGGATCTCGGTGTCGAACCGCAGGAACGGGGTGAACTCCTCCCACGCGTTCTCCCACAGCTTCACGATCGCCGGATACTTCCTGCCCCAGGCGTCGGCGAACTCGGCGAACCGTTCCAGG
>NZ_JBIWJA010000061.1:0-28899 GCF_044764905.1 Streptomyces sp. NPDC093586 | reverse complement strand
ACCCGCTGGGCATCGGTCACCGACAACGGCGGAATCTTCGGACCCGGACGACTCATACCGAACCAACGACGAATCTCCGACTCAGGTCACTAGGGCAGCAGGCGGTGGGCGAGTTCGCCGATCAGGTCGGTGCCGGTGTAGGGCGCGAGCACGTCGGGGACGGTGAGGTCGTCGAGGATCATCCCGGACACGGCGAGGTAGAGCAGCACGACGTCGGTGCGGTCGCCGGGCAGGTGGGCGTCCAGGTGGAAGCGGACGTTCTCCTCCAGCACCTCGGCGCGGTTCTTGGTCAGTTCGCGCCCGAGTTCCGGCCGCCGGGTGCCTTCCAGACGCAGTTCCAGCATGGCGAGGTAGCCGGCCCGGTCGGCTTCCATGCGGGCGTGGACCTGGCGCAGCAGCAGCGCCACGAGGTCGGTGGAGGGCTCGGCGCGCATGACCTCGGCGACCTCGTCCGGGTCGGGCGTGATGCGTTCGTGGGTGCGCCGCATGATCTGCAGGAGCAGCTCGTCGCGGTTGCGGAAGTAGTTGGAGCAGGTGCCGACGGGCACGGCCGCCCGGGCGTCGACCGCGCGCAGGGTCAGCCCCCTCGAACCCTCGTGGGCGAGAACCTCGATGGCCGCGTCGAGGAGGGCGTTGCGGCGGGCCGTGTTCTGTCTCATGGGAATCTCTCCAAGGCGTTGACACCACTTCAGGTGGAGTACTACATTCAAATCACTGCACCTGAAGTACACCGCAACGGCCTCCGAGGAGTCAAGATGCGAGTACGTTCCTTCGACCGTTCCCCGTCTCTCACGTTCGCCCAGGTGGGGCGCGGTGGACGAGGCGGCTTCGGCGCCCGTCGGCCCATGCCCCGGTCCGTCCCCCGTCCCCGTCCGCTCCCCAAGCCGGGCACCCGGCGGTGATCCGCCGCCCCCCTCCACCCGGCACACCCGAAGAGCCGCCGGCCCCGGCAGACACCCGAGGCCGGCGGCTCTTCGCGTCTCCCGCGTCCCTCGAGCGATCCTTCACCGGTTCTCCGGCGGTTCTCCGGCGGCCCGCGCGACGGTGACCGGCGACCGGCAGTCGTCGTCACGTCGTCAGGAGGCCGTCATGACCGCGCAGATGTCCGAGCCGACGGTGCTGCGGGAGGCACCCGCACCGCCGCCCGGCCGGATCCGGGGCCGGTCCGCCGCCGCGCTCGCGGTGATCGCCGGCTGCAACGCGATGATCCAGCTCGACGACCCGATCGTGAACACCGCTCTGCCCGGCATGCGCGAGGGGCTCGGGCTGTCCGCCGTCGGAGCCTCCTGGGTGATCAACGCCTACCTTCTGGCGTTCGGCGGCCTGCTGCTGCTCGGCGGCCGCGCCGGTGACATCCTGGGCCGCCGCGCCGTGTTCCTCACGGGCGTCGCCCTGTTCACCGCCGCCGCCTCGCTGCGCGGGCTCGTCCCCACCACCGAGGCCCTCGTCGCGGTGCGCGCGGTGCAGGGCGCGGGTGCCGCGCTCGCCGCGCCCAGCGGGCTCGCGCTGCTGCTGAGCACCTTCGGCGAAGGCGCCTCCCGCAAGCGCGCCATCGCCGTGTGCACCACCGTCGGCGCGGTCAGCACGGCCGGCGGACTGCTGCTCGCCGGCGCGCTCACCTCGCTCAGCTCCTGGCGCTGGGTGCTCTTCCTCGACGTACCGCTCGGGCTGGCGATCCTGCTGGCCGCGCCGCTGGTGCTGGACGAGACCGCCCGCCACCGCGGCCGGTTCGACCTGGCCGGGGCGCTGCTGTCGGCGCTGGGCGCCGCCTCGCTGGTGTACGGGCTCGCGCAGGCCGCCGAGCGCCCGTGGAGCGACCCGGTCGTCGCCGGCTGCGTGCTCGGCGGACTCGCGCTGCTGGCGGTGTTCGCGGCCGTCGAGCGGCGTGCCCAGCAGCCCGTCGTGGTGCCCCGCCTGTTCGCCGACCGCTCCCGGCTGCTCGCCTATCTCGGCACGCTCGCCGTGCCCGGCGCGCTGATCGGCACGTACTTCTTCCTCAACCAGTACTTCCAGCAGCAGCACGGCTGGTCGGCGCTGGCCACCGCCTGCGCGCTGCTGCCGCTGCCGGTCACCATGGCCGTCACCGCGACCGTCGCCGTACGCCTGGAACAGCGCACCGGAGCGCGCCGGATGTGGGCCGCGGGCGCCGCTCTGCTGGCGTCCGGGAACCTGTGGCTGGCCACCCTGGAGGCGGGCGACGGCTACGCGGCCACCGTGCTGCCGGCGCTGGTGCTGCTCGGCGCCGGCATGGCCCTCAGCGTGCTCCCGCCGACCGTTCTCGCCACCTCGGGGCTGCGCGGCGACGAGGCGGGGGCCGCGGCCAGCGTGCTGAACGCCCTGCAGTCCGTGGGCGGTTCGATCGGCCTGGCCACCCTCGTCATGGTCGCCACGCACACCGGCGGCATGGCGGGCGGCTTCACCACCTCGGCGTCCTTCGCCGGGCTCGTCCTGCTGGCCGCGCTGCTGCTCGGGCGCCGCCGCTGACCCTCCCCTAGCGCCCCGGCCCCCGGGGACACGATCCGGACGGCACCGGGCCGGTACCGCACGCAGCGGGCCGGCCCCTCCGGCGTGCCCGCGGGCGGCCCGGCCGGCACCGCAAACATGATCGTCCGTCGGTCCGGCCCGTGTGGAGCAGGATTTGAGCGGTCCTCCAGGGTCTTGAGCGAACCTCCGATGAACCGCTTCCGGCTCTGAAGGAGATGCGCGTGGAAGGCACCGAGGAATCGCTCCGGCGCGAACTCTCCGAGTGGCACCGGTGCGGCACGGCACAGGAGTTCCCGTACGACGCGGTGATCACCCGGCTGCGCCGGGTCGGAAAGCACTTCCTGTCCGGGCCGCTGCTCGGGCTGCTCGCCGACTGCCGGGAAACCCTCCGCAAACAGCCCGGGCGGTCGGGGCAGGAGGCACCGGACGTCTTCCTCGCCCGGTTCCTCGACGTCGTACTGGACAAGTACGACGACCGCTACGACTACCCGAGCTACACCGCCCTGACGCTGCTGCGGCCCACCGGGCCCGGGGAACCGGCCGGGCTGCGCGACCGTACGGTCCTGCTGCTGCTCGCCGACCTGGTCCGCTTCGAGCGCCTGGCCCTGGCGGGCACCCCGGCCGCCCCGGACGGCATGCTCCCCGACGCCCGGCTGCTGGGAAAGCGGCTGCGGCTGGCGGTGCGGGTGATGGAACCGGCCGCGCTGCGCGTCCTGGACGGCGCCGTCGACCCCGTGTCCGTCGCAGCCGCTCCCGGCCGCACCCCGGCCGGAGCACTGGCCGACGCCGTCCTCGCGAGTGCCTGCGCCCAGGAGCGGCGGATGCTGCTGACCAGCGTGCAGCCGGTGTACGTGCTGCACGACGAGTACCTCTTCCTGCGCGTGCTGCAGTCGTTCGAGACGACGTTCCGTTTCATGTCCCGCACCCTGGGCCGGGCCGTCGGCGTGCTGCGCGGCGAGTGCCCCGGCGACGCGGCGACGCTGATCGCCTCGGTCGCCGACGTGCTGCGCGAGTCGCTGCCGCTGTTCTCGCTGCTGGCCACCATGCAGCCGGCCTCCTTCCGGGAGTTCCGGCAGTACACGGACGGCGCCAGCGCCATTCAGTCCGAGGGTTACAAGACCTTCGAGTCGTACTGCTCCACCCCGCTGCGAGCCCGGCTCGACTCGCCCGCGTTCACCTCGGTACCAGGGGTTCGCGAGGCGGTGCTGGCCGGTCGCGAGACCGTTCAGGACACCTGGCAGGACGTCATCTCCAGCGGCTGGCTGGCGGAGCCGGACGCCGCCGCCGTACGCGCCGCGGCACAGCATCTCGAAGCGGTGCACCAGCGCTGGAAGCAGACCCACTACCGGCTGGCCGTACGGATGATCGGCACCCGCGCCGGAACCGGCTCCACGGAGGGTGTGCCGTATCTGAAGTCGGTCGTCGCCGGCCGGCTCTTCCCCGCCCTGCAGCCGGCCCTCACCCTCGGGCAGCAGACCGCCGCGGGCTGAGCCCGAGCCGACCGAAGGACACCGAAGCCGATGAGCAAGCGAGCCACCACCGGACGCCCGCGGGCCGCCCGCCGGGCACTCAACCCCGACGCGGCCGATCGACTGCTGGTCTTCGAGTACGACCGGGGCAGCAACTACGAGGAGGACACCCGTCTCACCACCGCCCTGTCCGCGCTGCTGCCCACGGACGGGCTCGTCCATCCCGATCAGCGGCTGTTCCAGAGCGTGCACCTGATCACGGAGTACGCCTGGGCGGCGATGCACCACGAGATGTGCCGGGCGGTCGACCTGCTGGACGCGGGCGACTTCCTGCTGGCCGCGCAGGTGCTCGAGCGCGCGGCCGCGCTGGGCCGTATCCCGGTGCTCGCCCTGAACACGCTGGTGGAGTACCTGCCGCAGACCGCGCTGCTGGCGATGCGCGAGACGTTCCCCGCGAACACCACGGGCCTGGACTCCCCCGGCGCGCGCAATCTGCGCCGCGCGGCCATGCCGCTGTGGCTGGCCTTCACCCGCGCGCTGGAGCGCGTCAGCGGCTCGGTCGAGGACCTCATCACCGCCCAGGGCCGCATGGAACCGCCCGCCGAGCGGGATCGGCCGGCCGTCGAGCTGGCCCTCGTCCGGCAGGCGCTGATGCGGCTGGACGCCTCCGTCGGCGACTGGAAGCACCTTCATCTCCGGCTGGTGTGGGGCCAGTTGGGCGGGCACCCGGAGGCCGAGCCGCTCACGGCGGACGGCCCCGACCCCGACCATGCCCCCGGCGCCGGGGGCGGTGGCGGTGGCTGCCCCGTCATGCCGACCAGCCTGCGCGGGGAGTCCACGCTCAGCCTGCGCAAGATGGCCCGCCGCACACTCTTCCCGCAGCTGTGGGAGTCCGTGGACGCCACCTACCGGCGTCTCGTCCCCGCCGAATCCGCGTCCTGACCCAGGTGAAGGAACCCGCCATGACATCGACGTTCACCCCCGACGGCACGCCCGTGGAGCTCACCGCGCTGGTGCGCACCGCCTGGGCCGAGGGCCTGGGCCACGAGGAGTTCCAGGACGACGAGAACTTCTTCGAGGTCGGCGGCCACTCGATGTGCGCCGTGCGGATCGTGCGCGCGCTCAAGGGCCGCACCGGCACCCCGCTGACGGTGCGGCAGTTCTTCGCCCACCCGACCGTGACCGAGCTGGCCGGCTTCCTCACCGAGAACGCCCCGGCGGCCGGGCAGGACCCGGCGGACGCGAAGGCCGGGGCGTGATGGCCCGTCCCGCGTCCGCCGCACAGCTGGAGATCTGGCTCGCCGACCGGTGCGAACCCGAGTCCGGCCGCTACAACATCCCCTTCTGCCTGGAGTTCCGCGGCCGTCTCGACGAGCGCGCCCTGCGCGCCGCCCTCGCCGACGTGCTGGTGCGCCACCCGTCGCTGGCCGGGCGGTTCGAGACGGCGGGCGGCGAACTGCGCCAGGTGCCCGAGCCGTACGCGGTCGTCCCGCTGCACATCACCGGGCGGCCCGGCCGCTACGACCGGGCCGCCGCGCTCGCCGACGCCTCGCAGGCCGCCGGGCGCCCGCTGGACCCGGGCACCGCGCCGCTGCTGCGCGCCGAGGGGGTGCGCCACGAGGACGGGGCGCTGATCACCCTGACGGTGCATCACCTCGTCGCCGACGGACGCTCCGTGGAGGTGCTCACCGAGGACCTGATCACCGCCTACCGGGCCCGCACGGCCGGCGGCGACCCCGGCTTCGCGCCGGTGGTGGTGCCCGAGCCGCGCCCTGCGCCGCAGGCCCCCGACCCGTACTGGTCGGAGCTGCTGGCCGGTGACCCCGCGCTGCTCGCCCCGCTGCCGGACCTGGTGCGGCCCGAGGACGGGCTGCGCGGCGCGGCCGGGTTCACCGAGCGCCCCCTGACCGCGGGCCGGCTGGCCGCGCTGCGCACGCTCGCCGCCCGCGAGGGCGTCAGCCCCGCCATGGTGCTGCTCGCCGTGTGGTGCCTGCTGCTGCACGCCTGGTCCGGCGAGGACGACGGGGTGCTCGGCATGCCGTTCGCCGGACGCGACGAGCCCGGCGCCGAGGACGCGGTGGGCCTGTTCACGCGCGTCCTGCCGGTGCGTACGGCGCACGAGGCCGGCCGGTCGTTCGGCGACTGGGCCGCGGCGCTCGGCGAGCAGGTGCTGGAGTCGATGGAGGCGCACGCCGAGGCGGGCGACCCGCCGCCCGGCTCCACCCCCGTGTACTCGGCCGTGTTCCTGCACCAGCCGCGCCCGGCCGCGTCCTGGCGGATGCCGGACGCCAAGGTGCGGCTGCTGCATCCGCAGACCGCGGTGGCCAAGTACGACCTGGCGTTCGCCGCCGTCGAGGCCCCCGACCACCTCGTCCTGCGCATCGACTACGACCGGGCGCTGTACGCCCCGGCCACCGTCGAGCTGATGGCGCGCCAGGTCGACCAGGCGCTGCTCGCCGCCGCCGAGCCCGGCGTCACCTGCCAGGACGTCCTCACCGCGCTCGCCGCCACGCCCACGCCCTCCGCTCCCTCCGCCGCGCCGGTCGCGCCGGTCGCGCCGGTCGCGCCGGTCGCCGCCACGGTGCCGGAGCTGGTGCTGGAGCAGGCGCGCCGGGCGCCCGACGCGGTGGCGCTCGTGCACAACGGCGTGCGGGTGACGTACGGGGAGCTGGTGCGCGAGGCCGCCCGCAGGGCGCACTGGCTGCGCGTGCGTGGTGTGCGCACCGACGACATCGTGGCCCTGCTGCTGCGGCCCGGCGTGGAGACGGTGACCACGATGCTCGCCGTCGGCCTGGCCGGGGCGGCCTACCTGCCGCTCGATCCCGCCTACCCCGACGCCCAGCTGAACATGGTGATCGGCGACGCCGGGCCGCGGCTGCTGATCGCCGAGGCCGACGAGTGCCACCGGGTCACGGGCCTGCCCGTGCACACGCCGGAGCAGGCCGGGCGGGAGGCCGCGCCGATGCCGGTGACGCCGCCGCAGACCTCCGCGGGCCCCGAGACCGCGTTCAACGTGCTGTACACCTCCGGCTCCACCGGCCGTCCCAAGGGCGTGGTGCTGCACCACGGCGGCGTCCTGCGGCTGATGCGACGCCCCGAGTTCGTCCCGCTGGGCCCCGACGACACCGTCTCCCACCTGTCCCCGCTGAACTTCGACGGCGCCACCTACGAGATCTGGGGCGCCCTCGCCCACGGCGCGCGGCTCGCCGTCCTGGACAAGGAACTGGTGCTGAGCCCGCGCGAACTGCGCACCGCCGTGAGGGAGCTGGAGGTGACCACGCTGCTGGTCACCACCCCGCTGCTGAACCGGCTCGTCGAGGACGCCCCCGACCTGCTGCAGTCGCTGCGCCGCGTCTACTTCGGCGGCGAGATCGTCTCCGTGCCCCACATCCGCAAGGCGCTGCGCTGGGCACGGCCGGGCACCCTGCTGCACAGCTACGGCCCGACGGAGAACTCCTTCACCTCCTCCTGGCACCCCGTCGAGGAGATCGCCGAGGGCGCCCGGACGGTGCCGATCGGGTCCGCCGTGCCGGACACCCGGCTGCACGTGGTGCTGGAGGGCACGCTGACGCCCGCCCCGCCGTACGTGCCGGGCGAGCTGGTGCTGGGCGGGGCGGGCGTGGCCCGCGGCTATCTCGGCGACCCGCGCCGCACCGCCGAGCGGTTCGTGCCCGACCCGTTCGGCGGCGAGCCGGGGGCCCGGCTGTACCGCACCGGGGACCGGGTGCGGTGGACGGCCGAGGGACGGCTGGAGTTCATCGGCCGCGCCGACAACCAGGTCAAGATCCGCAGCCAGCGCGTCGAGCTCGGCGAGGTGGAGTCCGCGCTGCGCGCCCACCCCGAGGTGCGCAGCGCGTTCGTCACCGCCCGGGTCAACGGCCGCGGCGAGAAGGAGATCGTCGGCTACGCGGTGCTGGACCGGCCGGCCGCCCTGGACGCCGTACGCGCCCATCTGCGCACCGCGCTGCCGCAGTTCGCGGTGCCGGCGCACCTGCTGGCCGTGGCCGAGCTGCCGCTGACCGCGAACGGCAAGATCGACCGCAGGCGGCTGCCCGCGCCGCCCGACGGGTCCGCGGCCCCGGCCGGGCCCGCCCCCCTGCCGCAGACCGGGGTGACCGGCGCGGTGCTGAGGGCCTGGCGCGAGGTGCTGCCCGGCCGCACCTTCACGCAGGACACCAACTTCTTCGACGCCGGCGGCCATTCGCTGCTGCTGGTCAAGCTCCAGGACGCGCTGCGGGACGCCACCGGCACCGCCCCGTCCGTCGCCGAGCTGATGCGGCACACCACCGTGCGCGCGCAGGCCCGGCTGCTCGGCGGCGCCGCCGCACCCGCCGCACCGGTGAGCCGGCCCTCCGCGGCCCCCGCGCCGCAAAGGGCCGGCTCACCGGGCCGGGACGGTGCGGACGACGACGCGATCGCCGTGATCGGCATGGGCGCGCGGTTCGCCGGGGCGAGCGGCCTGGAGGAGTTCTGGGAGAACCTGGAGGCCGGGCGGGACTGCTTCACCGAGGGCCCGGCACCGGTGGTCACCGAGCACGCCGACGGCACCCGCCGGGTGGCCCGCTGGGGCATGCTCGCCGACGGCACCGGATTCGACGCCGGACTGCTGGGCTTCTCCGAGGAGGACGTGGCGGGGGGCGACCCGCAGCAGGGTGTGCTGCACGAGGTGCTGTGGGCGGCGGTCGAGGACGCCTCGCTGCGCCTCGGCGACATCGCGCGGCGCACGAGCCTGTACGCCGGGTGCCCGCGGTTCGTGCGCACCGACGGCGAGGCCCGCGTCGACGACGTCGTCAACGCCGACCCGACCTTCGTCGCCTCCCGTTTCGCCTATCTGCACGACCTGTGGGGCGAGGCGCTGATGCTGGACACCGCCTGCTCCACCGGCCTGTACGCGGTGCATCTGGCGTGCCGCGCGCTGCTGCGCGGCGAGAGCGACTACGCGCTGGCCGGGGCGGTCTCGCTGGACGGCGCGTCCGACGGCTCGTACACCTTCCGGCCGGGTCTGCTGTACGCCGAGGACGGGGTGTGCCGCCCCTTCGACCGGCGGGCCACCGGCACCGTCGGCGGGTTCGGCGCGGGCGCGCTGCTGCTGCGCAGGCTGTCCGACGCCGAGCGGGACGGCGACCCGGTGCACGCGGTGATCCGGGGCAGCGCCGTCAACAACGACGGGCGGGCGCGCGTCGGGTACTCGGCGCCGGGCGTCGAGGGGCAGGCGCGGGTGATCCGCCGGGCCCTGCGGGCGGCCGGAGTGAGCGGCGCGGACATCGGCTACGTGGAGGCCCACGGCACCGGCACCCGGCTCGGGGACGCCATCGAGGCGACCGCGCTGGGCGAGGCGCTCGGCACCGGCGGGCCCGCGGTGGCGGTCGGCTCCGTGAAGGCGTCCGTGGGCCACTGCAACACGGCGGCTGGTATCGCGGGGCTGATCAAGACGGTGCTCGCGGTGGGTCACGGGGTGCTGCCGGCCACCCCCAACGTCGGCGAGCCGATCGACGAACTGGCCCGGCTGGGCGGCCGGTTCGACCTGATCACCGAGAGCCGCGCCTGGGACTCCCCCGCCGGCCGCCCGCGCACCGCGGGCGTCAGCTCCTTCGGCGTCGGCGGCACGAACGCGCACGTGATCGTGCAGGAACACGTACCGGAAAGGGTGTGAGCTGCGCCATGACTACGACGGTGACCTCGGCCGTGGACGGGGCGGTGGACTCCGCTGCGCGGGACGACGGGGCACGCTTCCCCGCGCTGCCCGGGGTGGCGCGGGTGCTGGGTGTGTCCGCGCGGGACGAGGAAGCGGCGGCGCGGGCCTGCGTGCGGCTCGCCGAGCGGCTCGAGCGGGACGCCTCGCTCGCCGTGGACGACGTGGCGGTGACGCTGGCGCACGGCCGGGAGCGGTTTGCCGTACGACATGCCGTCACCGGCACCGGGCGGGCCGAACTGGCCGCCGCGCTGCGGAGGTCGGCCGCTCTCGCACGGCCCCGCCGCGGCCGCGGGCCGCTGGTGCTGGACCTCGGCGACGGTCAGGCCCTCGCCGGGACGCCCCGGCTGCCCCAGGTGGCCGCCGCGCTCGAGGAGGCCGGCGCCCTCGGCCTGCCGCCGGGCACCGACGCGTACGCCGCCCGCACGGCCGCCGTCCTGTACGGCGTCGGCGCGTGGCTGGCCGACCGGGGGCTGCGCCCCGACCTCGTACGCGGCAGGGGCCCGGCCGCCGCGGCCGCCGCGGCGGCCCTGGACGGCTCCCTGCCCCTGCCGGACGCGCTGCGCGCGGCGGCTTCCAAAGCCTCCGGGGGGCCGGGCGGCTCCGGTGCCGCCGCGCAGGCCGTGCCCCCCGGGCTGGTGGTCCGGCTCGGCGTGCGGTCCGGCGCGGCCGACGAGCGCGCCGCCGCCGCCTCGCCGACGGCCGCCCGGCCCGCGGACGGACCTTCGCGCGGGGGCGACGACACCGCCGGCGCCGCTGCCGCGGACGGGGACACCACCGCCCTTCTCGCGGCGGCGGCCGGCACCGTCGGCGGCGGCTTCGCGCCGGCCGTCGTCAGTGTGGCGTCCGTTCTCGGGCGGGCCGGGCAGCGGGAAACCGCCGGGAACCGCGTCGAGTTGTGGCTCGACCCGGCACGGCCCGCCTCCTACCCCGAGCTGTTCGCGCGGCTGTGGGAGCTCGGCGAGGACGTGGACTGCTCGCTGGGCGCGGCGGGGCGGCGGGTACGGCTGCCCGGGTACCCCTTCCGCCGGGGCGGGCCGGCCGCCGTGCCGCCGGACGGGCTGCGTCCGCTCACCCCGTACGAGCAGCGCCGGCTCTTCCACGACCTCGTCCGCAGCGGCAGCGCCGCCGAGAACGTACTGTGCGCCACGGCCGTGCTGCCCGGCCCGGCCCCCTCCCCGGCACAGGCCGATGCCGCGCTGGCCGCCCTGCGGGAGCGGCACCCGGCGCTGCGCACCGTCTTCACCCGGCACGCGGGCCGATGGTTCGCGCGCACCTCGCAGGAGCCCGTGCCGGTGACGGTGCTCGCCCCCGGCGACGTTCCCGGCGAACCGGCCGCCCGGGTGCGGGCCGCGGCCGCGGACGAGTCCTTCGCCACGGCCGACGCGCCCCTGGTGCGCTGTGCCCTCGCTCCCGCGGACGGCCCCGGGGGCCGCTGGGCCGTCGCCCTCGCCGTGTACGCCCCCGTCGCGGGGGACGCCTCCCCCGACGCCCTGCTCGACGAGTGGGCCCGCCTCGCGGGACCCGCCGCCTGACCACCCGACCGACCCCGGAAAGGACCGCCATGACTGCCGTCCACGACCGCACCGCAGACCTCGCGCCACCCGCCGACTGGGCAGGTGCCGCGCCCGCCCCGATCGGCGTGGACCAGGCCTTCAACGGCTATGTCGCCGGCACCGTCGTCCACGCCCTGGACCGCCTCGGCATCTGGGAACGGCTGGCCGCCGCCCCCCTGCTCGACCTGCGCGCGCTCGCCGCCGAACTCGGCCCCGCCGTCCGTGAGCGTGTGCTGCGCGAACTGGTCCGGGCCGCCGCCACCTGCGGCTGGCTGCGCCTCCAGGAGGACGGCGACACCGCGCTGCTGACCTCGGCCGGCCAGGAGATCATCCGTATGCGCGGCTACTTCACCTGGGGCGTCGGCGGCTACAACGAGGTGTTCGCGCAGGCGCACCGCATCGTCACCGGCGAGGGCGCGTTCGGCACCGACGTGCTGCGCGACGAGGCCATGGTGGCGCTCGGCTCCGGGCAGAACGACCGCTCCTTCATGTCCGGCACCCTCGACGAGGTCCTCGCCGACGTCGACTTCTCCGTGCTCGCCGACCTCGGCAGCGGCATCTCCGCCCGTGTCTCCCGCGTCGTCGGCGGGCGTCCCGGCACCCGCGGCCTGGGCCTGGACATCAGCGGCCCGGCCACCGAGCTGGGCGTGCGCACCATCGCCGAGGCGGGCCTGACCGGCCGCGTCGAGGCGATCCGGGCCGACGTGCTGGACGTGTGCCACCGGGACGCGCACCGCGACAAGCTCGCCCGGGTCGACACGGTGATGAGCTTCTTCCTGCTGCACGACCTGCTCGCCGACCCCGTCACCCGGCCGCACACCTTCACCCGGCTGCGGGAGGCGTTCCCCGCCGCCCGCACCTTCGTCCTCGCCGACACCATGCTGCGTCCCGACGCCGAGGACTCCGCCTCGCTGCCGGTCTTCTCGCTCGGCTACGAGCTGGCGCACGCCCTGATGGGCGTGCCGCTGCACACCAAGGAGACGTACGAGGAGCTGTTCGCGGCGGCCGGTCTGGTGCCGCGCCGCATCGTGCCGTTCGGCACTCCGCACTCGTGGCTGTACGTACTGGAGGCGCACTGATGCCCAAGCCGCTGGCGGTGCTGCGCCAACTGTCGCCGCGCACCCGGATCGTCCTCGGCGTCAACGCCGTCAACTCCTTCGGCGGCGGCCTGGTGCTGCCGTTCCTGTGGATCTATCTCAGCGAGGTGCGCGGGCTGCCCGCCTGGGTGCCGTCGCTGACGCTGGCCGTGCAGGCGGCCACCGCGGTCGCGGGCGGCCTGCTGTGGGGCACGCTGCTCGACCGGTTCGCACCGCGCACCACGGTGCCGCTGGTGATGGCCGTCGCCGGGCTGGGCACCGCCCTGTACGCGCAGGCGACCGGCACGGTCACGGCGACGGCCGCGGCGCTGGTGTACGGCTTCGGCATCAGCGGCGTCGGCACCGCGCTGCGCTTCCTGTACGCGGGCGCGGACTCGGCGCGGGAGCGGGGGCTGGCCTACTCGGCGGACTACGCGGTGTTCAACGCCATGACCGGTCTCGGTGTGCTGGCGGGCGGTGTGGTGGCGTCGCTGGACGCCGGATCACGGGCGGCCCGCTTCGCCGCGCTGTACCTGGCGGACGGCGCGACCTTCCTGCTGGCGGGCGCGGCGCTGTTCTGGCTGCTGCCGCGGGCGCTGAAGGCCGGTGACGGCGACGAGAAGAAGGCCGCCGGCGCTCCCGTCGGCTACCGCGAGGTGCTGACGCAACGACACATCGGGGCGCTGCTGGCCGCGCTGGCGGTGTGCTCGCTGGTCTCCTACGGGCAGTTCCGCTCGGGTCTGCCGGGCTATCTCACCCAGGACGGGGCGCTGGGCGCGCAGGGCATCTCCGGTGCCTTCGCGGTGAACATCGTGGTCGCGGTGGGCGCGCAGGTGCTGCTCGCCGACCGGATCCAGAGCGTGCGCCGCAGCACGGTCCTCGCGGTGTCCGGCGCGGTGTGGGCGCTGTCGTGGGCGCTGGTGCTGATCGCCGGCACGCAGTCCGGCACGGCCGCGCTCGCGTGGGCGATCGCCGGCGTGGTGGGGCTGAGCGTCGGTGAGGCGCTGGTCTTCCCGGTGGTGACGTCGCTGCTGAACGACCTGGCGGCCGAGCGGGTGCGCGGCCGGGTCAACGCGCTGCTGTCGGTGGCGGTGTCGACCGGTTCGGTCGCCGGGCCCGCGCTGGCCGGTGTCACGCTGCCGCTGGCCGACGGGCTCGGCCTGATGGCCGTGCTGCTGTCCGGCTGCCTCGCGGTCGTCGCGGTCGCGCTGCGGCTGCGGGCGACGCTCGGCGCGCGGGCCGACCTGCCCGAGGACGCGCCGCAGCGGGCCGAGGACCGGCAGACGGCGTCCGCCGCCGAACCCGCGGGGGCGGCGGCATGAGGAACTGGCCACTCACCGGCATCCGGGTGCGCACCTCCCGGATCGAGCTGCGCTGGCCCGGCCCGGAGGACCTGGACGCGCTCGCCGACCGGGCCGTCCGGGGCGTGCACCGGCCCGGCTTCATGCCGTTCTTCTCGCAGTGGACGGACGGCAGCCCCGAGCAGGTCGCGCGGCGGCTGCTGCAACGGCACTGGAACGCGATGGCGTCCTGGAGCCCGCAGGACTGGACGCTGTACCTGGCCGTCGTCCACGACGGCGAGGTGATCGGCTCGCAGAGCCTGGGCGGGCGGGACTTCGGCGTCACCCGCGAGGTGCTGCTGACGTCCTGGCTGGCGCTGGACCGGCAGGGCGAGGGACTGGGCGGCCACGCGCGGGCCGCCGCGCTGGAGCTGGCGTTCACCGGGCTGGGCGCGCAGCACGCGGTGTCGGTGGTGCGGCGCGGCAACGACGCCTCACGGGGCGTGTGCCGCAAGTTCGGCTTCGAGCCCGACGGCACCCAGGTCAACGCGGTGCGCGGGGAGCGTGCCGTCAGCGACCGGTTCCGGCTGTCCCGGGAGCGCTGGGAGGCGCACCGGAGTGTGACGGCCGAGGTGAGCGGCGCGTCCGCCGCGGCGCTGGAGCTGTTCGGCATCGCCGGCGGCGGCCCCGCGGACGTGCCCGCGAGCGGGTCCGCGCCGTCGGCCGGGACCGCCGTACCGCGCCCGGCGCTGGCGAGCGTCCTGTCGGGCATCCGCAGCGCCGAGGAGTCCGACGTACCGGCCGTGTGACGGCCGCCCCCCTCGGGGCCCCGGTGTCCGGGGTCCCGCCCCACCACCGAAGGAGCCGCCGTCATGTCCGACCGTCCCGTCATCGTCGTCGTCTACGACCGGGGGTCCGCGGCGCTGCTCGACATCGTCGACGGCCTGACCCCGATCGGCACGCCCGTGCTGGCGCTGTGGCCGTCCGAGCACAGTGCGGACGTACGGCCACTGGCGCAGGAGATGGTGACGGTGGAGGTGCTCGACCCCGAGGACCTCGACGGTTCCGCCGAGCGGCTGCGCGCCCACGCGCCGGCCGCGATCCTGACGTACAGCGAGACGAAACTGGCCGTCACCGCGCAGCTGGCCCGGCGTCTGGGCCTGCCGTACCACACGCCCGCCACGGTGGAGCTGCTGCGCGACAAGTACGCGCAGCGGCGGCGGCTGCGGGAGCGCGGCGTGGACTCCGTGCGCTCCCACCGGCTGCGCGAGGCCGGTGACTGGCCGGCCGCGCTGGCCGCGGTCGGACTGCCCGCGGTGCTCAAGCCCGCCTCCGGGCAGGGCAGCCGCAGCACCCACGCGGTGACGGACGCGGACGCCGGGGCCCGCCTCGCCGCCGAGCTGCTGACCGGGCCGGACCGGGAGGGCACGCTGGTGCTGGAGGAGTATCTGCACGGGCGGGACTGCGCCCCGTACGGCGACTACGTGTCCGTGGAGTCGGCGGTGTCCGGGGGGCGGATCTCGCACTGGGCGGTCACCGGGAAGTTCCCGCTGGCACCCCCGTTCCGCGAGACGGGCAACATCCGTCCGGCGGTGCTGCCCGACGACGAGCGGGCGGCCGTGCTGGAGCTGGTGACGGGGGCGCTGTGGGCCCTGGACATCACCACCGGGGTCACCCACACCGAGGTGAAGCTGACCCCGGACGGCCCGCGGATCATCGAGGTCAACGGCCGTCTCGGCGGCTGGCAGGTGCAGCTCGCCCGGCTGGCGGGCGGCCTGGTCCCGGTCGAGCTGGCCGCGCGGCTCGCGCTCGGCGAGGACGTCGCGCACGTACGGGCCGACGACGAGCGGGTGGTGTTCACACGGGCGGTGGCCGCGCCCGTGGAGGGGGGCACCTACCGCTCGATGCAGGGGCTGCGCGCGGCGCTCGCCCTGGACGGCATCGAGCGCGTCGTGACGTGTCACGCTCCCGGCGAGACCGTCCCGGCCGGGGTGCAAACCTCCGAGATCGCCTGGGTGGAGGGCGCGGTCGCCGACCACGCCACGGCCCTGCGGGTGTCCGCGCAGGCCCTGCGCGAGCTGGCCTTCACCGTCGAGGCGCCGGACGGCGCCCGGTACACGGTGCGCGAGTCGCTGCCGGAGCCGTCCGCGCTGCCGGCGCTCTGAGGGCGGCGTTCGGTGGTGCCTGTGACCCGGGGGCGGCGTGAGGCACGCGCCCGGACGGCCGGCACCTCACCGAGGACGTCCACGGCTCTCCCGCCCGGGCAGGGGACTTCCCGCGTCCACGTCCCGCCCCGCGCAGCACGCCGTCGACGGCGGCCGGGAGGCTGCGCAGGCAACGGACGGAAGGTCAGTGGCTCGGTGCGGGCGAGTCCGACGACGGCGCTCGCGCCATGCGTGTCACGTCATCGGACTCGGTCTCTGCGTCTGTGCAGGGCCGCAGCAGGGCCTTGCCGACCTGTTCAGGGGCGCCGACGGCGACGGCGGGCCGTCAGGGGCTGCCGGGGCCGGCCGCTGCCACGGCCTCCGCCGCCACCCGTCGCAGCGCACGGTACGTGATCCAGCGGTTCTTCCCGTCGGCCAGGTATGCCACGGCGCGGCCCACCCATTCCGGGTCGCCGAGGAGATGCGGCTTCCCCTCGTCGATGAGCCGGCGTAGCAGGTACTCCAGCCGGAGGGCGTCGACCGCCCGGTACGAGCGCGCGTGCTGGTCGAAGCGCAGCCGGTGGTCCTCGTACGGGTGGCGCAGCGTCATGTGCATCCAGCCGCCACCGCGCCCGGCGACCGTTCCCTTCGGCGTATGCATGCCCCTGCTGTTCGTGTTCCAGGAGTGTTCGCCCCAGGTGAACCAGATGCCCGTCATGATCCTGGACCACGGGATCAGCCGTCCCCCGGAGTCCGGCTCGCGCTGGTGGAGCCCGTCCGAACGGAACTCCACCCAGTGGGTGCCCGGCCGGGTGGCGTCCCCGACTCCCCAATGGCCACCGACCAGTTCCAATGGCCCAAGGAACGTACCGTCCTCCACCATGCGGACGTTGGACCACGCGTTCTGCGAACTGGTGTACCGCCTCCGCCAGTACCTCCCGTCCGTGCCGTGCCCGCGCCTTCTCACCGAACGTTCCGCTTCGACGGGGCCGTCGCAGCCTGCCGCCTCCACGTCTCCCTTCCGCTGCCGCATGTCGCCCGCGCGTCGCCGCCCGGGCTCTCCCGGCGTGCGGTGGGGCGACGGCGGCGGCCGGGGACGGCCCCCGCTACACCGCGACCAGCGCCGCCCGGTCCAGTTTGCCGTGCGCTGTCACCGGGAGGCGGTCGAGGTGGCGCACGTGCTGGGGGACCATGTGGGCCGGGAGCCGTCCGGCGAGGGCCCGGCGGACGGTCCGGGGCGGCACCGTCTCCCGGTCGGCGACGACGTAGGCGGTGAGGGCCTGGTCGCCGTGGGGGTCCGTCGTGACCAGGCAGGCGGCGCCGGTGACGCCGGGCAGCGCGCGCAGCGCTGCCTCGATCTCGCCGAGTTCGATGCGGAAGCCGCGCAGCTTGACCTGGCCGTCCCGGCGTCCGGCGTAGGAGAGGGAGCCGTCGGCGCCGGCCACCGCCCAGTCGCCGCTGCGGTAGTGGCGGCCGGAGCCGTCGGCGGCGTCGACGAAACGGTCCGCCGTCAGTTCGGGGCGCCCCAGGTAGCCGTGGCTGACGCCGGTCCCGGCGACCCAGATCTCGCCGGGCTCGCCCGGTGCCACGACCCGTCCCCCGGCGTCGCGCAGGGACACCGTCAGATGCGGCAGCGGGCGGCCCACCGGGGTGCGGTCCGGCGCGGAGTCCCGCAGCACCTGCTCGGTGAGCGGGCAGTAGGTGACATGGACCGTCGTCTCGGTGATGCCGTACATGTTGACCAGCTGCGCACCGGGTCCGATGCCGGCCGCCCACCAGGCGCGCACATCGGCGGGTACGACGGCCTCGCCGCCGAAGACGACGCGGCGCAGCGCGGGCAGCCGTACCTTCTCGGCACGGGCCTCGGTGACGAGGTTGCCGAACGCGGACGGCACCTGGTTCAGGACGGTGACCCGGCGTTCGGCCAGCAGCCGGGCGAACTCCAGCGGGTCGGTGGCCGCGTCCTTGCCGGCGACGACCAGCTGCCCGCCGTACAGCAGCGCCCCCCACAGCTCCCAGACGCTGAAGTCGAAGCTCAGCGAGTGGAACAGCGTCCACACGTCGTCGGCGCCCGTGCCGAGCAGCGGCACCGCCGCGTCCAGCAGGGCGAGGACCTGGGCGTGGCCGACCACGCAGCCCTTGGGGTCGCCGGTGGAGCCGGAGGTGTAGATGACGTAGGCGGTGTCCTCGGGCAGGTCCGGCGCGGTGGCGCGGGCGGCGGGGCGGGCGGCGAGGACGTAGGGGCCGGCCTGGGCAAGGGGCTCCTCGCCGGGGAGCAGACCGCTGTCGGACAGGACCAGCGCGGTGCCGGAGTCCGCCAGGAGGTACTCCTGGCGGGCCGCCGGGTAGGCGGGGTCGACGGGCAGGTAGGCGGCGCCGGAGCGCAGGATGCCGAGGACCGCGCCGGGCGCGTGGCGGGTGCGGGCGGCGCGCAGCGCGACCAGGCGGCCGGGCCCGGTGCGGTCCGTGAGCCGGCGGGCTACCTCGTCGGCGAGCCACTCCAGCTCCAGGTACGTCGCCTCGCCGTCGGCGTCGGCCGTGGCGGTGCGGGCGGCGTGGCGGGCGGCGACGGCCGCGAAGCGGGTGTCGATGCGGTCGGCCGCCTCGGGGCGGACGGTGGCGTTCATGAAAGCCTCCGGACGGTCGGGCAAGTCGTGTCACACGGCGCCGGCGGGCACCGGCGGGGCGGGGGCGGCGGCCGGCACCAGGGCGTGCACCAGGTAGCTGGCGACGTCGCCCGGTGTGGTGCCGCGGCCGAAGACGCGGTCGGCGCCGAGCGCCGCGGCCGACGACGGGTCGAAGCGGGGTCCGCCCACCACGAGCAGGGGGCGCTCGGGCTCGGCGAACTCGGCGCGCAGCTCCGCGCTCAGCTCGCGGACGTTGGTGAGATGGGCGTCGCGCTGGGTGACGGCCTGGGAGACCAGTACGGCGTCGGCGCCCTCGGCCCGGGCCCGGCGCACCAGGTCGCCGACCGGCACCTGCGCGCCCAGGTTCACCACGCGCATCCCGTGGTAGGCCTCCAGGCCCTTCTCGCCCGCGAACCCCTTGATGTTGAGGATGGCGTCGATGCCGACGGTGTGGGCGTCGGTGCCGATGCACGCGCCGACCACCACGAGCCTGCGGCCGAGCCGGTCGCGTACGGCCGCGTCGGCGTCCTTCGCCGACAGCAGCGGGTAGTCGCGTTCGGCGACGACGACCTGGGCGAGGTCCACGGCGTGCGCGACCGCGCCGTACACCACGAAGAAGCTGAAGCCGGTGCCGCCGACGGGCTTGCTGTGCACCAGCAGCGGGCGCTCCATGCCCATGCGGCGGGCCAGTTGGAGCGCGGCGCCCTCGGCGCGCGGGCCGTGCGGCAGGGGCAGGGTGAACGACAGTTGCACCATGCCGTCGTCGGTGGTGTCGCCGTAGGGGCGGATGACGTCGCCGTCCGTGGGGCTTCCGGTGCCGCTCATGGGGCTCAGATTCCTTCCAGGATGTCTGCGGCCGGGTTGACGTAGCCGGGGGCGCGGGGCGCCACGCCGTCCGCGCCGCGCCCGCCGTCGGCGGGGCGGCACATGCCGCCGAACGTGCCCCGGCCGATGGCGTCGAGCAGCCCCCCGTCCTCGATGCGGGCGAGCAGGCCGACCGCCTCGTCGAGGACCCGGTGGGCGCGCCGGACGATGAACCCGCCCGGCGCGGGCCTGAAGTCGTCGGCCAGCGAGCCGGTCGCGCCCAGCACGTAGCGGACGTTGCGCAGGGCCAGGTCGCGGTCGGACAGGAACGGGGTGACGACGGCCTCCGTCATCATCCCCACGAGCAGGATGGACTGCCCGGTCAGCGCCCCGGCCAGGTTGAAGAAGCCGTTGAGGAGGTAGCCGCGGAAGATGTCGCCGGTCATGTGCTTGGTGGGCGGCATCCACTTCAGGGGCGCGTTCGGGAACACTTCGCGGGCCAGCAGCGCGTGCGCGAGCTCCAGCCGGAACGACTCGGGGCGCTCGGGGTCGATCTCGAAGGCGTGCCCGAGTCCGAGCAGGCCGTCGGTGAGGCCCGCCTCCTTGGCGAAGTACTCGTTCAGCAGTTGGCTGGCCGTCACCGTGTGGGCGGCGTCCACCGCGTCGGCGGTGGTGAGGTAGTTGTCCTCGCCGGTGTTGATGACGATGCCGGCGCGGGCGTGCAGCTGGCGGGAGAACCGCTGGTCGACGAAGGTGCGCACGGGGTTGATGTCGCGGAAGAGGATGCCGTACATGGAGTCGTTCAGCATCATGTCCAGCCGTTCCAGGCCGGCCAGGGCGGCGATCTCCGGCATGCACAGCCCGGACGCGTAGTTGGTCAGCCTTATGTAGCGGCCGAGTTCGCAGGACACCTCGTCCAGGGCGGCGCGCATCAGCCGGAAGTTCTCGCGGGTGGCGTAGGTGCCGGCGAAGCCCTCGCGGGTGGCGCCCTCGGGCACGTAGTCGAGCAGGGACTGCCCGGTGGAGCGGATCACGGCGATGACGTCGGCGCCGCCGCGGGCCGCGGCCTTCGCCTGCCGGATGTCCTCGTAGATGTCGCCGGTCGCCACGATCAGGTAGATCCACGGTGCGGGCGGGTCGCCCAGGCCGCCCACCAGACGCTCGCGTTCGGCGCGGGCGGCGTCGATCCGGGCGAAGCCGCGGCCGACGGCGCGGCGTGCCGCGCGGGCCGCCGTGCGGGCGGCGGCGCCCTCGGGGATCCGGAACGGCACGCTGCGGGCGGCGGCGTGCGCCGCGAGGTCGGTCAGGTCGCGGTAGCGGCCGGTGCCGAGCGCGTCCCACACCGGCAGGCACACCCCGTGCTCCAGGCCGACCGCGTCCCGGACGGTGTCCACGAGCCGGTTCACCCACGGGATGCCCTCGGCGTCCGCCCCGTCCAGGCCCGCCAGGCGCAGCGTGGCGCGCTCCACGGCGACGGTGGTGTGGGAGCGGGCCAGCTCCACCACGGGCCGCCCGGCCCGCTCGGCGAGCACCCGCGCCCGCGCCACCACCGCCGGGTCCAGGCCCAGCTTGCCCGGCGCGCCCGGTGCGGTGGGAGCGGAGCCCGGGGTGGTCGCGGTACCCGGCGCCGTCATGGTCGCGCTCCCTCACCGGTGCCCCGGCCGGGCCGTGTCACCCGGTCGAACAGGGCGCGCACGCCCGGGACCCGGCGGACCAGGCCGAGGGCGTACTCGCTGTGGCCGGGCTGGTAGCCGTTGCCGATGAGGAGGGTGACGTCGCGGGCCAGGCCCTCGGCGCCGAGGGCGGCGGCGCCGAAGGAGGTGGCCATGGAGAAGAAGACGACGGTGCCGCCGTCCCGGGTGGCCAGCACGGCGGCGTGTTCGCATCCGGCGACGTCCGTGCACACCACGGTCACGTCGGCCTCCCCGCCGCGCCGGGCGAGCCGGGTGCGCAGGCCGAGCGCGTCGCGGGCATCGGCCCGTACGACGACGTCGGCGAGGCCGGAGGCGGTGAGCGCGGCCTCCTCGGCGGCGTCCGGGACCACGCCGGTCAGCCGTCCGGCGCCGGCCTCCCGGGCAGCGGCCAGCGCCAGCGAACCGGACTTGCCCGAGGCGCCCAGCACCAGCACGGACGGGGCGGTGCCGGTGCGGGCGCGTTCCCCGACGACCCGCCGGGTCAGCGCCGGAGCGCCGCACACGTCCAGCACCGCCAGGGACAGCTCGTCGGGCAGGTCGGTGGGCAGCACCGCGGCCACCGACCTGCCGAACAGGACGGCGTGGCCGCGGGCCGGGACGCGTTCGCTCGTGCCGTCCCAGTCGCGCAGCCCGTCGGTGATCTCGAGCGGGGTCAGGGTCAGCGACACCAGCGTCGCCACCCGGTCGCCGGGCCGCAGCCCCAGCGGGGAGGCGGGGCCCGTCTCGGCGACGGTGCCGATCAGCATGCCGCCGGAGCCCGTCACCGGGTTGTGCATCTTGCCGCGCTCGCGCACGATCGCGCACACCGCGTCGCGCACCGCGGCCCCGTCCCCGCCGTGCGCCTCGCGCAGCTGGCGGAACGAGGCCGCGTCCAGGTTCAGACAGGACACCTCGACCCGCACCTCGTCCGCGGCGATGCGCGGGGAGGCGTCCAGCCGCCACGCCGCCTGCGGCAGCACCCCGGCCGGGTCGAGCACCCTGTGCGCCCCCAGCGGCGACGGCCCCGGGGGCCGCCCGCGGGTGTCCGCGCTCACGGCGCCGCCCCGATCAGCGTGCGGGCGCTCTCCCACCAGCGGCGGCCTTCCTCGGGCAGGGTGTGCACGGGGTCGTAGGAGTGGTGGACGCGGTCCAGCGCGGCCGGATCGTCGTGCTCCACCGTGGTGCGGTAGTTCTTCGTCCAGGACGCGATGCCCCGCTCGCGGTCGTAGCCGTCCGCCTGGTCCACCCACCGCTTGCCGACGTAGGGCACGTCGCACACCAGCCGCGGGGTGGCGAACCCCGGCAGATAGCCCATGATCGAACGCTGCAGTGCCTGCGCCCGCCACAGGGGCACCCGCCAGTGCTCGGCGCCCGGGATCAGGTCGCAGAGGTAGAAGTAGTACGGCTGGACGCCCGCCGAGTCCAGCAGCGCGAAGCACAGGTCCAGCAGCGCCTCGGGGGTGGCGTTCACCCCGTCCAGCAGCACCCCCTGGTTGCGTACGTCGCGCAGGCCCGCCGCGAGCAGGGCCCGCGAGGCCTCGGCGACCAGCGGGGTGATCTGCTGGGCGGCGTTGGCGTGGGTGTGCAGGGCGAGGCCCACCCCGCGGGAGCGGGCCTTGTCCGCGAGGCGTGCGACGCCGTCGAGGACCTGCGGGGCGAGCCAGTGCTGCGGCAGGCCGACCAGGCCCTTGCTGGCCAGCCGGATGTCGCGCACCGAGTCCAGCTCCAGCAGCCGGTCGACGAACGAGGCCAGCCGCGGCCAGGGCACGTTGGCGACGTCCCCGCCGGAGACGACGACGTCCCGGACCGTCGGGGTGGCCCGCAGGTAGTCGATCATCCGGTCGAGGCGGTCGGCGGGGCGCAGCACGAAGCGGTACTTGGTGACCTGCGGGGTGGAGGTGCCCACCAGGTCCATGCGGGTGCAGTGTCCGCAGTACTGCGGACAGGTCGTCACCAGTTCGGCGAGGACCTTCGTGGGGTAGCGGTGGGTCAGGCCCTCCACCGCCCACATCTCCGCCTCGTGCAGCGAGTCGCGGGAGGCCAGCGGGTGGCTCGGCCACAGCGGCTGCCGGTCTGAGGCGACGGGCAGCATGTAGCGGCGCACCGGGTCCTCGTACCAGGCGGCGGTCGCGGGCGGCACGCCGGGCGCCACCGTGTTCAGCACGTGCGGCGGAAGCAGCAGCGGCATCGTGGCGTGCTCGCGCTGGTCGGCCTCCAGATCGGCCAGGAACACGTCGTCCAGGCCGGGTCCCGCCACCGCGCGCAGCTGCGCGACGCTCTTCACGCAGTGGGCGCGCTGCCACTGCGGGTCGCGCCACTGCTGCTCGGTGACGTCCCGCCAGCCGGGAAAGCGCCGCCAGTCGGGTTCGACGGCCTGGTGGCGACGGTAGGCGTAGGGCTGCGGAAGCGGATCGGCGGCCGTGTCCGCGAGGACGTCGCCGGCACGCGGTGAACGGGACACCATGGTGTGGGTTCCTCGGTTCCTGGGTTCGGTGGGCCGGTCAGCGGGTGAGCCGGTGGACGAGCAGGCCCTCGGCGTCGCGCCGGGGCAGCAGCTGGAAACCGGCGCGTTCCATCACGCGCTGGGAGGGGGTGTTGTCCTCGGTGGTGGTGGCGATCACGGTGTCCACCTCGGGCTGCTCGAGCGCCCAGCGGGCCAGTTCGCGGAGCGCCTCGGTGGCATGGCCCTGGCCCCTGGCCGGTGCGGCGAGGTCGAAGCCGATCTCGACGCTGCCGTCCGAGGGCGGGCCGTGGAAGCCCATCGCGCCGACGACCCGTGCGTCGGCGCTGCGCACCAGCAGGTACATGCCCCAGCCCGGCCGGTGGACGCCCGCGTCGGCGGCCCGCGCCGTCATCCGCGCCGCGACCTGGGTCTCCTCGCTGGGGGAGTCGCCCACCCAGCGCAGTCCCGCGTCGTCGCCGGCGGCGATCTGCCGGGCCTCCTCGGGCAGTGCCTCGCGCAGCCACAGCCGCTCGGTGACGAGCAGGCGGGGCGCGGTGCGGGCGGCGTCCTCGACGGCGGCGGCGCGCACCGGGGCGGGCCGGACGTCGGTCCACACATCGGCGATCCGGTCCAGACAGGCCTGTTCACTGCCCTGCCAGCCGGTGAGCCGCCAGCCGTCGGGCAGGCCGTCGCCGGCCGGCCACACCGCGTACTGCTGCCGAGTGTTGATGATGACTGCGTGGGTCACGTGCTTCTCCTGGAGATGCGGGGTGTACCGGTCGTGCGGGTGCCGCGGTCCCGGGCGGTCGCCCGGCGCCGGGACGCGGCTGTCACCGGGCCGGGTCGATCGCGTCGACGGCGCCGAGGAAACGGGCGAGGTCCGGGACCGGGCCGAGGGACACGCGCAGGTACCCCGCGAGGCCGAAGCGGCCGGCGTCGCGCACGAGGACGCCGTGCTCCTCGGCGAGGCGGCGTTCGGCCGCCGCCGAGTCGGACACCGCGACGGCGAGGAAGTTGGTGGCGGAGGGCAGCGAACGCCGTCCCCGGCGCTGGAGTTCGCCGCGCAGCCACGTGCGGCGCCGCGCGTTCTCCCCCGTCACGTGCGCCAGGTGCGCCTCGTCGGCGAGGGAGGCGACGGCGGCGGCCTGGGCGACGGCGTTGACGCTGAACGGCATCGTGCCCTGCACGGCGTGCAGGGCGGCCACCAGGTCGCGGCTGCCGAGCGCGTAGCCGATGCGCAGTGCGGCCAGGCCGTGCGCCTTGGAGAAGGTGCGCAGCGACAGCAGCGGGGCGCCGCTGCCCAGGTAGTCGCGCAGCCGGGGGGTGCCGGGCGGGGCGAAGTCCAGGTACGCCTCGTCGACGACGAGGGGGGTACCGGTGACCGCGGCCCGCTCCACCAGCAGCTCGAAGTCCGCGCGGTCGAGGACGGCGCCGGTCGGGTTGTGCGGGTGGCACAGGTAGACGATCCCGGCGCGGTCCATCGCCGCGGCCAGGGCGGGGGCGTCGGCGCGGGTGCCGTCGAGGGGGATCTCCTCGCAGCCGCGCCCGGTGGCCTCGAGGCAGATGCGGTAGCCGGGGAAGGTACCGGCGGTGGTGACGCCGGGACGGGAACGGTCACCGAGGGCGAGCGCGGTCAGCAGGACGAGTTCGTCGCTGCCGTTGGCGACGGCGATCTGGTCCTCGGCGACGCCGTGGTGGGCGGCCATGGCCGCGGCGGGCACCGCACGCCGCGGGTCGGGATAGTGGGCCGTGGGGCGCAGCGCGGCCTCGGCGGCGCGCAGCGCGAGGGGGCTGGGGCCGTAGGGGCTCTCGCTCAGGTGCAGGCGGGCCTCGGAGGTGACGGTCGCCGCGGTGGTCACGCCGCGTCCCCGAGCAGGATGCCGAAGCAGTAGCTGCCGGGCTCCGCCTCCAGGGTCAGGAAGCGGTGCTCGGCACCGGCCGGCACGTGCAGCAGCGCGGGTGAGGCGAGGTGGTGGGTGACGCCGTCGACGGTGACCTCGATCCGGGCGCCGCCCGGGTTCGGGGAGACCAGGAAGTACACCTCGGCGACCTCGTGCCGGTGCGGGTCGGCGACGGGCCTGCCCACCAGGTGGTCGATCGGCCCGCCGGCGACCTGCACCGGCACCCCGCCGAACATGTCCGCCGTCAGATAGAAGGGCGCGGGCTCGTGATGGCCTGCCACCGGCAGGAACTGCGGTACGTCGGTGCGGATCTCGGCGGCTGCCACGGGGGCACCTCCCCTTCCGGATGGGTCCTGCGCTGGACACTGGGGGAAGCGTGACCGAACCGGCTCGAGTGGTGCTGGAGTTGCCCGTGGACCTGTTCCTCTCGGGCGGCGGACAGGCGGTCCGGGAGCGCGGGCCGACGGCCGCACGCCCGTCCACGCCTGTCCACCCGGCTCGTTCTCGTGGGGCTCAGTAGCGGTAGTGGTCCGGCTTGTAGGGGCCCTCGACCTCGACGCCGATGTACTCGGCCTGCTCCGGGCGGAGCGTGGTCAGTTTGACGCCGAGGGCGTCGAGGTGGAGGCGGGCGACCTTCTCGTCCAGGTGCTTGGGCAGCACGTAGACGTCGGTCGGGTAGGCGTCGGGCTTGGTGAACAGCTCGATCTGGGCCAGGGTCTGGTCCGCGAACGAGTTGGACATCACGAACGACGGGTGGCCGGTGGCGTTGCCCAGGTTCAGCAGGCGGCCCTCGGACAGCACGATGATCTTCTTGCCGTCGGGGAAGGTCCAGGTGTGGACCTGCGGCTTGACCTCGTCCTTGACGATGCCCGGGATCTTCGCCAGACCGGCCATGTCGATCTCGTTGTCGAAGTGGCCGATGTTCCCGACGATGGCCTGGTGCTTCATCCGGGCCATGTCCGAGGCCATGATGATGTCCTTGTTGCCGGTCGTGGTGACGAAGATGTCGGCCGTCTCGACGACCTCGTCCAGCGTCGTGACCTGGTAGCCGTCCATCGCCGCCTGCAGGGCGCAGATCGGGTCGATCTCGGTGATGATCACCCGGGCGCCCTGGCCGCGCAGCGACTCCGCGCAGCCCTTGCCCACGTCGCCGTAGCCGCACACGACCGCGGTCTTGCCGCCGATCAGGGTGTCGGTGGCGCGGTTGATGCCGTCGATCAGGGAGTGGCGGCAGCCGTACTTGTTGTCGAACTTCGACTTGGTGACGGCGTCGTTGACGTTGATCGCCGGGAACAGCAGGGTGCCGTCGCGATGCATCTCGTACAGGCGGTGGACGCCGGTGGTGGTCTCCTCGGTCACGCCGCGGATCTCGGCGGCGAGAGCCGTCCAGTCGAGGGTGCTCGACTCCAGCAGGGCCCGGACGACTTCGAGTTCCTCGTTGTCGGCGGGCGGCAGCTCACCCGTCTTGCGGTACTCGACGCCCTTGTGGACGAGGAGGGTGGCGTCGCCGCCGTCGTCGAGGATCATGTTCGGGCCCGCGTGGCCGGGCCAGGTCAGCGCCTGCTCCGTGCACCACCAGTACTCCTCCAGGGTCTCGCCCTTCCAGGCGAAGACCGGGATGCCCGCGGCGGCGACGGCGGCGGCCGCGTGGTCCTGGGTGGAGAAGATGTTGCAGGACACCCAGCGGACCTCGGCGCCCAGGGCGACCAGGGTCTCGATGAGCACGGCCGTCTGGACCGTCATGTGCAGGGAGCCGGTGATGCGGGCGCCGGCGAGCGGCCGGGCCCCGGCGTACTCCTCGCGGATCGCCATCAGGCCGGGCATCTCGTGCTCGGCGAGGGTGATCTCCTTGCGGCCGAACTCGGCCAGGGACAGGTCCGCGACCTTGAAGTCCGTGAAGTCAGCGGGCGGCTGCGAGGGCATGGGCACTCCTGGTTCGGTTCTGGATGTTCCGGTGGATCTCGAGGGTCGCGCTGGACCGGTTGAGGGTGATGTAGTGCAGCCCGGGAGCGCCTTCGGCGAGCAGCCGGTCGGCCATGGCCGTGGCGTGGTCGACACCGATGCGGTGGCCGGCCTCCGGGTTGCCGCGGGCCCCCTCCAGCCGCGCGGCGAGTTCCTCGGGGAAGGTCGCGTGGGACAGTTCGGCGAACCGGGCGATCTGCCGGGCGTCGGTGGCCGGCATGATCTCCGGGATGATCGGCGTCGTGCAGCCCGCCGCCTCCACCCGGTCGCGCAGCCGCAGGTAGTCCTCCACCCGGAAGAACATCTGCGTGACGGCGTAGTCCGCGCCCGCCCGGCACTTGGCCACGAAGTGGCGGATCTCGCTCTCCCAGTCGGGCGAACGCGGATGCCGCTCGGGGAACGCGGCCACGCCCACGCTGAAGGCCCCCGCCCCGCGCACCAGCGCCACCAGCTCGTGCGCATGGCGCAGGCCGCGCGGGTGCGGCACCCAGGGGGCGTTCGGGTCCCCCGGCGGGTCGCCGCGCAGCGCGAGCACGTCACGCACGCCCGCGTCCGCGTACTGGCCGATGATGTGGCGCAGTTCGCCGACGGAGTGGCCGACGGCGGTGAGGTGGGCCACCGGCCGCAGCGTGGTCTCGGTGGCGATCCGCTTGGTCACCTGGACCGTGCGCTCCCGCGAGGAGCCGCCCGCCCCGTAGGTGACCGACACGAACGACGGTCTCAGCGGCTCGACCCGGCGGATCGCGTGCCACAGGGTCCGCACGCCCGCCTCCGTCCTCGGCGGGAAGAACTCGAACGAGAACGACGGCTCCCCGCTCGCGAGGACCTCGCGCAAGGCGGTCATGAACGGCCTCCGGCGTTGAAGTAGCTCGCCTCCGGGTGGTGGACGACGAGGGCGTCGGTGGACTGCTCGGGGTGGAGCTGGAACTCCTCCGAGAGCGTCACCCCGATCCGCTCCGGCCCCAGCAGGCCGGCGATCTTCGCCCGGTCCTCCAGGTCCGGGCAGGCCGGGTAGCCCAGCGAGTAGCGGCAGCCCTGGTACTCCGTGCGGAACATGCCGTCCAGGGAGCCGGGGTCAGCGGCGGCGATCCCGAGTTCGGCGCGCACGCGGGCGTGCCAGTACTCGGCGAGGGCCTCGGCGAGCTGGACGGACAGGCCGTGCAGTTCGAGGTAGTCGCGGTAGGCGTCGGCCTGGAAGAGCCGGGCGGTCTCCTCGCCGATGCGGGAGCCGACGGTGACGACCTGGAAGCCGACGACGTCCCTCTCGCCGGACTCCTCCGGGCGGAAGAAGTCGGCCAGGCACAGGCGCCGGCCGCGCCGCTGGCGGGGGAAGGTGAAGCGGGTGCGCTCGTTGCCGGCCTCGTCCAGGACGATCAGGTCGTCGTCCTTGGAGACGCACGGGAAGTAGCCGTAGACGACGGCCGCCTCCAGCAGGCCGCCGGTCTGCAGCCGGTCCAGCAGGCCGCGCAGCCGCGGGCGCCCCTCCGTCTCGACCAGGTCCTTCGTCAGGCCCCACTGGCCGCGGAACAGCGCCGTCTCGTCCAGCCAGTCGGCGTACTCCTTGAGCTGGATGCCCTTGACGACGCGGGTGCCCTGGAAGGGCGGGGTGGGCACCGGGTTGTCGGTGGCCACGTCGGAGCGCACGTGCCCCTCGTCCCGCGGGCGCTCCTCGACGGCCACCGCGGGCACCGCGCGCACCCGGCGCCGGCGCAGTTCGGGCAGCTCGGCGCCGGGGACGCCGCGCTTGATGCCGATCAGGGCGTCCATCAGGCGCAGGCCCTCGAAGGC
>NZ_JBIWJA010000060.1:0-28991 GCF_044764905.1 Streptomyces sp. NPDC093586 | reverse complement strand
AACGTCCTCTACCCGATGAAGGACGCGCTGCGCGCCCGGGCGACGGTGGGCGAGGTGTGCAACGCGCTGCGCGAGGTGTGGGGGACGTACGTGCCGACGGATGCCTACTGACTGAGGATTGCCATGCGCACTGCTTACACCGGCCCCAATGCCCCCGTCCGGGTCGTCGTGGCCAAGCCGGGCCTGGACGGACACGATCGCGGAGCCAAGGTGATCGCCCGGGCCCTGCGTGACGCGGGTGTCGAGGTCGTCTACACCGGGTTGCACCAGACTCCGCGCCAGATCGTCGACACCGCCCTCCAGGAGGACGCGGACGGCATCGGGCTGTCCGTCCTGTCCGGCGCCCACATGACGCTCTTCGCCCAGGTCATGGAGTTGCTGAGGGAGCAGGAAGCCACGGACATCACGGTGTTCGGCGGAGGGATCATCCCCGAGGCCGACATCGGCCCTCTCCTCGAACTGGGGGTGGCGGCCCTGTTCACCCCGGGCACGCCGACCCGGGACATCACGGACTGGGTGCACGCGCACGTCGGTCGCCATTCCGTGCCGTCCGCTGCCGGCGGCTGATCGCGACCGCCGCGTTGTCGGCGGACCCCCCGGACGGACTCCGGCCCCGACGGGCACCGGAGCCGTTTCCGCCTGCGGCCGCGGAAACCCCGCCGGCACGACGCTCGCCCTCTTCGACGGCGATCACTCGGGACAGGCTCCGGAGAACGGCTCCGGGCGGCGCCCGCGCGGTGAGCGCGGGCGCCGCCCGGAGCGACGTCGAGGGCGAGGAGAGCGAAAGGACTTGTTTCAGGAAAGGAAGGGAGAAGGAAGCCCTTTCATGGCCTCGCCGTGGGCAACGCTAGCACTCAGCCAGGGATCAGGTCGCGCAGGTTTTCGAGGGTGACGACCCGGGAGTCCGGGTGCAGCCCCTCGGGGCGTTCGAGACCGATGTACGTCACGGGCTCGTCCGGGACCGGCTTGCCGTCCCACAGGTCCACGGCCGTGGGACGGTCGGTCATCAGGCCGGTCAGGTACCGCACCGTCAGGTACTCGCGTTCCACGACGGCGCGCACCGCCTTGGACACCGACACCTGGTTCTCCTCGACCCGGTTGGCCGCGGAGATGCCCTTCAGGTACAGGTGCAGCCACTTCGCGCGCCACCGGCCGTCGTCCTCGCGCCGGAACACCAGCGGCAGCGCCACCCGGCCCGTGCCGCGCAGCTCCGACTTCATCCGCACCGTGCGCGGCTCGAACGGCCGGCCCTTCTGCCCGCCGTCGCGCACCATGAAGCCGAAGAACGACTCCTCGACCTCCTCGAAGCCCTCGCCGGCGTAGATGTCGACCTGCGGGACGATGAAGGCGCCGCGTACCCGGTCCAGGGACAGCTCGATGAACTCGGAGGCCCCGTCGGGTGCTTCGGTGACATCGCCCGAGTGCACACCCGCGACGGTCTTGAGCGAGGTGTAGGACAGCCAGGAGTCGGTGCTGTAGTCGGCGCGGAGAAGCAGCGCCGAGAGGTCGTAGTCGGTCCGCTTCCCGGTCTCCTTCCAGTACACGAAGAAGCGCAGCCGGTCCCCGCCGACCGCCGAGACCGAGCCCCGCGGCAGCACGCCGAGTCCGGCCGCGGACGCCCGGCCGCTGAGCGGGAGGGCCACGTCGAGGACGTCGGGGTCGAGCAGCAGCCGGCCCGGCGCCGGCAGCCTGCGGCGCATCTCCGCGTCGAGGGCGGCGATGAGGCGGTCGCGGTCGGCGGCGGGGACGGGCGGCCGCGTGTCGGGCGCGACCCAGCCGCGGCCCCGGCGGTTGACGAAGATCCGGGGGCCGCCGCTCTCCCGTTCCCGGTTCTGGAGGTGCTCGCGGACCGACAGCACGACCCGGCCGGAGACCTCGGGAGCGGCCCGCACCGCGGCGGCCACCACCGCGTCCCGCTCCTCCTGGCCGGCGGCGGTGCGCAGCAGGAAGTCGAGGGCCCGGAACAGCTTGCCGGGCGCGGACTCCAGCAGCCGCACCGCGCCGGGTACGCCGGACTCGTCGAGCAGCTTCTCGACGCGGCTGTCGAAGGACCGCGCCTCCTTCTCGCCCCGTGCCACGGCGAACACGTCGGCCGCGTGCGGCCAGCGCGGGTACTCGTGCGGGTGGAGCCGCTCGCCGAGCCGCTTGAAGGGCTCGCGGTGCGCGTGCACGTCGGCCAGCTTGGCGGGGTTCGCCGCGACCACGGCGTCGAGGCCCGCGAGCAGCGCACGGCGCACCGGCCGCGGGAAGGCCCGGAAGCGGGTCGGCTCCTGCAGCGTCACGTCGCCGCCCGACAGCGCGCAGGCCAGCCGCAGCACATCGGTGACGGTGTCCAGCAGAAGGTCCGCGCCGGCCATGAGACGCGCCTCGTTGACGACTGCCCGGTTCTCCCTGACCGGGATCGACCCCGGCTGCGGTCCGAGCGCGCACCGATGGGCGAGGGTCTTCAGGTCGTCCAGGTGCTCCTCGCCCAGCGGTGTCGTGCTTCCCGCCAACGCCAGGTACAGGTCCGTGAGTTCGTCGTCCAGGTCCCGCCCGAGGTGCAGGACGGTCACCCGGTCGCCCGCCGAGGCGATCAGCTCGTCCTGCGCCGCGAGCATCTGCTCGTAGGTGTGCTGGTAGCGGCCGTACGCGGGGAGGCTGAGCAGGTCCACCACTCCGTGCGCCAGCTGCGTCAGCACGTTCTCGCGCGACGTGTCGTCGCCGAGCGCCTTCGCCACGCACCGCGTCCAGAACTCTTCGGTGTCCGGCACGTTCGCCGGGAAGTCGATGAAGTACGCGTTGTGCCGGACGTGGTCGCCCACCATCTCGCTCACCGTGCGCAGCGTCCGCCTGGCGGTGTGCACGACCGCGGACCCGGACAGCCCGGACAACCGCTCCAGCAGCTCCGCCGAGAGCTTGAAGCCCACGGACGTCAGCGCCGCGTCGAACTGCCGTGCGGCGGTGGCGCCTTCCCCGGAGGGGCCTGCGGGGGAGGGAACGCGATGGGTGTGCCGGATGACCAGTGACTCGAGTCCGTACGCCATCCGGGGATGATCGCAGAGTTGTGCGAATCGGCGCACAGGAGTTTCCGTACGCGCCCGGGACCGCTCCCGAGCCCGACGGCGCGGCAGGGAGCCGGGACCGGTTCACCGAGCGGCCCGTCGTCAGGGCCCGCCGACCGTCCCGGCGCGGCCGCCGCGGCCGGTGTGCGCGCCGTGCTCCTGCTGGAGCACGGCGCGCAGGACGGCCCTCCGGTCGCCCCCCGGCCGGCCCTCACTCGGGGGGACGCGACGGTGAGCCTTCTGCCCGGCGTCGTCCTGATCGTCGCCGGCGTCCTCGCGCCGGCCCGGCGCGGGGTGGATCCGCGGACCGGGCAGTGAGCCGTGGCCGGGACCGGGTGGCGAAGCGCCGAGCGCCTGAGAGGAAACCACTGGTCAGACGTTTTTGCAGGTCAGGAGGGGGGCGTAACATCGGCGAAACATGAGCCGGGTTGACGTGGCCGGCATGGACCACCACCTGGAACGGCCTCGTGCCGAGTGGGCCCGGCAGATGGCCGACGCACTGCGGCGGCAGATCACCGACGGCCACTTCACCGACGGCATGCTGCCCGACGAACGCGTGCTGGGCCGCCGCTTCGGCGCCACCCGCGACACGGTCCGCGATGCGCTCGCCCTGCTGCGCGGGGAGGGGCTCATCACCCGGCGCCGCGGGGTGGGAACGTCGGTGGTGCTGCCGAAGCACGGACACGGTCTGGACCGGCTGACCGGGCTGGCCGAGGAACTCACCGGGTGCGGCACCGTCACCAACGAGGTGCGGGCCGCGGCGGAGGTGCCCGTCCTGCCCGACGCGATCGCCGCCCGGCCGGAGGTGCCGGCCGGGGCGGGCGGGGTGTACGTGGAGCGGCTGCGCCGACTGGACGGGCTGCCGCTGTCCCTGGACACCAGCTGTCTGACCGCGGACACCGGCCGCGCCGTCCTCGCCGGTGACCTGGCGGGACGTGACGTGTTCGCGCTGATCGAGGAGGCCGCGGGCGAACGGCTCGGGCGTGCCGAGGTGGCGGTGCACGCGGTCACCGCCGCCCCGGGCACCGCGGAGTTGCTGCACATCCAACCGGGGGCGGCCGTCCTCGCCCTGGAGCGGCTGACCCGGCTGGCGGACGGGCGGCCGGTGGACGTGGAGGCGATCCGTGTCCGCGCGGACCGGATGACCCTGCGCACCACCCTGTACCGCACGGAAGGAGGCCGGTGATGGCCGGGCTGAGCGTTCCCGTCCTGATCGCGCTCGGGCTGTTCGGCCTGGTCGGCGGGATCGGCATCACCGCCGTCGGTCCCGGAGGGGTGCTGCCCACGATCGGCCTGTTCGCCCTGACGGGTCTGACACCGGCGGAGGTGGCGGGCACGGCCATCGTCACCCATGTCGCCACCGGGGCGCTCGCCACCGCCGCCTACACCCGGTCCGGCCAGTCGCGTGAGCCCGGCACCCGGCACCCGGCACACGGCCCTCGTCCTGGCCGTGAGCGCCGTCGCCGGGACGCCACTCGGCGTCCTGGTCAACTCGTACGTGTAGAAGGCGGCCTTCGGGCTGGTGCTCGGGGTCTTCGTGGCGGCTGTGGCCTGCCTGGTGTGGTTCCGGGAGCACCGCCGCCCGGCCACGCGGCGGGCGCACCCTTCGACGGCCCTGCTGGCCGGTCTGGGGTTCGGGGTGGCCGTGGCGGCCGGTGTGGTCGGCATCGGCGGACCGATGCCCACCGTCCCGCTGCTGGTGGCCCTCGGGGTGCCCGTGCTGGAGACCCTGGCCTCGGCCCAGGCGCAGTCCGTCGTCATCGCCGGAGCGGGCACCGTGGGACACGTGGCGCACGGCACCGTCGACTGGCCGCTGGCCGCTGGCCGCTGGCCGCTGGCCGCGCAGGTGGGCGTTCCCGAGCTGGCCGGAGCGCTGGCCGGCTGACGCATCGCTCACGCGCTTCCCACCCGCCACCTGAAGTACGCCCTGATCACGACCCTGCTGGCACTCGCCCTGCACGGCTGACCACCCCCCGGCCGGCTCGATCCCCTGGTCGACGACACCGGCGTGACCATGGTGCCGTTCTCCCGGACCGCCGACGGCTTCGAGTTCCGCTTCGGCATCGACCACCTCGGCACGTTCGCGCTCACCGGCCTCCTCATGCCTCACCTGCCGGCCGCCGTCGGCCCGCGCGTGGTCACGGTCAGCAGCGAGGGCCGGCGATCCACCCGAGTCGACATGACCGACCTCGACGCTGAGCACCCCTACCGAGCGGCGTTCGCCTATGTGCAGTCCAAGCGAGTCGATCTCCACTTCGCCATGGAACTGCGGCGAAGGACCCCCGCCCCCGAGATCGCTCGCAAGCCGGTCACCACCTCGGGCGAGAACCAGGGCGAGCGGCCTTCGGTCGCCACTGCGGCCGCGGCTGGGTGCGACTCTTCACCAGGGCGCCGGGGCAACGCCGGCGGGGAGCCGGACTATGGTTTGATCACTTGCGTCGCTTCGGTGTCTGGACTGCTCGACGGTGGTGCGGAAAAAGATTCCGAAGAAGGTGCCGTCGGATGTCGAGAAGCCGTTTCCCGCTCCGACCGAGGGGTGACAGCGCGCCGACGGGGCGTGCGAAATGGGGAGGACACCCGAGATGAAGTACGTCGCGATGATCTACGGCAACCAGGCCAAGTGGGACTCCTTCCCGGCCGAGAAGTGGCCTGAGGCGATCGCCGCGCAGGAGGCGTTCAACAAGAAGTACCGCGAGAGCGGTGAACTCCTCGGCGCCTACGGCCTGGCGGACGCGGCCAACGCCCAGCTCGTGCGCCGCGAGGACGGTGTCCCGGCGGTCACCGACGGCCCGTACCTGGAGACCAAGGAGTACATCGCCAGCTTCTACCTGCTGGACTGCGACAGTCCGGAGCGGGCGCAGGCGATCGCCGCGGACATGCCGTTCGCCGACGTGGAGCCGGTCGAGCTGTGGCCGGTCCTGCACGAGTCCGCGGCGGACGTGTGACCGGCGAGCGCCACGCCGCCGAGGACCTGCTGCGCGAGCTGGCGCCGCAGGTCCTCGGCGCGCTCGTACGCCGCTACGGCGTCTTCGACGCGTGCGAGGACGCGGTCCAGGAAGCCCTGCTGGCAGCTGCCCTGCAGTGGCCCGAGGCAGGCGTTCCGGACAATCCCCGGGGCTGGCTGGTCACCGTAGCCTCCCGCAAGCTGGTCGACCAGATCCGCAGCGACAGCGCCCGTCGGCGCCGCGAGGACAGCCTCGCCCTGGCCACCCCGCAGGCCGAACTGCTCGGCCACGCCGCCGACACCGTGCCCGACGGGGACCGGGACGACTCGCTGGCCCTGCTGTTCCTGTGCTGCCACCCCGCGCTGACGCCGGCCAGCCGGATCGCGCTGACCCTGCGCGCGGTCGGCGGCCTGACCACCGCACAGATCGCCGCGGCCTTCCTGGTGCCCGAGGCGACCATGGCTCAGCGAGTCAGCCGGGCCAAGCAGACCGTCAAGGCGTCCGGCATCTCCCTGGCCGTGCCTGAGGGCGCCGATCTCACCGAGCGGCTGGCCGAGGTGCGGCACGTGCTCTACCTGGTCTTCAACGAGGGGTACACCACCACCGGCGGTACCGACGACACCGGCCTGACCACGCCGGAACTGTCCGCCGAAGCGATCCGGCTCACCCGGATGCTGCACCGCCTGGTGCCCGACGACACCGAGACCGCGGGCCTCCTCGCGCTGATGCTGCTCACCGACGCGCGCCGCCCCGCCCGCACCGGCCCCTCCGGCGAGGTGGTGCCGCTGGCGGAACAGGACCGCGCCCGGTGGGACCGCCGTGCCATCGCCGAGGGAGTCGAGCTGATCAGCCGGACCCTGCCGCGCGGCCGGGTCGGCCCGTACCAACTGCAGGCGGCCATCGCGGCCGTGCACGACGAGGCCGAGGACACCGACACCACCGACTGGCCCCAGATCCTCGCCCTGTACGAAATCCTGGAACAGTTCGGGCCGAACCCGATGGTCTCCCTCAACCGCGCGGTCGCCGTCGCCATGGTTCACGGCCCGGCCGCGGGACTCGACCTGGTCAGGGCACTGGAGGCCGACAACCGCATGGCCCGCCACCACCGGCTGCTCGCCACCCGCGCCCACCTCCTCGAACTCCTCGGCGAACACGGGTCCGCGGCGGCCTCCTACCGCGAAGCCGCCCGCCGCGCCACCAGCACTCCCGAACGCCGCCACCTCAGCACCCGCGCCCACCGCCTGGAGTCCCGCGTGTGACGCGCCGTGACGACGGAGGGGTGGGCGCGGGCGCTGCTGCGCTCGAGGCCGTCCGCCACCCTGTCGTCAACGCCGGGTCCTGCCCGAACACCGCGTGCCGGCCCGCTTCGCCACGCACACGGCCCTGCCGCTCACGCCGAGCGGAAAGCTCGACCGAGCCGCTCCGGCCGACACCCACCCGCCGGAGCCCGCCCAGGCCGCCCCGACGGGCCTGGTGGCGGGAGCCGTCGATCACCGCCCGGGACCAGTCCAGCTTCCCGGCACGGCGCAGCTCGGTCGGCAGCACCTGGTGCAGCCGGTTCCACACCCGGCCTCGTGCCAGGGCGAGGAACACGCCGACCTGGGCATTCTCGATGCGTCCCGCGGTGCCGGTGTACTGCCTCTGCACTCCTGCCGAGGACCGGCCCTTCTTCAGGAAACCGGGTCTCGTCGACGACGAGGACGCTGCCGTCGGCGCCGAGGTGTTCGGTGGCGTAGGCACGCAGGTCGTCGCGGACCGCATCGGCGTCCCAGTGGGCGTAGCGCAGCAGACGTTGCAGTGGCCCGGGCCGCGTATGGCCCGCCTGTTCGGCCAGCTGCCAGCAGTTCTTCCGCTCGACGCTCGACAGCAGTCCGAGCAGGCAGGAGCGGGCTGCGGCCCGGGGCTCAACTCGCCCGAATCTGCCCGCGATCCGGACCATGACCTGGTCGAACATCGCCCGCCAGCGGGCAGGGTCTACGCTATGGCCTGCGGCCGCCGCACGATCTTCAGGAGTCCACACAACCCCCGATGATCACGCGGTGGCCGTACCCGTTCCCAGCCGGGTCCACGACAAGATCGCGAAACCAGACTGGAGTACTGAGCGAGCCTGGGGGACCGCTGCGGTCCTCGCCCGACAACGGCGGGTGCGCGTGGAGTCCGGCTCGAAGCGGCCTGCAGCGCTTGGGCGCTGCCGCGGCACGGGGAGGGGCGGCGCGCGGGGGACGGCCGTGGCGGGGCCGTACCGGGAGGGGAAGCCCCGCACGGTCCACGCGCCCGGAAGGGGCCGCTCGGGCGAGAGGTCCCGCACGGCGTACGCGCCCGGGAGCAGCCGTGCGGGAGAAGGACCCATGCCGTGTACGCGCCCGACAGGAGCCGCTGGGGGGAAGTTCGGGCACGGCGAAGGGCCGTCCTCCCGCACCGGTGGGAGGACGGACGGTCGGGGCCAGCGGCGGCGTGCCCTCACTTGCCTGTCAGGAAAGTGCCTGTTACTTTCCTGACAGGAAAGGATGCCGGTCGGAGAAGGGCGGAAGCCTATGGAGCCCGAAGAGGCACGAGCCGCACTGGACCAGGTGCGCCTGCGGCAGGATCAGTCCCACGCCGAGTACCTGGGGTACGGGTTCTCCCGCGGGCGGCTGCTGCTGTCGGCGCTGATCGTGTTCGTCTCCTTCGCCTCCTTCGACCTGCCGAACCCGTGGGGCGGTGCGGTGCTGTTCCCGGTGGCGGCGGTGCTGGCGTGGCAGCTGGCACTGTATGTGCGCCGGGCGCGCGTCCGTATGGCGCTCACCGGCCGGGCCGCCATGCTGTCGGTCTGCGCCGGTGCCGCCCTGGTGGGGCTGTTCAAGGTGTTGTCGGACGCCGCGGACGCGGGCGGAGTGCCCGTGCCGCACACGGTCGCCGGTGCTGTGGTGTGCGCGCTCGGTCTGCTGGTCGTGCGGCGGACGGTGGCCGGCGGTGCGCCCCCCGGCGGACGGGGCGAGACCTGATGGACAGCGACTTCGACGAGTTCCTGCACGTGCCCGCGCGACTGGGGATCGTCGCCCTGCTGGCGCCGGTGCGGTGGGCGGAGTTCGGTTTTCTGCGGGAGTCGCTGGACACCAGTGACTCGGCGCTGTCCAAGCAGCTGTCCGCGCTCGCCGCCGAGGGGTACGTCGAGGTCCGCAAGGAACGGGGTGTGGGCGGTCGGCGCACCCTGGCACGGCTCACCCCCGAGGGACGCGAGGCGTTCCGGCGGCACGCCGCCGCACTGGAACGCATCGCAGCGCTGGCCCGCACGGGTGAGCGGGGGAGCAGGGACTCCTGAGGAGCGCAGGCGGCCGGCGAGTGTCTGATGCGGGGGCTGAGAGGCATGATCGAGGTACAGGAACTGACCAAGTACTACGGGAGAACGCTCGCCGTCGACGCGCTCTCCTTCCGTGTCGAACCAGGCCGGGTGACCGGGTTCCTCGGACCCAACGGCGCGGGCAAGTCCACGACGATGCGTGCGATGACCGGCCTGGACCAGCCGACTTCGGGACGCGTCCTCATCGACGGCAAGCGCCACGACCAGCTCGCCGCCCCCCTGCGCACGGTGGGGGCACTGCTGGACGCGCGTTCCCTGCACGGGGGGCGCACCGTGCGCGCGCATCTGCTCGGTCTCGCGCGCAGCAACCGCATCCCTCGGCGGCGGGTGGACGAGGTGCTGGAGATCGTAGGCATGGCCGGCGCGGCGGACCTGCGCGCCAGGAGCCTCTCGCTCGGCATGGCGCAGCGGGTCGGCGTGGCGGCGGCGCTGCTCGGTGATCCGCAGGCGCTGGTGCTCGACGAGCCGGTCAACGGGCTCGACCCCGAAGGGGTGGTGTGGATCCGCCGGCTGATGAAGAGCTTCGCTGCCGAGGGACGGGCGGTGCTCGTCTCCAGCCATCTGATCAGCGAGATGGCGTTGACCGCCACCCATCTGGTGGTGATCGGGCAGGGCCGGCTGCTCGCCGACCTGTCCGTCGAGGAGTTCGTCGCGCGCAACTCGCGTTCCTGCATCGAGGTCCGCACGCCTCAGCCGGAGAAGTTGCGCGACGTCCTGGCGGCCGAGGGCTTCCGGGCGGCGGACGGCGACGAGGGCGCCATCCAGGTCTTCGGCACGGATACCCGGGCCCTTGGCGAGCTGCTGGCCGAGAACCAGGTCACCGTCTACGGGATCACACCCAGATCCGCCTCCCTGGAAGAGGCGTTCATGCAGTTCACCGCCGGTGCCGTTGAGTACCGCGCGCGGCAGGAGGTGCGATGACGACCCCGCAGATGGGCGCCGCCATGGCGTTCGAGTGGACCAAGCTGTACACGCTCCGCTCCATGCGGTTCAGCCTCCTGGCCTATGTGGCACTGAGCGTCATCGCGGGGGTGCTCACCGGCGTCTTCATCGGCCGTGCCTACGCGCACAAAGCGGCGCCGGACGGCTTCGACCCCGTCTCCGCCGGTTTCAGCGGGCTGCGGCTCGGCATGATCGCGCTGGTGGTCTTCAGCGTGCTGATCGTCACCGGCGAGTACTCGTCGGGGACGATCAGCAGCTCCCTGATGGCGGTGCCGCGGCGGGAGGTCCACTACGCGGCGAAGCTCCTCACCGGTGCTTCGGCGGCCCTGGCGGCTTCCCTGGTGGCGGTGGTGGCCGGCTTCTTCGGCACGCAGAGCGGCATGGGGGCGCAGAGCGTCTCCCTGACCGACGACGGTGTGACGCGCTCGCTCGTCGGGGCGGTCCTCTACACGACGCTGCTGTGCCTGTTCTCCATGGGTCTCGCCAGCCTGCTGCGCAGTGCGGTGCTCACGCTGGGGATCCTGCTGCCGCTGTTCTTCACCCTCTCCACGATGCTGAGCAACCTGCCGGGTGTGCGGCAGGCGGCGCAGTTCCTCCCGGACGTGGCAGGCGGCCTGGTGCTCTACCGGCAACCACCGGGGGACACCGTCCTCGGCGCCTGGACCGGCCTGGGGGTGCTGGTCCTGTGGACGGCGGCGGCCGTGGTGGCCGGCTACTGGGCGGTGCGGCGCCGGGACGCCTGAGACGACCGCGCCGCGTCGGCCCTGCGGGGGCCCGCAGGGCCGACGCGGCGCACCGTCAGCCCGCGTGGATGCCGGAGATGCCCGCTGCCACGGTCTCCGCGTCGGAGCCTCGTCCGTACTTGGCCCGGCGCCTCGCCTTCCTGGCTTCCTTCTCCTCGGCCTTCCTGCGGGTCTTCTCGTCCTTTTCCTGCGGGTCCTTGGACTTCTTTCCGAACATGAGGGCCTCCTCTCTCTCCTGCTCGTCTTCGCGTGCCAACCGTCAAGAAGGACGGCGTTTTCCCTGTTGATCCCCCGGCTCTCGCCGCCTTAACCATCCCTCCGACAGGGAATTTCCGGCAATTTACCTATGTCCAATTACGTCACGAACTCATTGTGACCCACGTCACGGTTATCGGTGTTGTGTCTCTATGTGTATGTCATGTAACTTCCTGCCCGTCGATTGATCACCGATTGATCGCAGTGGCACAGCCTGACCAGCACGTGCCACCGGCGTTGTCTGACCAGCAATCGCCGTATACGGGGAAGCGCGTTCCGGCTGTTCGCCGGCGTGATTCTGGCCTATCTCTGGGTCAGGACGGGGGTGAATTCTGCATGTCTTTCGACGGTGACGTGTCCCTCCTGGAGGAGATCGCCGAGCAGGACTTCGAGGGTGTGGCCTACGGCGCCTGCACCACGAACACGTTCTCGCTCAGTGACGCACTCGGCAACAACGGCGGTTGGTGCACGCTGACCAAGGAGTGCCAGCCCAACTGCAACTGACCCTTGAGCAGGGGGAACAGTGGAGCCGGATCCCGTGGAAGGAGGTGACGACACATGGAGAAGCAGGACTTCCTGGGTGCCTACGACGAGCTGGAGCTCATCGAGCTCGGCGAAGAGGACGCGCAGGGTGGTACCACCACCGCCCCGTGTTCCATCGCCATCTCGGTCGCGGCGAGCACCGCTTTCTGCCCCACCACGAAGTGCACCAGCAAGTGCTGATGCGCATCGCATGAAGTAAGAGGGCACAAACGCCGGTGGAGTGGGGATCGTGCAAGGATCCCCACTCCACCGGCAGACCAAGGGTCTTCCGTGTCCGCGCTCAATGGAGCAGAGTAATTGAATTCTCTACAGGACTTCTACCCCGAGTTCGACAGCGCGGAAATACAGGAGACCATCCAGCCGCTTTCCGCATTCGACGACGAACTCCTGTCGTATCTCGCCGTATCCGGTGCGGGACTTCGCACCATTCTATCACCGGCGGCCGTCGCACAGACGGAAGAGATCGAGACATATCCGTTCCAGCGGATCATCCGCTCTCTCGCCGCCGCCGCGTGCCGCCCCGAAACGGTAAACCGGCATGCCGCACTGTTCGAGAACACCGCTGACATCTCAGAACAGCTTCTCGCCCGCGCCGAAACCCGTCTGAAAGACACCTGCACCCGTTCCCTGGTGGCCGCAGTCAACAGGGCATCGGCCCAGGGCCGACTGCACGGCCAGAGCCCGCAGGCGCGCTATCAGCACTTCGTCACGGACATCTGGTCCACCACACTGGACGAATTTCCCGCGCTGCGCGCCGGCATCGGCCACATAGTCCGCAACACGGCTGCGGCCTTCACCGAACTGTGCGAGCGCCTCGAGGCCGACCGGCGTTCGATATCCGACACCTTCGGCATAGCCCCGAACGACGTCGTCACCTCCATCGGACAGGCCGGCGGGGACAGCCACGCCCACGGCCGCAGCGTGTCCGTCCTGACCTTCGCCTCCGGCCGCCGACTCGTCTACAAACCCCGGGACATCTCCGGCGAGGCCGCGTTCGAAACGATCGCCGCGTACGTCAACGGCATCGCCGGGACCGAGCTGCCCGCGGCCGGGTCGCTCGTCCGGGACGGCTACGGGTACGTCGAGTACATCCCCGCCGAGGACGTCTCGGACGTCTCCGCACGGTTCATGCGCTCCTGCGGTGCGCTGGGGGCGGTGCTGTACCTCCTGGACGCCCGGGACATGCACTTCGAGAACATCATCGCCACCCGGCGCGGCCCGGTCCCCGTCGACCTGGAGACGCTGCTGCACCCGGCCCGCGTGCACACCGGCCCCAAGCCGGAGGCGGAGGACAACGCGTACGACACCATCGCCCGCTCCCTGTACGGCACCGGCATCCTGCCCTTGGTCTTCGCGGGCAAGGGCGAGGACGCAGGCCACGTGGACCTTGGATTCCTCGGCGGTGGCAACCAGGGCACCGCTCCCTTCAAGGGGCTGACCTTCGTGGACCCCTTCACCGACCGGATCAGGATGGTGCTGGCGGCTCAGGAGGCGGGGCAGCGCAGCACCGTCGTCCCCGAGGCCGGCGAGCAGGACGTCCACGCCCTCGCCGAGCAGATGGCCGCAGGCTTCGTCCAGGTCGCCCGCGCCGTCATGCGCGACCGGGAAGGCTGGGCAGGGATGCTCAGGGACGTCGCCGCGACCCTGCGGATCCGGTACGTCCACAACCCGACGGCGCTGTACGCGCAGATCCTGCGCATGACCGCCTCGGCCGCCGGCATGGCCGACCCCGAAACCCACCTCGCGCTCCTGAAGCGGATCGCGATCGCGTCGAAGACCTCCGACCGGGGGATCGTCGTGTCCGAGCTGCGGCAGATGGCCGAGCGTGACGTGCCTTACTTCACGGTCGAGGCCACCGGCACGGTCCTGCGGGACCCCGACGGCGCCGACACCGGGGCACGCCTGGCGCGCACACCGCTGAGCCGGGCCCTGGACAAGGTGACGCGGCTCGAGGAGACCGTCGTGCAGCGGCAGTTGACGCTGCTGTACTCCGCCTTCTGCGCCCGCTTCCCCGACAACCACCTCACCGGCGGCACGGTCGGCAGCCCCGGTACAAACCGTGCCGGGCGGGAGGCGCTCACGGACTTCGCCCACGCGCTCGCCGACGAGCTGGTGGCGACGAACCTGCCGGACAAGTTCGGCCACCTACCGCGGACCTGGATCGGCCCGCTGGCCTCGGCGGCGGCGGAACGTCCCTGGCCGTGCGGGGTGCTCGGCTACGACCTGTACACCGGGCGCACCGGTCCCGCGCTCGCTCTCGCGGCCGCCGGCCGGCTGTTCGGTGAGGAGCGGTACGCGGACATCGCCCGGCAGATCTTCTCCACCAGCGCCGACATCCTGGCCGGACGGCGGTACGAGCAGCGCAGTGTGCAGCAGACGGGGGCGGGCGCATACACCGGCATGACGGGCCTGCTGTTCGGCCTGCACGCCGCCGGCGTCCTCCTGGACGAGCCGGGATGGACCAAGGCCGCCCAGGAGGCGATCCCCCTGGTCCTCGACCAGATCGCGCGGCCCACGCCCGCGGCCGACGTGATCGGCGGAATCTCCGGAACGGCGACAATGATCGCTGCGATCGGCGGCCCGCAGGCCGAGGCCGCGGTGCCACAGCTCGTGGACATGCTGTGCGACGCCGTCGAGAAACGGCAGGGCACCTGGTACGACCAGTCGGGATTCGCCCATGGCGTCGCCGGGGTGCTGCACGCACTGAGCGTGCTGCGTCCCGGCCTCCCGGGGAATACGGCCGAGCGGGCCGACACAGCGGTCGACGCTCTCCTCGACCGCCTGGACACTTTCTACGACGAGGCGGAGAAGAACTGGTTCTCCAACATCGCAACGCCGGAACGATTCTCCACGGGTTGGTGCCACGGCGCGGCTGGCATCTCCCTGGCCCTCGCCGTCTGCGTCGCGCACACGGGCTCCGCCCGCGCCGAGCAGTGGCTGGACCAGGCCGTGGCCAACACGCTCGCCCACGGTTTCGGCCGGAACCTGACGTGGTGCCACGGCGACCTCGGCAACCACGACGTGCTGTACGGCATCGCCGCCGCCCGCACGGACGAACGGCTCACCGCCTGGCTCGCGCGGATCGAGGACGAGTGGCTGCGGCCGGACGTCCTCACCCGCAAGCTCGCCGACCGCCGCAGCCGGTACGCACACACCAACAGCCTGATGGTCGGCACGTCCGGGGTCCTGCTGCACATGGTGCACCGGCTCGCCCCGAAGCTGCGGATCTCCCCGCTGTCACTGACGATCGGGGCAGCCTGATGGGGCGCCGGGTACCGACGGTCACCCAGGTGACCCAGACCGAGTGCGGGCTGTGCTGCTGCATATCCGTCATGCGCCACTACGGGCGCCACGAGGACTTCTTCAGCGTGCGACAGGACCTGGAAGCGGGCCGGGACGGGCTCGGCGCCAAGCAACTGGCCGACTTCCTGCGCTCGCGCGGGATGAAGACCAAGGCCTTCCGGGTCCGGAACATCGACGCCCTGGCCTCCTTCACCGCCCCGGTCATCCTGTACTGGGAGGACTACCACTTCGTCGTCCTGGAGAAGTTCGACGGCCGGACCGCCACGGTCATGGACCCTGCGGTGGGCCGCCGGCGCCTGAGCAGGGCAGAGCTGGAGGAGAGCTTCAGCGACATCGTCATCGCGCCCGAGCCGGGCCCCGGTTTCCGCCGGCAGACACAGCCGGCGGGCAAGGACTGGCACAGTGTTCCGCTCTTCGCCGCGCAGTCCCGCTCCCGCATGCTGCTGGTGGGGCTGCTGTCCCTGAGCGGCTATCTCGCGGTGCTCGGCGTTCCGGCGCTGACGAAATGGGCCGTGGACCGGCAGACGCACTGGCACGACCCCGGCGCCCTCGCCGCGGTGATCGGCGCCGTGACCGCCGCGGCGTGCGGCTATCTGCTGCTGTGGCTGGTGCGGGTGACGGTCCTCTCCTCGCTCATCTCGGTGATGGGCCGCCACCTGATGGGTCACACCTTCCGCAAGCTGCTGTCGCTGCCGTACAAGTTCTTCACCACCCGGCAACCCGGTGAGCTGGTGTTCCGGTTGGGCACCGTCAACGCGGTGCGCGACCTGCTGTCGTCACGGATCGCCCAGGGCGTCCTCGACATCGGCACCCTGGTCTGCATCAGCATCTACCTGCTGGTCACCGACTGGCACATCGGGCTCGTCGCCGCGGCGCTGTTCGCGGTGAACGCCGGCTTCCTGTGGGCCACCCGCGTGCGGGTGAAGGAGGTCGCCGACGCGGAGATCAGCCAGCTCGCCAAGAGCCAGGTCACGCAGCTGGACGCGATCGTGTCGATCCCCACGATCAAGATGGGCGGCTACGCGCGGCAGTTCGCCGACGAGTGGGAGAAGACCTACCGGGCCTCCCTCGACGCGATGCGGGCCCGGATGCGGCTGCAGCAGGGCTGGATCTCCGGCATGGCCACCACCACCCAGATGTTCGGTCCGCTGGTGCTGCTGCTGGCCGGCCTGTACTTCGTCTCCCAGGGCGTGGTGTCGCTCGGCTCGGCCATCGCCGTGCAGACGGTCTCCGCGACCTACTTCTCGCTGTCGACCTCGGTGTTCCAGATGGTCACCGAGTTCGCCGAGGCCTCCCGCTACATGGCCCGGCTCAGCGACATCACCGCACACGAGCCGGAGCGGCCGGGGGGCAGCGTGCGCACGCTGCCGGACGCCTCCATCACCCTGCGGGACGTCTCCTTCCAGTACACCCGGCACAGCAGCCCGGTGGTCAAGGGCGTCTTTCTCGACATCCCGGCCGGCTCGCGCGTGGCCCTGGTCGGCGCCTCGGGCTCGGGCAAGTCGACCCTGGGGCGCCTGATCTGCGGCCTGCACGAACCGACCAGCGGCCGGATCGAATTCGGCGGCCGGCCGATGAGCGACTACGACACGGACTTCCTGCGCCGCCAGATCGGCTACATCCCGCAGGAAGTGCACCTGCACAACCGGACCATCCTGGAGAACCTGACGCTCGGCCGGGACATCGACCCGGAACAGGTGCGCGCGTACTGCGCCTCGGTCGGCGTCCTCGACTTCGTCGAGGACCTTCCGATGGGCCTGAAGACACTCGTGTCGGAGATGGGCGCCAACTTCTCCGGGGGCCAGCGGCAGCGGCTGGCGATCGTACGAGTTCTCCTCCAGCAGCCGAAGATCATCGTCATGGACGAGGCGACGGCCTCGCTGGACACCGTCAACGAGCGCCGCGTATCGAAGATCATCGAGGAGACCGGCGCCACCCAGGTGATCATCGCGCACCGCTTGGCGACCATCAAAGACGCCGACCACATCTACGTGTTCGGCGACGGCCGTGTCATCGAGCACGGCACCCACCACCAGCTCATGGAGCGACAGGCGGCCTACGCCGCCCTGTACACCGACGCGGACACCCCTACCTTCCTAGGTGAGACAGCATGAACCAGCCGGCCATATCCATCGAGGCGTTCCTGCCGTTCTACACCCGCGTCATCCCTAGGGACCGGTTCGACGAAACGCTCGCCGCGGCCCTGGAACAGACCGTGGCCGCCGAAAACCGCGCGGCGGTGACGCACCGGATGTGGGAGACCGTCCTGACCACGGTCGAGGGCCACTCCTACCGCACGCTGATCGGGGAGTTCCACCGGTACCGGGAGGCGTGCGGCCTCCCCCCGGACGCCACCTCCCGCCAGGCCCTCGCGGCCTTCAGCTCTCGCCTGGGCGACGAACGGCACCACAAGAAGCTGCTCGGCCGGTACCCGGTGCTGGAGCGGCGACTGGACGGTGTCACCCGCAACATGCTCGACGCCTGCCGGGAGATGCTCGACGCCTACCGGCGGGACCGCCGGGTCCTGGCCGAGACGTTCGGACTTGCCCCCGACGAGACGATCACCGCGGTGGAGCCGTCCGGCTCCGATCCCCACAACGACAACCGCAGCGTCATGTTCGTGACCACCAGCGGCGGCCACCGCCTGGTGTACAAGCCCCGCCCGCTGACCGCGGACCATTTCGCGCGGGACCTGTACCGCGCCGCCTCCGGACACCTCGCACACTCGCTGGAGCGCTGCGTGCCGGACTCGGTGTCCCTCGGCGACCACGGATGGCAGCGCCACACCCGGCACGAGCCGATGTCCGACCCGGCAGCGCCCGCCCGCTACTTCTACCGGTTCGGAGCGCTGACCTGCCTGTTCAGCGCCATCGGGGCCACCGATCTGCACGACGAGAACCTCCTCGCGCACGGCGAGCACCCTTGCGTCATCGACACCGAAACCCTGGTCAGAGCCGACGCCGGCGTCGACAACGACACCCTGTCGAACACGCTGATCAACCACATGAAGAACTCGGTGACGTCGACCATGCTGCTTCCCTTGGCCAATCCCGACGCGGTGATCGACGTCATGGTCTCCGGCGTGGGCGTCCCGGGCGAGCAGGAGTCCCGGATACGCAAACCCGAGGTGGTCGACGGCGCTACCGACGCCATCCGCGTCGAGTGGGCCACCTTCAGTTACCGCCACAGCACCAACGTGCCGAACCTGAACGGCACCGACCTGGCCGTCACCGACCACTTCCCGCACATGATGGCCGGCTACCGCGACGCGCTGGCCTTCCTGCGCGCCGGCGGCGCCCACCCGGTGCTCGCTGCCCACCCGGACCTGCCCGTGCGGTGCGTGCTGCGCACGACCGAGGTCTACGCCCGCTATCTGGACGCAGCCACCCACCCGAAATACCTCGGTTCGCAGTCCGAGACCGACCGGCTGCTCGGGCATCTGCACCGGTTCCCGCGCCGGCTGCCCGAGGAGCAGGCCGCCTGGCTGCGCAGGTGTGAGGCCGGCGCGCTCGACACCGGCAACATCCCGTACTTTTTCACCCGCGGTTCGTCGACCGGGCTCGCCACGCACGACGACTCCATGGACGGGTTCTTCAGGACCTCCGCGCTGGACAACGCGCGCCGTGGCGTGCGCGCGGCCTGCGAACGCCACGAGCGCTACCACCGGTTCCTCATCGAGGAGTGCCTCGGTGGCCTGACCTCCACCCCCGAGGGCCTGTCGGCGCACGGCGTCTTCGCCGGGCAGACCCTGGCCGCGGCCGCCCCGGGCGACTGGGGGCACCGCATCACCGACGTCATCGCCGACCTCTCCGTCCAGCTCGACCTTCCCGACGGGCGGCAGGCCGGCTGGCTCGGCAGCATCGGTCCCGACCGCGGGGCGGCCACGATCACCCCCGGCAACTACATCGCCTTCCACGACATGGGCGGCATAACCCGCCTGCTGCGCACCGCCGCCCGCACCGACGAGCGGTTCGCGCCCCTGCGGGACGCCGCCGACCGCGGCCTCGCGGCACTGTCGGAGGACTACGCCCACACCCTGGCCGTCATCCCGGAGTCGGCCTACTCCGGCCGGGCCTCCCTCCTGCTGGCACGGCCGCACGCCGTCGATGACGCCCAGATCACCGCACTCGTCGAGGAGATGGAACAGCGCGGCGAGAAGTTGGAGGCCGATGTGGCCAACGGACCCGCGGGCGTGCTGATGCTGCTGCTGTCCCGTGTCGAGAACGGGCTGCCGCACGACCCCGGGCACATCGACGCCGTACGCCGTCTGGTGTTCCGGCCCGGGCGCGCGGCCCCGACCGGGGCGACGATGGAGCTGGCCCACGGCGAACTCGGCCTGTACTGGGCCATGGCCCGCACCGGGCGGGTGCTGGACGAGCCGCACCTGTGCCGACGGGCCTTCGACTGGCTGGCCGCGCGGCTGCGCGACTACCGGCCGCCCGTGACCGGCTGGTGCAAGGGCGCCGCGGGTGTCCTCCTCGCGGCAAGCGAGATCTGCCGGGCCGCGGGGCGCGAGGACCACCTGGCCAACGGCCTCGCCGCCCTAGTGGAGGCGGCGACCGCCCTGGAGGAGGGGCCGGTGGAGCTGTCGGTCTGCCACGGAACCAGCGGCGTGGTCCAGGCCCTGCTGGCAGCAGCGGCCTTCAGCGGCGACACCGGGCTCCTCGACCGGGCCCGCGCCTACCAGGACCGGGTGATCGGCCTCGCGCGCCGCCACGGCTTCTACACCGGTGCCGTCGGCCACACCTCGCTGGTCGGCTACCTGCTCGGCTGGTCCGGCGTGGCCGACACCGACCTGATGCTGGGCGCTCCGGACACCGCACACGGCATACCGACCGCCCTGACCTGTTAGGAGACACCGGCGTGCGCTGCTCGCTCGTGCTGCCCATCGCCCCCACCCGGCCGGAACAGGCCGTCCCCTTCGCCAACCTGGTCCGCTGGACCCGGGCCGAACGGCTGTGGCAGGGGCAGTCCCAGATCATCGACAACCACCAGCTCGTGAGCTGGCTCGCGGGAATCGGCATCCGGGTCCCCAGCGGCTTCGGCGTCAATCTCACCCCGCTGCGCTCCCCCGTCCACGCGGCGATGGAGGCCCGGTCGACCGCCCTGACCACCGGCTTCCCGGTCATCGCCGCGTACGGGCCCGGCGGCGTGGAGTACCAGCGCGGCGTCAGGGGAGAACCGTACGGCAGTGCGCTCACGGCGGTGCGCGAGTACGTGAGCACAGTCCGCGGGCTGGTCCGCGGCGAACTCGTCGACACCGTCGGCGAGCACTACTCGACCACAGCCCGCCTCGTCCCGGTCCGCTCTCCCGAGATCCGGGTCGGGGTTGGTGTCCTGCGGCCGAGGATGGCCGAATTGGCCGGGCGGATCGCCGACGACGCCGTCGCATGGCTGTGTCCGCCCGGATACCTGCGGGACGTCATCGTCCCCCGGGTGCACAAGGCCAGCGCCGAGGCGGGGCGGGACCCGGTCCCGGTGACGGCGATCGTGCCGTGCGCGGTCGCACGGGACGGCCGCGACATGCGCAAGACCGCGTTCGCGACGGTGGGCATGCACCTTCAGGCCGACCACTACCGGGACACACTCCGGCAGGCGGGGATCACGGTGACGGGAGAGGAGCCGGACGTGGACCGGCTCATCGATGCGGGCCTGTTCCTGCACGGCACCCCGGCGGACATCCGCGACGGTCTGCGGCGCTTCGCCGAGGCCGGTGTCGAGGAGGTCGTCCTGAACGTCGCAGGCGTGGCCGCCACGGCCGGCGGCCGTGCTGCCGCGCAGGACCTCCAGGACATCCTCGATGCGCTCTGAGCCCGACGGCGGCCGCGGTCAGGCCGAGCCCGGTGACGGCGGCAGCAGCTCCGGCGGCGGTCAGGACGCGGCGAATGCGCATGAGGAATCCCCCTCAGTGGTGCGAATGGAGCGCCCGGAGCACACCGAAAGTGATCATTGCGGGGAGGAAGAGTGAGGGGACCGTGACGGCACGGCGGTCCGGTGTCGACGGCGACTCCCCGGCCGAGAACCCGTCCCTGGAGTCTGCGATCGTCCCCGCAAGGGGGCCCGCAGCGAGGTTGCTACCGTTGCGCTCACCGCGTCTGTGCAGGCAGAAAAAAAAAGGGGGGCAGAGCGTGTCCGCCGTCGATTTCTGTGCCCATGTCGCCGCCCGTGGCGACGTTCTGGGCGCCACCGTCGGCACCGGCCCCGAGGGCTGGGAAGCCGCCCTGGGCCACGCCTTCCTGGACGTGCCCGGCGGTGGCCTTCTGCGCCGCGACTACGGACTCGTGGAAATCAACTTCTCGCCCCGACAGCTGGCGCAGCCCGCCCGGATGGCGTGCTTCGGCTTCGGCGTGCCGGTCCAACGACTGCTGTACGACCAGTCACCGGACACGGTGCCCCCACCGCTCACGCGCACGTACGGGCCCTTCGCGCCCCGAGTCCCCTTCACCGAACTGCACACCGCTCTCCAGGCTCTCGGGCACACCGTCGAACTCGACACGGACAACACGTCGCGCGACATGAACTGCTACCGCGTGTCCCGCTCCGCAGGCCGCATCCACGTCATCGCCGGCCCCGCCCCCTGCGCATCCGGAGCCCCGGACCCGAACGGGCACCAGGAAGGCGACGTCTGGTCCATCGACGTGTGGTGACCGGCCCTCCGAGGCGCCCTGGAACAGCGGCGCCACGGCGGCCGGAACTTCGCCCGAAGACCTGACCACAGCAGGGTGACGACGGACTGGCGCCCACCCGGCGTCGCCCTGCCGTACCTGTCGGGGAAGAACGTCGCGTCGGCTGAGGAGGATCGCCAGGGCATGCGTCTTGGAGGCACCCAGCGTCACGGTGACCAGCGCGGCCCCGAGCCGGTGGACACACCGTGCCGGGTCAGTCCGTGAGTGGCGAGCGCCTGGCGCAGCGGCGTACTCGTTCCGATCGCCGCCCTGCCGCCGGCCTCGCTAGGACCGGGACGGCACGCCCACGTAAGGGTGAGATAGCTAGTTGACGATCAGGCGCGTACTACGGTTCAGGGTGGCATGACACGAACGCCTACCGCCGCCGTCGCAGCGCCCACGCCGCTTGTGACCCAGTCCGGCCAAGGCTCCCCCGGCATCCGCCGACACGGGCCCGTGCAGACTTCCCGCCGCCAGACTCGTTCGGCTGACCCGGGAGGAGCGTGGGTTCCCTGGAGAAGCGCATGACGAAGAACGGCTCCAGCGCCCGCAAGGCCCGCATCCGCGCACTGGCCGACAAAGAGGGAATCAGCCATCGTCAGGCAACCCGTAAGGTCGACGCAAAGCGGGCACAAGAAGAGGACGCTCATGCAGCACAAAAGGCTCGACTTCGCTCATTCATCCACAATCCCGAAGATCTCGCCGAGGAGCGGACGCGGTACCTGAGTCACATGCTGGCGGCCGACCTGCCCGACATGGTCAGGGTGTGCCTGTTCGTACTGGCGGACAGTCTCGGCACCGGCAAGTACACCGATACACAGGGTGTCAGCTTCACCGTTCCCGAGTTGGCAGACCTCACCGGTCTGTCGCCATCGGCAGTGGAGGACAGCCTGAACCTGGCCCGAGCTCACGGCTGGATGACCGGGGATTCCTCCGATAACGCTCGTCTCTGCGTACCGGGCGAGGACATCGACATGTACGAGATGTTCCTGAAGCGAATCAAACAACCTGTCCGAGACAGCGAGCTGCACCACCGAGTGCTTGAACAGATCGAGCAAGAGCTCAGCCGACAGGCGCGGGAAGCCGAAGAGACACGAGCCATGTTCGCGCAGTTCTCGGATACAAAGACTGCGCATCCCGCCAGCTGATACCCGACTCCGCGGGAGACTCGACTGAGGAGTCTCCCGCGCAGCATTCGCACGGTCGTCAGCTCTCGTAGAAGACGCGCATCACATCGTAGAACTCCCGCGCGCGGGGCATGCCGTCGGCACAGCGGGCAGAGGTCTCCGTGGAGCAACCTCGGATTCATGCGGCGAACTGTGCACAGGTCGGTGGCTTACTGCCGCGTGCTGAGCGGACGGTCCGCCTGGCGGGCGCTGCGGTAAAGATCTGGTGATGCCCTCCCGCCCGGCGGGACCGACCCCGGATCACGCTTTTGCGCAAGTCAGCGCAGGGGTTCCATGGGTCGATGATCAGCATGTCGCCAGTCCGCCCGGGGGCCGGGGTGCGCTACCTCTTCCGTGGCGTGATGGTCGGCGACGGCCACCGCCAGGCGGGCACACCGCTGCGCGCCGCCCAGGACGATGCCGGTGTCCCGCCCGGCGTCTGGAAGGGCCAGGGCCTGGCCGCGCTCGGCCTGACGGCTGGGGACGTGGTGACCGAGCGGCAGGCCGAACTGCTCCTGGGGGAGGGCCGGCACCCGGACGCCGACTGGATCGAGCGCGGGCTCCTGGCGCAGGGCAAGAGCCCGGAGCAGGCGAGGCGGGCGACCGTGCTGGGCAGGCCCATCGAGCACAACCGCTCACCCGAGACCGGCAAGGCCAAGGAGCGCACCCCCTGGCTGGCGTTCGACCTGGTGTTCCGGCCCCGCCGACGGCGCACATCGCGTGGGCCCTGATGGACGACGAGCACCGCCGGGTCCTGGAGCTGTGCCAGGACATCGCCCGCGACAAGACGCTGGCGTGGATGGAGGAGGCGGTCGCACAGATCCGCTGGAAGGCCGGCGGCAGGCAGCGGGCCCGGGTCAAGGACGGGCTGGTTCGTCGCGGTCTTTAGGCACTACGAGTTCAGAGCCACGGAATCGAGGCCCCTGCTGCACGCGCATGCGGTCGTGTCGATCCGCGCCCGGCGGCCGCACGACGGGAAGTGGGGCAACCTGTCGGCAGACTCGCTGATGACCCACATCGTCGCGGCCGACACCCTCTACCTCCTCCACTTCATGGAGGAGGTGTCCGCCCGGCTCGGGTGGGCGTGGGAGCCGCGCGAGGTGACGCCCGGCCGCCGGCCCGTGATGGACATCGCGGGCATCGACCGGCGACTCATCGGCTGGCAGTCGACCCGCCGCCAGCAGATCGAGGACGCGCTGCCCGTCCTGACCGCCCGGTACGAGGAGAAGCAGGGGCACGCGCCGGGGGAGCGGGCCTCCTACGCGCTGGCCTGCCAGGCCGCCGACCAGACCCGCCCGCCCAAGCGCACCGAGCTGTGGTCGCTGACCGAGCTGCGCAAGCGATGGCGCACCTCGGCGATCCGGGCGTTCGGCGCCGACGTCGTCGACCGGCTCGCCGAGCGGGCGCGGGCGGCGGCCGCGGCGGTGTGGGCGCGGGTGCGTCCGGTGGTCGACCTCGCGCTGGCGGCCGTCGACGTCGTCGCCGTGGTGTACGTGATGCGCGGCGCCTTCGCACGCCACCACCTGCTCGCCGAAGCCCGCCGCCACCTCTCCTACGTCCTGCGCGGCCGCCGCCACGAACCCGGCCTGGACGAACGGATCGTGCAGACGGTCGTCGACGACTACACCCGCCCGGCGAGCCGGCGGATGATGACCGCCGATCTGCGCGCCCTGTACCCGAGCGACACCCAGGACCAGGCCGTGCTGCGCCCGCTGACCCGCAGCCGCACGGCGGCACCGTACGAGCGGGCCCGCCTCGCCGCCGGCGCCCTGGCCGCCCGGGTCCGCGCCGCGCGCCGAGCGGAACGCCTGGGCTCGCGCCCCCGCCCGTACACCGTCGCGGTGCCCACCGCCTCGAGGCCGTCGCATCCGCGGCCCTTCCGCGACGGCCGGAAGGACGGCCGCCTCCCGGAGCCGGAGACCGGCGTCGACGCGGTGGAGCAGACCCGCCGGACCCTCCAAGCCGCCCGCGCGCAGGTGATCGCCACGCTCCAGGACAGCCGACGGGCGCGCGAAGCCGCCCACGGCCCCCGACCGCAGCCCGCCCCGGCGACGGCCCCGCAGCCACACACCCAGCAACCCAGCACCCAGCACACGCCGGGCCGAACCGCAGGAGGAGTCACGTGAACACCGCCGGAAGAATGCCCCAACCCCGACGAAGCCCTCGCCCTCGCCCGCGCCGCCCGCGAGCAGATGGCCGCCGCGCTCGACGAGGACCAGGAGCCCGACCCTGACGAGCCCCTGGGATGGCAGCCGATCTGTAAGCGCCCCCGGACGCCGAAGTCGAAGGCCGCGAAGAAGGCGGAACTGCGCAAGCAGCGAAAGCAACTCCAGGAAGCCGCCAAGCGCCGCCTCGCCGCCGCGAACTCGCGCCGGCCCCGCTTCCGGCAGAACCGGATCGGCAACGCCGCCGCGCGCCGCGACGCCCGCGCCCTGTCCCGAGTGCGGCACTCCACCGCCTGGCTGTGGTGACGGTGTCAGGCACCGTCCACTGAGTGAGCTGCCGCCAACTTGAAGTCGCAAGTCAAAGGGGTGGTGTGACCGGCTCTCGGGGTACTCGTGCTGGTCGTGGGCGAGAGTATGCAGAGAAGATCGTTCGTCAGCGGTCGGCTCGATGGTGTTCGAGGTGCGCCTCGGCATCCTGGCCAGGCACGCGGGAACGTGCCCAGGTGGCGAGTTCGGGCGGCGTAATGCTGGCCCTTTGCGGGAGGTCGGTTCGCGCCTGGGATCATGGGCGCATGTCCGAGGAGTCGAACCTGATGTCAAGCCTGTGGCCGCTCGTGCCTTCCGAGGCCACCGATTGGCTGCTGGAGCTGTGCGGCGATGGCATCACCGGGTTCATGCCTCCGGCGATGCCTGACGCCGTGTGGGTGCTCAACGCCATGTACGAGCACAAGCAGAGGCCGACCGATGTGTCGTACCACGAGTACCACCAGGCGCGGCTGGCGGACGGGAGTGTCCAGCCGCACGTCGTTGGAGGCATCGACCTCGACGCCGTGGGCATCGCCACGGGAGGAGGGCTGGGCCGTGCCCAGCATCCGGGCCCCGGCTGGCGGCGGCTGCGCTGGGCCGAGCTGGCCCGGCGAACCGGCGACCCGGTCGTGCCCGATGGGCTGATGCCCTCCTACCGTTGCTTTCCCACGGCCAAGAAGGAGGGCAGCTGGCCGCTAGGCATGGTCCCGCCGACCGAGGGGAGCTTGGACCGTGAGACCTGGAACCGGCTGATCGCCATCCTCACCCAGTTCAGTCCCGCGGGCCCGGACACCCGCTGCCTGGCCTACTACAACCCGCTGATGCTCGAGGCCATCGACTTGGACAACCTCCACGTGCGTACGGGCCGGATCGGCGACGCCGAGATCCTGTACGACCAGTCCGAGGCCGACTTCAGCCCGTCCAACCTCTGGGCCGAGGACCGCTCGTGGGTCCTGTGCACCGACTACGACCTGTGGGGCACCAAGGTCGCCGGGCCCCCAGCCCTCATCAACGCATTGCTGAACGACAGTGAAATCGAGGCGGTTCGTCTGCCTTGGGCGCACTGACGACGAGCTGCTTGAAATCTTCTCCAGCGCGGAGCGCGGGCCCGTTCCTGTTCCTGACCACTGAGGCCGGACGGCCCTCTACGGTCCTGTGCATGCTGGATCCCGAGCTGCTGGAACAGATCACCGCGCGGCGCGCGGAACTGGACGAACTCGAAGGACAGCTGGCCAGCCGGCTGGCGGAAGTGCGGGTCGAGCGGGACGAACTCGCAGTCGCCGAACGCGTCCTTGAACGGATGACCAGGCAGCTCGCTGAGGAGCGTTCCTCAACCCGCCCGATGCCGGGGCAGGTGGGCGGACAGACGGTGATGCTGATCCCGCACCGCGAGCCGGGCGTGGAGGAGGACGCGCTGCCGTGGGACTACCAGTGCATCATCGCCGCCGTGCGGCAGGCCGCCGGACCGGTCATGGCCCGTGAGGTCGGAGAGGTGGTGGGGGTGGACGTCAGCGTGCGGTCCAAGCTGGAACCGCTACGCGGCAAGCTGGTAAGGCTCGTCGATCGCGGCTGGCTCCGGAAACTGCCCGACGGCCGGTTCACCACCCGCCTGTGACCAGGAGCACCGCCACTCGGAGCGGCTCGGCACGGGCGTAACCGGGGTGCCCCCGGCGGCCGTTGGAATTGTGTGACGAATACCAAAGAGCATGCCGAGGACGCCTGCCCGCTTGTCTACCAGTGCCGTCTGCCGCTGTCCACGCGCACCTCAACCGCCTCGCCAAGTTGCTCAGGCGCCATCTGAAGGCGATCCGGTCCCGATGGCGGATCCTGCCGCCGGGGAAGATCGCGGTGATCGTCCTGGCCGTGCTGCGTCACGACCAGCGCCTGGCCGACATGGCCGGCGGCAACAACGTGTCCGAGTCCACCGTCCGCCGCTGGCGCGACGAGCTGATCGGGCTGCTCGCCGCCCAGGCCCCGCGCCTGGACCGCGCCCTGAAGAAGGTTGCCAGGCGGGGCGGGGAGGTGGTCCTGATCGACGGCACTCTCATCCGCACCAGACGCCGCACCGGCAAGGCCGACCGGCGGAACTACTCCGGCAAGCACCGCAGCCATGGCCTGCACTTCCTCGCCCTGACCGACGAGAAGGGCCGCCTGATCTGGATATCCGCCGCCCGGCCCGGCCGCACCCACGACAACACCGCCGCCCTGGGGGCGCTGGCCGACCTCGGCTTCCGCGGCCTGGACAACGACATCCTCGACCCCGTGATCGTCACCGGCTTCCACGCCACCCGCACCCACAAGCTCACCCCGAGCCAGAAGACCGCCAACCGCGTCCTCGCCACCGGACGGGCACCGGTCGAGCATGGCTTCGCCCACCTCAAGAACTGGCGGACCCTCACCAAACTCCGCACCGACCCGGCCCGCGCCACCCGCCTCCTGCGCGCTCTGCTCGTGCTGACGAACCTCGAAGTCAGCCGGTGACGGATGATCTTCTCCGCAGACTCCCGCCCACGACCAGCACGAGTACCCCGAGAGTCAGTCACACTAGCCCTTTGACCTGCGACTTCAAGGTGGCGGTAGCTCACTGACCTCCACTGCCTGGTGCGCTGGTGTCTACGGCTTCACCTCAGGCCAGGAGTTCGGCCTCAGCGCATCGGGATCCACAGCGCTCTTCCCCTCCCCACCGGTCCTGCCGGACCGTGGCTTTCAATTCAGCGGACGGACCACGGGCATAAGACGCCGAGACTGATGCGCCCCCGACCCTGCTACCGGATGTCCCCGTTTTATGCCAAGGCTACATGCTGCATCAAATAGAGATGCAGATCAGCGAGCCCCTCGAGCAATCCCCTCCACAAGGTCTCGCCCACCCCTGAGGGGCATCGCGCATCGCGGGTACACGGTGCCGCATGGCACCGAAGACCGAACGCATCCAGTTCCTGCGGGCCGTGCGGCAACTGCGCCGGATCCGCTCCTTCTACGCTGCGGCCATTCTCCTGTGGGCAGGGTCCGTGGCCTGGACCGGCTGGCAGGCCCCGGGGAGCCGACAAATGTGGGTGTCCGTCCTCCTCCTGGCCGTCTTCGCTGTACTGCTCATCACCGCGACCCTCGCCCTGCGGCGCCTTGCCATTCCCACGACGGGCCGGCCCGCGCATCACGCTGCCCCGCACAAGCTGCCGAGTACCCGCCTCCACGCTCACGCCTGAGGGCACATCACCCCTCCCGCGAGTCAACCGGGCCCCGACCGCAGGGTGGGGGGCCCGCAGTCTGCTGACAGCCTGTTACCCGACCACCATGCCCCCGTCCCTACAGGCGCCCGGGCCGAAGGCCCGTTGACGGGCCCGCGCAGCGGGTCCGTCCTGTGGCGCGCTGCGCCACCAGGTGGCTGGAGCGCAGCGTAGGCCACCGCAGCTCCGGGAGCGCAGCGAACGGAGCGTCACCAGACCGGCGCAGCCGGTCTGGTGAGCGGGACGCGCAGCGTCCCGCCAGCGCTCACGCGGAGCGGGAGCGCAACACCCGCGCGCAGCGCGGGTGTTCGCTTGCCCATCGCGCAGCGATGGGGTACCCGCTCCGCGGG
>NZ_JBIWJA010000059.1:0-29244 GCF_044764905.1 Streptomyces sp. NPDC093586 | reverse complement strand
GCCCCGCAGTACTGAGGGGCAACCGCCACCGACATCCTCCCGTCCTTGGGGAACGACACGTCGTCGACGGCCCACGCGTCCGGGCCGATCTGGCCGACCATCCGCTCGGCGATCCGCCGGCGCACCGGCACCGGGTCCCAGGTCGACTGGTTCACGAACTGCTGCAGGTTCTGTTCGTTGCCGTCCGGCAGCCGCTCGGCCATGGCCTGGATGGACTTGCGGCGGCCGTCGAGCATCAGTCCCCGCAGATAGCAGTCGCCCTTCGCCCGCTGGTCCTTGCGCGGCACCGACGCGAACACATCGGCCACGAATAACCCCAACTTCACCCGAGCCCGGCCCACTTCATGTGCGTCCATACTCCCAACATGCCCCCAAGGACAAGCGGAAGACGTAACGGAGTCCTACTAGTCCAGCTCGTCCCAGCGGTGTCGGCGGGCGGCGAGGTCGATGACGGCGAGGACGAACTCCTTGTTCTGCTGCGCTTCGGAGGGGTCCGCGCCCCAGTCGATGTCGGTGACGTCGAAACCGGCCGCGCCGCGGCCGATGACGTTCTGGTCCTGCAAGGCGAGCAGCGCCGCGAAGCGGTAGTCCCACGGCCGGGCCGCGAGGTCGGAGACGGCCAGCATGAGCACGTCGAGGAGGGCCGCCGTGCTGCCGTTGCTCAGCGACAGCCAAGTGCTTTCACCGCCGAAGAAGTTGCCCATCCATCCCTGCCCTCCGTGGGAACGGCCGCGGCCCGGCGAGTCCGGTCGCGTGAGCGTCACGGTCCTCCCGGGGCCGTGCTTCATCGTCTTCCTGTGACGACGGCGGCGGCAGCGACAAGGTTCCCCGCCCTCCGCCTGAGGGGACCTGGGGCCCGGGGGTCCGATCCGCCCGCCCTGCCCCACCCCGAGCATCATTTCTCCGGCCCGTCGGCGGCGTTGTCGGAGACTGCCGTTAGCCTCGCCGGGTCAGGGGACGCATCGAGGAGGTACACGTGAGCGGTCAGGAATCGGACCGGGCGGCGGACGTCGTCCGGATACTGCGGGAAGCCGCAGGGAAGCGGCCCGGCGAGGTCGAGCTGTCCGAGGGCTTCACGGACGGCGAGATGGACGCGTGGGGCGTGCCCGTGCCGCCGGAAGTGCGGGCCGTGCTGAAGGAGATCGGCGGGATGAGCGTCCAAGGCGACGCGTATGGCTTCGGTCCGCGCGGCCACGCCCGCTTCGAGGACGATTTCCTGGTGATGGGCGAGCTGGACTCCAAGGGCAGCTCGCTGCTCGTGCTCGTGGGGATCACGGCCGCTGGCTGGGGCCCGGTCATGACCATCGATCCGTGGGCCGACGAGTGCGAGATCACCATCGAGGCGCCCGACTTCGTCCACTGGCTCGCCCAGGTCGCCGGGCGCCTGGCCGACGGGCAAGGGGCGGAGCGGCCCGCACCGGAGGCGTTCACCCACGCCGTGGCCACCGTGGACGTCGCCGGAGGAGAGGATCCGGAGCTCGCCGCACTCGTGGGACGCGGTGATCCGCTGTCCGACCTGGTCGATCTGCGCGCCCTGCCCGGCTACCCGTGCAGGGTGCCATGGGAGCCGTACTTCGCGGCGGCCGACGAGACGGCCGACACCGGAAGCAGCGAGATCGGGTACACCCTCGCCGGGGACGGCCGAGCGCTGCTGCTCCACAGCCTGATCAGCGGGGATTTCCTGAGCCGTCCGGTGCGGCGGCACGCCGTCCCGGCCGACGCCGCGGCCCGGGCGGTGAGCCTGCTGCGTTCCCTCGCCGAGGAGTTCCCGGGCTTCGTGAGGCTCGCTCCCGGCTGCACCGACGAGGAGATGGACGCCTGGCCGGTCACGGTGCCCGAAGACATTCGCGGCGTCCTGCGCGAGATCGGCGGGGTGGAAGCCGAGGGGATGCCCGCCCTCCGACTGAGGCCGGGAGGCGCCCCTACGAGCGTGGACCCGGAGACGCACCGGATGCTGGGCGGCGACGGCGCCTACTGGCTGCTGGCCGAAGTCGGCGGGCAGGGCGTTCGCGCCCTCGTGCAGATCCGTCTCGACCCCGGCAGCGGGGAGTGGGGGTACGCCTTCTCCGTGCCCGCCGACCCCACGGAGCTCAGCGAATACCCGGAGGTCACGCTGCTCGCGACATCGCTGCCGTCGCTGCTGCTGGAGTACGCCCGGCGGGCCCGCGAGGCGGCGGCCGAGCCCGGGTTCACCGGCCAGGTCACCCAGGGCGACGACTGGCTCGTCCCCAACACCGGCCGCCCCTGGCCGCGTCCCGTGGTGGCGGTGCGTGAGTGGGCCGGATCGGCCGACACGCTGCTGGCGGCGGTCGCCGAACTGCCGGAAGACAGCCACGCCGCGGACCTGCGCGTCGTTCCCGTCCCCAGCGACCTGTGCTTCTACCGGGCCGAGGACCCGCCCTGCCCTTCGCCGGTGGACCGGCTGCACTTCGCCGCGGGCGGCCGGGTGGTGGCCGTGATCCCCGCCGATGCCTGAGCGGCCGAGGAGCGTGCTCGCGCGTCTCAGAGCGCTGTTCGGCCGCGGCGCCTCCCGGGCCCGGTCCGTCACAGAGCCGGCGCCCCCACCGGGCGGGCGGGCGGCCCCGCCGGCTCCCGGATGCCCCGCGCCGCCACCGGCCCGTCTTCCTCCGCTGCCACAGGCCTTCCCCCTGTCGCAGGGGCGCCTTCCGCCGCCCTCGCCAGTCACTCCCTCGCCACCGTCGGCCCTTCCCCCGCCCCCGGCCCTTCCCCGGCCGCCAGCGGACGGGGGCATCAGCAGGCCAGTGGACGAGGGGTACTCGCTCCTCCTCCGGCTGCCGGAGCTCTACTTCTTCTGCCGTGCGCGCCTGCAGGAGGAGTCCCTCGCCGGCGACACGCAGGCGCGGGTGCTCCTCGGGGAGCTGGGAGAGGCCGTGCACACCGTGCGCGCCGCCTGCCCCCTCTCTCCCGGCGGCCTCTCCGTGCGGGAGGCCGAACAACGGTTGCGGGCCATCTCCGACCGCTACCTCGCCCACCCTGACCACCCCCTGGCCGCCAAGGAGGTCCCGGCCGCTGGAGCAGAAGGGGACAGACCCGGATGAGCGCCTGAGCGACCCGCGGGTCAGGCCCCCGGCCCGCGGCCCGGCCCCGGGGGTCCCACCGTGCGCCCCCGCTCCACCCGCGGCCCCGTGCCAGCACCACCGAGAGGCCGCCGACACACCCCGGCCTCGTCCCGACGGGCTGTCAGCCGCCTGCGAGCCGGCTGCCGGCGGCCTTCGACCGCGAGCTCTACAAGGCCCCGCAACGTCGTTGAACGCTGCTTCGGCCGGACTACCAGCGCATCCTGTTGTCCGGGACGTTTTCTCCGTTCGTGCGGCGATCCGTACGACCCTTGATGGTGCGGGAGCGCGGGGCGAGCCTGCGGCTGTGGGGTTTGCATGTGCCGTAGCGGCATGTGGTCCAGTAGGCGGCAAGTACGACATCGAGAGGTTCCCTCGCATGCACTTTCCTGCGATTCCCCGCCGGGTCAAGATCGGCGATGCCGCCGCGTTCGCCGGGACCACCCCCCGCGCCATCCGCCACTACCACGCCATCGGACTCCTCGCCGAACCGGAACGCGGCAGCGACGACCGCCGCCGCTACGGGTACGACGACATGATCCGCCTGCTGTGGATCCGCAAGATGGCTGATGCGGGTATCTCCCTGGACGACATCCGGGCCGGCTTCGAGGGCGCCACCGGCATCGAGCAGTCCCTGGCCCGGCTGGAGGAATCCCTCGCCTCCAAGGCGGCCGCCATCGAAGCCCAGCGGGCCGCTGTGCACCGCCTCCGCGAGGTGGGCAGCCCCCTGGGCCTGCTCTCACCGCTGGTCAGTGGCCGCCTGCATGATCTGCCGCCCGGATCCCTGCGCCCGGCCGATCTCGATACCCTTCTGGTCACGGAGCGTGTCTTCGGCTCCCTGGGCGCCGCCGTCCAGGCCAACCGGTTCATCGCCCTGGCCACCCACCCCGAGCTGCGGGCCGAGGAAGACCGTCTGGCCGAGGCCGAGGCGGCCCTGGACGACACCGTGTCCCCCGACGATCCCCGCATCGAAGACCTGGCTGCCCAGCGGTGTGCTCATGAGGCCGTCTTGGGAGCCGCCATCGACAGATCCGGCCTGGACGAGGCCCTCGCCCTCCTCCTGGACCAGGAGGACGAGCACGCCGGCGAGGAGGAAGGCGAGGCGAGGATGAGCCCGGTGGAGGCCATCGGCAAGATGCCGTACGACTTCTCCCCGGCCCGCGTCCGGTACGAGGAACGTGTCATCGAAATGCTTCACTCGGCCGATCAGGACGGCGACACCTCACGGACCTGCTGACTGGAATCGGCGCTCGGGGCGAGCCCGACAAGAGCAGCCCGGAATGGTGCAGCACGAACGTCACCACGGTTCCCCCGGCGGCCGTTGGGCACTGTGCGAAGAGAGCCGAAGAGCACACCGAGGACACCTGCCGGCTTGGCTGCCAGTGCCGCCTGCCACTGTCCACGCACACCGTCAACCACCTCGCCGGTCTGCTGCGGCGCCATCTGAAAGCTATCCGGCCCCGGTGGCGGATCCTGCCGCCCGGGAAGAGCGCGGTGATCGCCCTGGCCGTACTGCGCCACGACCAGCGCCTGGCCAACAGGGCCGACGGCAACAACATCTCCGAGTCCACCGTCCGACGCTGGCGCGACGAGGCGATCGGACGGCTCACCGCACAAGCGCCCCGCGCCTGGACCGCGCGTGCAAGAAGATCGCCCGGCAGGGTGGGTGGGGGGCGTCCTGATTGACGGCACCCTCATCCCCACCCAGCGCCGCACCGGAAGGCCGACCGCAAGAACAACTCCGGCAAACAACGCCACCACGCCCTGCACTTCCTCGCCCTCACCGACGAGAGGGACCGCCTGATCTGGATCTCCGCCGCCCGGCCCGGCCGCACCCACGACAACACCGCCGCCCGCCACGACCACATCCTGGCCCACCTGCGCGCCGTCGGCCTCGGCGCCCTCGCGGACCTCGGCTTCCGCGGCCTGGACAACGACGTACGCGACCCCGTGATCGTCACCGGCTTCCACGCCAGCCGCACCCACAAGCTCACCCCCGGCCAGAAGGAAGCCAACCGCGTCCTCGCTGTCGGACGGGCGCCGGCCAAGCACGGATTCGCCCACCCCGAGAACTGGCGAATCCCCGCAAACTCCGCATCGATCCCACCCACGCCACCCAACTCCTGCGCAGCCTGCTCGTCCTGACGAACCTCGAAGTCAACCGTTGACGGACGATCTTCTCTGCAGACTCCCGCCCACGACCAGCACGAGCACCACCGGAACACGGTCACACTCGCCCTGCTGACCAGCGATTTTCAGGTTGGCGGAGGCTCACTGCAGGGCCTCGTCGTGCGGCAACACCTTGACGGCGAGGCTCCACCGAGGGTTTGGCGGGGCCTTGCCGTCGCTGAGGGTTTTCCCTCCTCGGTCCGAGCTGGTCAGGTGCAGGCAGAGGACAGCTCGGACGAGGCTCGTGACGCGTGCGGTCGAGCACCGCGGTGCGCGGAGGAGCCGCCAGGACTTGAGGGGGGCGACGGCCTGTTCGACGAGGGCCCGGATCTTCGTGTGGGACCGGTTGACGGCCTTCTGGCCCGCGGACAGCGTCTCCCGCCGGCCCCGGTACGGGACGCGGACCGTGCTCCCGGCGCCTCGGTAGCCCTTGTCTGCCCAGCAGGTGACTCGGGGCGTCCGCGAGAGCGGCGATGACGCCGTGCTCACGGGCGGCCCGGACGTCGTGCACGGCACCGGGCAGGGCAGGTGAGGCCCGCAGCAGCCGGCCGGAGGGACCGGCCAGGACCTGCACGTTCATCCCGTGCTTCTTGTGCTTGCCGGAGGAGAAGGGACGGTCCGCGGCGACGCGGTCGATCGGCAGCGGAGTGCCGTCCAGCAGCACGAACGCCTTCGCCGATGCCGCCCGGGCCGCCTGCGCGAGGGCCGGGGCGAGTGCAGCCAGGAGATCGACGGCCTCGGTGATGTACCGGTACGCGGTAGTGGTGCCGATGCCGGATCCGGCCGCGAGCTGGGCGTACGGATGACCGTTGCGGAGGTGGGCAAGGGTGAGCAGGGCCTGTCGGCCGGGGCCCAGGCGTCGCCATCGGGTGCCGAGTGCCCGGCGGTGTCGGCGAAGCTGGGCGGACAGGAAGCACAGGGCAGAGCTGGACACGTCGACGCCGGACGGGCGGACAAGCACCCGAAGCCTCTGGTGGAGACGGTTCTTCTCGGTCGAAAACCCCTCTGCCAGGGGCTTCACCTGTCTGACAGCCCAACTCTCAAGCCGCCCCGCCAGATTGGAAAACGCTCAGTGTCTCGTGTGTCCAAGACCCGAGGTCAAGGCCCGACGAACGAGCCGGTTCAACCGCCGCCCCGTCCCGCCGTCGATACCCCACCAGATATGGATCAACGATGCCGCCAAGCGAGGCCGAACCGAACAGCAGAGTTCGTAGTGTCACATTCATCTCATTTGGCTTGGTGAGCGCTGTTACGACTGTCAGCCGATTGCGAGGGCGGCCGATGCGTCGATGAGGGCGAGCTGGCCCGGGCTGGCTCTCCGGGTCCGGGCCTGTTCCACGAAACGGCCCAGCTCCGCGCGGACGGTTGCCGAGTCGATGCGCTTGATCACGGGCAGCGTGGCTTCGATGATCTGACAGGCGTCGGCGAGGCGGTCGGCACCGGCCAGGGCTGTCGCCTGCCGAACCGCAAAGCGGGCTCGGGAGTTGCTGTCTGCCGGGGCGGCCGGGCGGTGCTCGGCGAAAAGGTCGGCGGCCAGCTCGAAGCGATGGAGGCTGAGCATGCAGGACGCCTCGATGAGCCGAGGGTTGCCGTTCTCGATGCGCGGGCCCCAGTGAGGGGTCCGGTCGCCACTGACCTCGGCGGCGTGGCTTCTGAACCGCTCCAGTGCCTCCCGGCAGGCCCCCGCATCGCCACGGCGCGCATGCCCTTGGGCCGAGCGTCGCGCGGCGTGCGCGCGGATCACCGGGTTGGCCGCCGGGTGCCCGGCCGCCTGGTCGGCGAATTTGATCACCGCATAGGTGTCACCGCGGTGCTGGGCGATGAACGCCTTGCGGACCAGGGCATATGCGGCCACCGTTTCGTCCCCGCCACGTGCGCCCCAGCGAACAGCGAGATTCGTCCAGCGCAACGCCTCCGCGGGATTCCCCGCCTCTTGCGCCATCCACCCCGTGTATTCGGCGAACCGCGAGGCCAGCAGCCAGATCTCGGCACGCTGTTCGCCGACGGCGTGCGAACCGGCGTCCGTCAGGATCCGTGTGATCGACTTCATCGAAGTGGTGACGAACCTCGGCCCGGTGGATCTGCCGATGTCCTTCAGCTCCCGCAGGACCCGCTCGTACCCGGCGACCACGGGGCCGGCCTCGACGACGACCTCGGTCCGGGCGCCGTGGCGGCCGGACCCAGCCAGCTCGACGAGTGCTCCGCCGGTGCCGAAGGCCGCGTCGCATGCCGCCGCCACCGCGGGCGTCGGGTTGCGCACGCCGCTCTCCAGATTGCAGACCTGCCCTTCGGACACGTTCGCACGCCGGGCGAACTCGCGCACGCTCCACCCTCGACGTGCCCGGAGTGTGGCCAGGACGACGCCGAAGTCGCCCGGTGGCAGACGGGTGCTGATCGAACTTCCTGCCGCGCTGTCCACCGGGTCCATACCAGTCAGCGTACGGATCCTTGCGGCCGCTATTCAATCTCCGGCGAATAGCCGCCGAGCGCGTACGCCGCCCCTAGGGTGAGCACGAACCCTGACGTCAAGGCTTGCCAGAGAAGGGGCAATTGTGCCGCGCATCTTTCTCAGCTTTCGTAAACCGGACTCCCGGTGGATGCGAGACCGCGTCTATCGCGCGCTGTCCGACCGCCTGGGGGTCGACGAGATCTTCAAGTCGGGCCAGTCGATTCCGCCCGGGGCCGATTTCGCCGAGATCCTGCGGCGGCAGGCCGCCGAGTGCGAGCTGATGTGCGTACTGATCGGGCCAGGGTGGCTCGACGCGCGGGACGAGGACGGTGTGCGGCTCCTGGACCGGGCTCACGACTGGGTCCGCCTGGAGATCGCGACGGCTCTGCGGGCGGGAAACCGCGTTGTTCCGGTCCTCCTGGGAGACGCGACGATGCTGCCCGACGCCTCTGCGCTGCCGACCGAGATCGCGGAGCTGGCACGCCTGCAGTTCCTCCGCGTTCCGGAGACCCATCTGCCAGACGGGCTGGAGCGCTTGGGCGACGCGGTGACCGCTCTCCTGTCCGATACCGATCCCCCCGTCGAACCCGGGCACGGCACGGCGCCGGCCGCAGATCATGGGCCGTCAACGACCATGACGGCCCATGTGTCCGGCGGTGGCAGCGCCTACCAGGCGGCCCGTGATCAGACGATCAGGCTGGCGTGAGGAGCGGACGATGGATCATCCCGGAGCAGACGGTGCTCGTCGGATCGGGCCGTACACGCTGCTCGGAAGACAGCGTTCGGTCGGCGGAAGCGAAGTGTTCGCGGCCCGCACGGACGAGGGGCTGCTCGTCACGGTCACCGTCGTGGGGCCCGAACTTGCCGCGGACACAGGGTTCCGGGCCCGGTTCCGTGCCGCCGTCGAGGCGGCACGGACGCTGTCCGATGCCTTCCTTGTACCGGTGGTGGATGCCGACGCCGACGCGCCGGTTCCCTGGCTGGTGACCGAGTTCACCGCCGGACTGCCGCTCCGACAGGCGGTGGACCGGCACGGCCCGCTGTCCGAACCGGCTCTGCGGGTCCTCACCGACGGCCTCGCCCGGGGGCTGGCCGCCCTCCATGCAGCCGGGACGGTCCACGGCGGGGTGAGCCCGGACTCGGTGCTGCTGACCATGGACGGGCCCCGCATCAGCGCCCTGGGGATCGTGGGAGCCCCCGGCTGCCCGGCACCCGCATCGACGGACGACGTGTTCGATCTCGGGTCGACCGTGCTGTTCGCAGCTTCCGGAGACGAGCCGGACACGGACGCCCTCCCCGTGTCGCTGCGCGAGGTGATCGACGGCTGCCTGTACCCGGAACCGCCGGACCGTCCCACCGCGGAGCAACTCGTCGACTACCTGAGGCGTCAGGACCTGCCGGCCCTGAGCGGCAGTTGGCTGCCGCCGGCGGTGACCGCCGACATGGCCGCCGCGACCGCGGCGGTGGGATCGGTGTCCGCCGGGGGCGGTGACCGGGGTCCGTTTCCTCCTCCGCCGGTGGTCGCCGTCGGCACGGGTGTCAGCCGTCGGAAGCTGATCTTCGGTCTGGCCGGGGGCGCGGCCGTACTCGGCGGAGCCGCGGCGGCACTCGCCTTCACCAGAGACTCGTCGCCGGCACCCGACGGCCGGGCCGGCGGGCCCGCGTCCACCGCGCGGCCGACATCTCCGTCAGGCGTGCGATCCTCGTCGGCCTCCTCCGCGTCGCCGTCCTCGACGGACGGACCGGAACCGATCGTTCTGACCGGGCCCGATGCCGCCAAGGCATGGTCAGGTACCGGAAAGCACGCCCCCACCTGTCTGGAAGCCTCCGACAAGGTGATCATGGTGGTCACGGACACTGCCACGTCCTTCCTGGACGCCGCGACCGGAAGATCCGTGTTCCCCCAGCTGAATACGATCAACGACTCCGGCACGACCAGCGGCAAGTACCCGACGGCGTACGCGGACGGAGTGTTCTACCTGCTCTGCGACACACCGAGTCAGTTAGGCATGCTGGCGGCGTTCGACGCCGCCAGCGGGAAAGCGAAGTGGGCAACCAAGATGGCCGACGTCGATCCCGGCGACAGCAAGCATACGGCGATGTATCTGAGCAACTATGTGGCAGTTGCGGGGAACACAGTGTACGTATGCGGGCAGGTGCTTGAGATGGACGGGAAGTTCTCGGCCGAGTCTCCGAGCACCGGCTACATCCGTGCGTTCAACGCCGCGACCGGCAAGAGACTGTGGCAGGTCAAGGGCACGGACATCAACAACGTGCTCGTGCCGCCCTCCGGTTCTCACCTCCTGGCCGCCTCGGCCGTTCCGGGCAGGAGACCCGGCCGCGTCCAGATGATCGACGCCGGTAGGAGAGGTGCCCGCGGCTGGAAGGTGTCCGTCCCGCACGCCGCGTACTACTTCACCACCGGATGGCCGCTGACGTGCTACGCCGCCGGGCTGTTCCTGTTCGCCGGCGGCAACGGCGACACGCTGTTCGCCGTCGACACGTCCACGGGCAGCGAGAAGTGGCGTCAGCGCTTCGAGGCGAAGAACGGGGACCAGGCCCAGATCGGCGCCCCGTTCTCCAGCCTGGACGGTGCGACCGTCTACGTACCCGTCGGCAGCGACCTGGCCGCCCTGGCCACGGCCGACGGCACACTCAAGTGGGTCGCGACGCTCGATGGGGCCAACGACATGGGCGGCTCCAACATGTTCAACGCCTCCCTCAGGATTTCCGGCAAGAGCGCGCAGTGTTCGGCCGACACCGTCTTCGCCACCGACAGCGCCAAGACGCTGTGGGCCATCGACGCGGCCACCGGCAGGGCCCGGTGGAAATACAGCGACCCCGGGCAGCCGGACGTGGGGTTCCGGTGGACGGTGGGCGGCGACCGCGTGTTCATCGCCTCCCACCTGACAATGACCGCGATCGCGGCCCACGGGCGGTAAGGGACAAGGAGAAGACATGGAGACGAGTGTGGAACTCGCCGGACTGGCATCGGTGGCCGCGGCGCGCTTGATCGACCTGCTGGCGACGGACGGCTGGGCAGCGGTCAAGTCCTCGGTCCTGTCGCTGTGGCGGTCCGCGCACCCGGAGCGCGTCGAGGAGGAACTCACCGACACGCGGGGTGAGTTGCTCCAGGCGCAGCAGACGGGAGAAGGCGAGGAGCTCCAAGGGCTGCTGGTCGCCGAGTGGCAGGCCCGCATCATCCGGCTGATGGCCACGCGGCCGGGCGCCGTCGACGAACTGCGCGCGCTGTTCGGCGAGGAACCGCGCTCCGCCGGAACCACGGGACAGCAGATCACTGGCTCGATGACGCTGGAGGCACACGTTTCCGGTGGCGACGCGTTCCTGGCCGGCCGGGACATGACCGTCACCAGGGGCGGTCAGGCGTGACGGAACGCAGCACCGGTGCCCCGCTCCCCGACGGGCCGCCCCTCTGGCAACCGAAACGGCAGGAGGCGAGCGCGACCGGCGGCGGCAGCGTCTTCCAGGCCGGACGCGACATCCACGTTCGTCTCGGTGACGAGGGGCGCAGAACCGTGCCCGGCCCCGGCGCCGACCAAGTGCTGTGCCCGTACCCGGGCTTGGCCCCGTTCGGCGCGCGGCACAAGCAGTGGTTCCACGGCCGTGAGCGCATGGTTCACCTCGTGTGCGAGCGGATGGACGCCCGGATGCGGGAGGGCGGCCCGCTGGTGCTGATCGGCCCCTCGGGGGCCGGGAAGTCGTCCCTGCTCGCAGCCGGGGTACTGCCGGCCCTGGACGACGGCCGGCTTCCGGTGGCGGGTTCGAGCACCTGGCCGCGGCTGCTGCTGACCCCGACGGCATCCCCGGCCCTGGCACTGGCGGCCGCCGCCGGGCTCGATGCCGAGACCGCCCGACGCACAGCGGCGGTGTGGCGGACCGATCCCGCACGGTGTCTTGCCGAGCTGCGAGAGATCACCGGAGCCGGTGAACCGGCGCCCACCGGGGAGTCCCCCTCCACGGGCCTGGTCGTCGTGGTCGACCAGTTCGAGGAGATCTTCACGGCCTGCGGCGACGAGACCGACCGGCAGTGGCTCATCGACGTGCTCGACCGTCTGGCCCGGCCCACGGGCGGCGCGGTCGTGGTGCTGGGAGTACGCGCGGACTTCTATGCCGCGTGCACGGCCCATCCGCAGCTCCGGGCGGCGCTCCAGGCCGGACCGGTCCTGCTGGAGCCGATGACGGAGGACGAACTCAAGGACGCCATCCGCCGCCCGGCGCGCAGCGTGGGACTCGACGTCGAAGACGGCCTGGTCGAGGTGCTGCTGGCGGACCTGGGCGCGGTCGGCGGACCCGTCGGTAAGAGCACCACGGGCCGGTTGCCGCTGCTCGCACACGCGCTGCGGGCCACCTGGCAGCAACGCCACGGCCACACGCTCACCGTGGACGGATACCGCGTCACCGGCGGCATCCAGGGCGCCATCGCCACCACGGCGGACAGGCTCTACGACGCGCTGCCGCCGCCCTGCCACGAGGCCGCACGGTGGGTGTTCCTGCGGCTCGTCATCGTGGGACGCGACGCCGACGACAGCCGCCGACGCGTCCGGTGCGACGAACTGCTGCGTCACGCGCCGGACCGGGAAGCGGCCGCCAGGGTCTTGGACGACTTCACCCGTGGCCGGCTGCTGACCCGGGACCGGGACACGGTGGTGATGACACATGAGGTGCTCATCCGTGCCTGGCCCCGGCTGCGGAACTGGATCGAGCACGACCGCAACGGGAACCTCGTACGACAGGATGTGGAAGAGGCGGCCGGGCTCTGGGAACAGGCCGGCCGGGAGGCGGCCGCGCTGTACCGCGGCAACCGCTTGGAGGCCGCACTCGCCTGGGCCGAAGCGCACGGGCCGGAACTCAGCGGCGCGGCCCGGGCATTTCTGGCAGCCTCCCACCATCACCAGCGGCGCGGACAACGGCTCCGGCGCGCCGCGGTCGCCACCATCACCGCCCTGGCCGTGGTCGCCTCACTGACCGCGGTGTTCGCCTTCCGGCAGGAGTCCCACGCGCGGGACGCCGCCGCCAGGGCCCTGCGGGCCCGAGACCAGGCCATCAACGCCGCCGTCACCTCCGCGTCCGTGCAACTGGCGCCGACCGATCCCTCGCTGTCCGCCCAACTCGCTCTGACCGCCTACCGCATGGACCCGACTCCGGAAGCGGCGTCCCGGCTCATCACGACCGAGAACACACCGCTGGCCACTCGGCTTCCCGGCCCGAGCGGCGCGGTGTACACCGTGGCCTACAGCCCCGACGGGCACATGCTGGCGGCCGGGAACGTCCACCAGAACCTCGTCAGGCTGTGGGACGTCTCCGATCCCGGCCGTCCGGTAGCGCTGGGCCGGCCCGTGCCCGTGGACCGTTCCGTCAATTCGATCCTGTCGCTTGAGTTCAGCCCGGACGGCCGGGTCCTGGCCGTCGGCGGCCACACCAGCGACAACGGCGACGGCCGTTCCGGCGGATTCGTCGACCTGTGGAGCCTGACCAGCCCCAGCCACCCCGTCCTGCTCGACCGGCTGAAGAGTCCCGCCGTTCAGGGCTTGGACGCCGCGACGACCATCGAATCACTGGCGTTCAGTCCCGACGGCCGTACCTTGGCCGCCGGATGGCACGCCGGACTCGTCAGCCTGTGGAACGTCTCCCGCCCCGACGACGTCACCCCCGCGGGAACACCCCTGGATCTCGACTGCCCCGACGTCTTCTCCCATCACATCGCGTTCAGCCCCACCGGGCGCACTCTGGCCGCCGCATGCGACGACGACGCCGGCACCATCGGTCTGTGGAACACCACCGACCCGGCCCACCCCGGCCGCGGCCGTTCCCTGAAGGCCGGGCATCACGTCATGTCCCTGGCGTTCAGTCCCGACGGCCACATTCTGGCCGCCGGATCCAGGGACAGCAAGGTCCATCTGTGGAAGGTCGCGGACCCCGGCCGCCCCGCCCCCCTGGGCAAGCCGCTGACGGGTCCCGCCCAACCCGTCATGTCGGTGGCGTTCAGCCCGGACGGCCACACCCTGGCGGCCGGCAGCGCCGACCGCACCATCCACCTGTGGAACGTCACCCACCCCGGGGCCATCGGCCCTTTGGGCCGGCCGCTGACCGGTCCCGGCGCGGCGGTGACCGACGTGGTGTTCAGCCCCGACAGCCGCACCCTCGCCGCTGGGAACACCGACGGCAACGTCGATCTGTGGAGTCTGCCGCCGACCCGGATCATCGGTGCCGGGGGCAACGTGGCATCCGTGGCGTTCAGTCCCGACGGGCGCACCCTGGCCGTCGGAAACCAGAACAACACCGTCTCGCTGTGGAACACCTCCGACCCTGACAACCCCGCTCCCCGCGGTGGTCCGCTCACCGGCCCCGAGGAGCCGGTCGACGCCGTGGCGTTCAGCCCGGACGGGCGCACCCTGGCCGCAGGCGACAGCGGCGGCACCGTCACGTTGTGGAACACCTCCGACCCCAACCGTCCTGTCCGCCTCCGCGAGACCCTCACCGGGGCGAACGGGCTCGTCTTCTCCCTGGCGTTCAGTCCCGATGGCCACACCCTGGCCGCGGCCGGCGACGACCCCGTGCGTGGTGGCATCGCCCTGTGGGACGTCAGCGACCCCGAAAACCCCGTCGCCCGGACCGGCATCTTCAATTCCGCCACGAAGTCCGCCATGTCCCTGGCGTTCAGCCGTGACGGCACGATGCTGGCGGCCGGCGGCGACGGCAGCAACGGCACCGTCGGACTGTGGAGTACGGCGGACCCCGGGGTCCGCATCGGGCAGCCGATCCGTCAGCCGACCGCCACCCAAACCTGGGTGGCGTTCAGCCCGGACGGCCGCACGCTCGCGACCGGGAACAGCAGCGGCACCGTCACCCTGTGGGATGCCACCGACCCCCACCACCTCACGCGCAGGGGCAGTCCCCTGACGGTGCCCGGCGGCAGCCTGGGGTCGGTGGCGTTCAGCCCGGACGGGCATACTCTCGCAGCGTCCGGTCACACCGACAACGGCACCATCAACCTGTGGAACGTCACAGATCCCGACCATCCCACCCCCATCGGCCGGCCGCTGACCGTGGAGACCGGATTCGTCGCCGTCATGGCGTTCAGCCCGGACGGTCAGACCCTGGCCGCCACCACCGACGACGGCGTGGCCACGCTCTGGGACCTGAACGTCGAGTCCGCCATCAGTCGTATCTGCGCTGCGAGCTCTGGAGCCCTGAGCCAGCAGCAATGGAGCCGATACGTTCTCCAACTGCCGTACAACCCGCCCTGTAAGAGGTCCTGACAAAGTCTCTGGACGTGGCGGTGTGTGATGAGGCAGGTAGCGAGACCGAGGAACGCTTCGTGGATGTCGTCGCGCCGTTCCCAGCGGATGCGCAGGCGGCGGAAGCCGTGGAGCCAGGAGATGGTGCGTTCGACGATCCGGCGGAAGACGCCCAGGCCGGTGCCGTGCGGCTGTCTCCGTTCGGCGATCGCGGGCCGGATGCCGCGCTGCCGCAGGAGTCGGCGGTACTTGTCGTGGTCGTAGCCGCGGTCCGCGAAGAGTGTGTCGGGCCGTCGGCGCGGTCTGCCCACGACACCGGCGATCGGCGGAACCTTGTCGAGCAGGGGCAGAAGCTGGGTGACGTCGCCCGCGGTTTCCGCCGGTCAGTGACACCGCGAGCGGGATGCCCCGGCCGTCGGTGAGGACGTGGTGCCTGCTGCCCGGCCGCGCGCGGCCGACCGGGCGGGGCCCGCTTTGGGGCCCCGCCGGGTCGCCCTGACGTGGGTGGGGGTGCCCCCGGCGAAGCCAGGGGGAGAGTCGATCACCGCCCTTGACCGGTCCAGCTTGTTCTTCGACCGCAGCTTCTTCAGCAGCACCGGATGAGGCTGGTCCCGCACGCTGGATGTCCCTCAGTTCGGCGGGGCCCAGCCGGGCCGGTCCGGTCCGCCCACCGTCGGCACGGACAGGGCCGTGGGCCGGGGCGGGGACACGGACCGAGCGGGTAATTTCGGCTTGCTGCGCTCGTCGGCACTTTGCTGCTGTTCGTGCATCTTTCAAGGTTGACGACTTCGCGGCGACGACTCAAGGGACGCGGGGGCAAACCCGGTGTCCCCGCCAGCCACGAAAGATCGAGGCCAGCGCGTGGGCGCTGCTGCTCAGCGCCTCGTCTCGTACCCGGTCAGGACCACCCCGCCGGGAAACATCCGCGTCTCCACCAGGTTCAGGTTCCCCCAGCTGTCCAGCACGGCGAACAGGTCGTCGCTCAGCAGCGGCAGCGACGCCGGGCCCTTCGAGGCCAGGGCTCTCGGCCCGCCTTGTGGCCAGGCTTTGCGCCAGCGCTGCACCGACCGGCGTTCACCGGTCAGGCCACCGCCCTGGGCATACCCCATGCACTCGGGATACCTCAGGGATCATGGGCCGTCAGTCCTCCGACACCACGCTTTGAAGGTCAGTAACGGAGCCCTCCCGGGCGGTGGATTGGCAAAAATCAACTGATCGGAGCATGGGTGAATCGATTCGCCGGGTGAACGATGCCACCAGCGAACAGAGCGGCTGTCTTGAAGCTGTGAGCCTAGGGGCCTCGACAACGGATCGGCAGGTGCCCGGCGGCTCGGGCTACCGGCCCCTCTACTGGTTGGAGTTCGCCTTGCGTGTTCGTCGTATCGTGACGGGGACCCTTGGTTCCCTCGCTCTCTGTCTCGCCTCCGTCGGCGCGGTCACCATGAGTGCCGGGTCGGCCGCAGCAGATCCCTGCGGTTACTTCGCGACCGCCTCCGACTCCTACTACAACCACTGCACCTCGGACGGCTCGCGCATCGTCATCGAGATCGATGACTGGGGGCCGAACAGCGAGCGGTGTGTGGGACCGGGCGTGACCTGGCTGGGGTCCAGTTCTGATGTCTCTGGCGCGTGGTACACCGGCCGCACCTGCTGATCCGAGCAGCCAGGGCAGCAGCTGCCCGGTAGAGGTGGACATCGCCAGGACGGCGGGAACGGCCGCCGCGGTAATGCCGGCCCGCGCCAGGATCCGTCCCGGTTTCGGCCGGGTCCTTCCTGCGTGGCGGTGCCGTCCTGGGGTGCTGCCTACCGGGCGGCGGCTGTCCGCTCGCGTCCGCTGCGCAGTCGTTCACCGGTGGCGTCGGTATGCGTGCGTCTGACGTACGTCCGCATCGATCACACCCCGCAGCGCTTCGCGGTCGTCTGCGGGCAGGCGGCCGCCGAGGAAGTTCGCAGGCAGCCGGTACACCTGGGCCAACTGCGGCTCTGCGGCCGCGACCACACCATGGATGCGGCAGCGGAGCGGGACGAGCCGCTGCCGCATCCATGGTGTGGTCGCGGTGGTGGCGCTGCTGGTCGCTTCTCATCGGCTGGTACCGGAGCACCCGGCCGTCCTCCTGGACCCGGCGGCCGACGTGAGAACAAGCCCCGCTTACGATGCTTCGACACCACATCACACCTGCACCACGGGGATACGCACATGCGCAGGACGACAACCATAGTGGCGCTCCTGGCCACGGCCGGGCTGATGACCGCGTGCGGCAGCGGCGACGACGGGAAGAAGGAGGACGCAGACAAGGGCACGACCACGTCGTCATCGAAGCCGGTTCCGAGCGGCCAGGACAAGACCTACGAGATCACCCTGGAAGTCGGCGGCAAGGGCACGACCAGTATGGGCTGGAACCTCGACACGAACCACTTCGAGCAGGTCACCCTGCCATGGAAGAAGTCGGACAAGCTCACCCTGAACGGCACCGAACGCAAGGTCGGGATCACGGTGTCCGTCGTGCCGGGCACCGTGCAACTGCCCAACGGCCAGTTCGCCGCGGCTCCTTGCTCGATCACCGTCGACGACAAGAAGGTCGCCGAGGATCCTGGTGGCACCGACGGCAAGCACATATGTGAGTACACCCTCCACTGATCACTGCAAGAGCGGCACAGGGCAGACTGCGGACGCGCGTTGAACCGGCAGTACCCGTTCCCGCTCGCGACTACGGGCCTAGCGCCCCGAATCCCACTGCGGACGGCGGGACCACCCGGCCACTGCTGGACCCGCTACGGACGCTCCCGCTACTGCTACGGCCCCGGACTCGACCGTGAAGCGTGCGGGAAACGCGGCGCCGACTGGCCCCGCCCCGGTCACGACGCCGGCTGGGACGCCACCTGCCCCGGCGTCCCGGCCGGCGCAAGATTCGCCGGCCCCAACACCCGCCCGGCGGGCAGCGGTATCCGCGGCAGTGTGCGCAACGCCGTTGATCAGACACTCCCGGCTCCGGCCCTACTCCCGGGTCTGTGCAGGGAACGGCCGAGGAGGATCCGCTCGGCGACCGGACGAACTCGGTCAGTGGCTTGTCCGCGTCCTTTGTACCGTCTTCGGCGGGATCCGAGGTCCGGCGGTTCCGGCCGGGAGGGCGCGGGATGCCCGGAGGCGGCCGGCGCGTCCGCCGCTGGTCGGGCAGGTGCCGGGCGACCCCATGGGTCACCACCGCTCCCGGACTATGGCCGAGCAGGAGAAAGGGGTCGTCCTCACACACCGCGGCGAGCGTCTCGGCCACCTGGCCCGCGAGTACGTGTACGGCGGCGAAGAGGGATTTCCGTCCGCGCTCCGCACGCCCGGGACGGCGGACACCGGCCGCCGACGCCAGGCCGGCCGGTCGTGCGGCGAGAGGCCGATAGGAATCGGCGGAGCCGTCCGAGTGCGGGAAGGGCAGGACCTGCCAGGAGGTGGCGGGCGGCACGGGCAGGGAGTAGTGGGGTATCCAGGGGGCGTCCGTCATGCCCACCGTCCTCCAAGGGGTGCCGTGGTCACAGGGAGAGCAGCAGGGCGAGCGTCTGCTTCGGTTCCCCACGCTGCGCACCCCCTCCGGTGATCTCCCGACGGACGCGCCCCGATGGAACCCCCAGCGTCCCAGCGCGATGCCGCACCACCGTTACCAGCCCGCGCACGAGCGGGTGACCCTGCCGCTGACGGACCGCACCTGGCCGTCGCGCCGTCCGGAACGCGCGCCGCTGTGGGTGCCCGTCGACCTGCGGGACGGCAACCAGGCGCTGGCCGAGCCGATGGACACCGAGCGCAAGCGCCGGATGTTCGATCTCCTGGTCACCATGGGCTTCAAGGAGATCGAGGTCGGCTACCCCTCCGCGAGTCGGACCGGCTTCGACTTCGTACGGCATCTGGCCGTCCCCGACGACGTGACCGTCTCCGTGTTCACCGTGGCCCGGCAGGACCTGATCGACCGGACCGTCGCCTCCGTCGAAGGGCTGCCCCGCACCCTCGTCCACCTCCGCACCGCGACCGCGCCCACCTGGCGGGACGTCGTGCTGGGCCGCTCCCGCCCGGAGGCGCACGCTCTGATCCACGAGGCTGCCACCTGTCCGCTGCGCCGCGTCGAGGAACGACCGCATGCCGACATCCGGTTCGAGTTCTCCCCCGAGGCCTTCAACCTCACGGAGCCGAACTTCGTGCTGGAGGTGTGCAACAGCCTGTCCGAACTGTGGGAGGCCGGCCCCGACCGGCCGGTGGTCCACAACCTGCCGGCGATCGTGGAATCGCCACTCCCGATGTGTACGCGGACCAGATCGAGTACATGGACCGTCACCTGGCACGCCGCGAGTCGGTGATCCTCTCGGTTCCCCCGCACAACGACCGCGGGACCGGCGTCGCCTGCGCCGAACTCGCCGTCCTGGCGGGCGCGCAGCGCGTCGAGGGATGCCTGTTCGGCAACGGTGAGCGCACCGGCAACGTCGACCTGGTGACCCTGGCGCTGAACCTGTACGCGCAGGGCGTCAACCCGATGATCGACTTCTCCGGCATCGACGCGGTGCGCGAGGTCGTGGAGCACTGCAACCGGCTGCCGGTCCACCCGTGTCACCCCTACGGTGGCGACCTCGTGCACACGGCCTTCTCGGGCACCCATCAGGACGCGATCTCCAAGGGTATGGCCCACCACGCCAAGCAGGCCGCCGAGCAGGGCGTTCCGGTCGAGCAGGCGCCGTGGGCGGTGCCGTACCTGCCCATCGACCCCGGTGACATCGGCCGCACGTACGAGGAGAGCATCCGGGTCAACTCCCAGTCCGGCCAGGGCGGCATCGCCCACCTCCTCCACACCCACCACGGCCCGGACCTGCCCCGGGCCATGCGTCCGGACTTCTCCCGCACAGTGCAGCAGGTCACCGACACCACCGGCGAGGAGCTGTCGCACAGGGAGCTGTGGGAGCTGTGGGAACTGTTCCGCACCACCTACCTCGCCCCGGCCCTGGACGGTCCGGTCACGCTGGAGTCCTGGAACACCGCCGAACCCGCCCCCGGCGAGCACCGGTTCACCTGCACCCTGCGCACGGGCGGCCGGGAGCACCTCTGCGAGGGCACCGGCAACGGGCCCCTGCCCGCCTTCGCCGACGCCCTGCGCGGCATCGGCGTCACCGTCGACATCCTCGGCTACGCCGAGCACTCCACCGCCATCGGCCCGAACAGCCCCGCCGTGGCTTACGCCGAGTGCCGCGTCGACGACGTCGTCCGCTGGGGCGCGGGCTGGGCACCTCGGTGCTCACCGCCTCCGTCCACGCGGTCATGGCCGCCGTCAACCGCTCCGGGCGGGTCACCTCGTGAGCACACCCCCGCTTCTGTTCGTACGGGACGTGGACGTCGTACGCGACGGCAACCCGATCCTGCACGAGGTGTCCCTGACCGTCCGGGCCGTCCCAGGGGGGACGGGGCCGTGAGCTCATCGCCCGGGCCCTCATGCCCAGCCCCCGGCTCCTGGTGCCCGACGAGCCCACCACAGGTCTGGCGTCGGTGCTGGACACCCACCATCTGGAGGAACTCCCCCCAGGGACGACCCGTGTGATGCTGCCGCGGGACGGGCGCTGCCTCGCCTCCGGCCCGGCCGACGAGGTGCTGACCAGCGACCAGGTCGGCAAGTGCTTCGACCACTCCGTCCGCCTCACCCGCGCCGACGGACGCTGGAGCGTGCGTGCGTGCGTGCCGCCGGTGGGGGAGCCGGGGCGAACGGAGCGGCGGGGGGACGGGCTGACAGTCGTGCCGGCGCGTTCCCCTCCGACACCGCGTCCGCCCACTCGGACGATGCATCCGGACGAGCGGTCGGACAGGAGGGGAACTCGCGCCGGAGGCATGCCGGTTGGGTCAAGTCCTCCTGCCGGGCATGACGGTGCCGCAGACTCGTCCTCACGCCCTTCGTGCTGGACGCGTGTGTTTCTCGGCCGGAGCACAACGCGTTCAGGCGGAGGCCGCTTTCGGGGCCGCCGGTTACCGGTTGCCGCACCGAGTGATCACGTGCGACGCGCCGTCCGAGGCCGGTGATCGAAGATCGGGTCAGTAGCTGTCGTAGCCGGGCTTGCCGGTCGGCCGGTAGACGCCGACGATGGTGCCACCCTTCGTCGTCGAGACGCTGACCGGCTCCAGCGCGGTGGGGACCGCTCCGTCGGCGAACAACCGTTTGCCGGTGCCGATGATCACAGGGTGGATGGTCAGCCGGTACTCGTCGACGAGGTCGTGCTGCATGAGGGTCTGGGCGAGGTCGCCGCTGCCGACGACGTTGATGTCGCCGCCGTCGGACGTTTTCAGCTTGCGTACGGCATCGACGGTGTCGCCCTCCAGCAGTGTGGAGTTCTGCCACTCGACGGACGTCAGGGTCCCAGACGCCACGTACTTGCGCATGCCGTTCATCCGCTCGGTGAACGGGTCGCCGGGATCGGCGGTCGGCCAGTACGACGCGAAGATCTCGTACGTCTTGCGGCCGAGCAGCATCGCGTCGGAGGACTCGTACCAACCGGAGACGGCCGCGCCGACCTCGTCGTCGGACACCGGCTTCTGCCAGCCGCCGTGCGCGAAGCCGTTCTGAGCGTCCTCGTCCGGACCGCCCGGCGCCTGCATGACGCCGTCCAGCGTCAGGAACGTGCAAACGATGATCTTGCGCATGGTGCGCTCCCTTCGACGACGGGTAGACCGCACGACCACCGGAAACTCATCGGCGGAAACCTCCGCGGCGCAGCCCTGGGACCGTCGTTCGGATCAGTCCGGCCGTGAGGTGCGGTACCTCTTGGCCGGCCCGGGCGGGGGCCGGTGCGTGCGGTCGCACGGCCGAGGAGGACGTCGGTGCGGAGCAGCGGCAACCGACGCCACCGCCGCGGACGTGCGTGCCGAGGCCGATGACGGAGCCTGTCGGGCCGTGCCCGAGCGTGCGCTGGTGCAGCTCGTCCTCCTTGGCGGTGCCCCTGCGGTGGCGGGGTGCGCAGCTGCGGGGCGGTCGGCCGCGTCGTTCTCGGCGACGCCGCGCCCGGCCGGGCGGCCGCCTTGGCGCCTTGCTCGCCGCGCTACCAGGCGTACGCCTCGGGAGCCTCGCCTCCGAGGCCCGGGCAGATCTCGCGGATCTCCTCGCCCACAACCCCGGCGGCCTCGCTCTCTGCGCCGGCATCGCCGACTGGCCGGCCAAGCAGCGGAACGTGACGGGGGGCGGGCCGGACAGCGGGCTGCCACGCGGCGGGAGTCCCCTGCGGCACGTCGAGCGGATGCTGCGCCACGGCGCGCACCGCCTCCCGGCTGAGAGACCCTCTGGACGGGCGGGCGGTTCGTCGAAGAGACCTGCCGACCGGGGCGTACGGCGGGGTGCGACGATGCGGGCATGCGCGAGTCGAGTCAGCTGGTCGATGTCGAGGAACCGGCCTGGCCGGAACTCAGGGAGACACTCGAGGCGAGCCCGGTGTCCGTCTGGTGCCGCGGCACTAGGTGCGGGCGGCCGGAGCGTTCTGTTCCAGGCGGGCGGCCAGGGTGGCGGCGAAGTCCTCGGCGCGGGCCAGCTGGATCCGCAGTTTCTCCACCTGCTCGGCGGCGGCCCGCTGGTACGTGCGGACGCGCTCCAGGAGGGCTTCGCGCTCGCCGGCGTCGAGAGCGTCGTCGCCGTCCAGGCGGTCGGTGGCGTCGAGCAGGTCGCGCATCTGCTCCAGGGTGAAGCCGAGGGGCTTCATCCGGCGGATGACCATGAGGCGGGCGACGTCGGTCTCGGTGTAGAGGCGGAACCCGCCCCGGGAGCGGGCGGAGGGGATGACCAGGCCGGTCTCCTCGTAGTGCCGGATGGTGCGCAGGGACAGCTCCGTCCGCGCGGCGACCTCGCCGATCTGCATGTGCTTGTCGTCCACGCCCGTGTCCTGGCCCTTCTCGTCGCGGCGGTCCGCGTCCCGTGCGGCCCCGCCGACCTCTACTCTAACGTTAGGGTAGAGTTAGTGGTGGTGAGGGCGGCCGGGCTGCCCCGTCACTGCCGTTCCGGGGCCGATGACGCCCCCGGCGAAGAACCGATTCCTGCGGGAGAGAGAGCGTGCGCGAGCCCATGACGCCGATCGCCGCCACCTGCCCGCCCTGAGACCTCGCCCCCGGATGTGAGCCGCCCGGCCGCCGGCGTGTGCCGCCCTGCCTTGCGTCCCCCTGACCTCCGGCCTGCTCCGCGGGTCGTCCGCGGGATGCCGGCCCGGCCCCCGCGCGTCCTTACCGCACGCCCGGCCTGCCAGTGGGCGTGCCCGAGCACGACAGGTACGCATCTCCTTGTCTTCTGCTGCTGTGACTCCCGCCGCGCGGCTGCGCGGCCTCAAGCCCGACTGGCTGAACGATCCGAAGGCCTGGCGCACCGAGGTCCTGGCCGGTCTCGTCGTCGCCCTGGCCCTGATCCCCGAGGCCATCTCGTTCTCGATCATCGCCGGGGTGGACCCGGCGATCGGCCTGTTCGCCTCGTTCACCATGGCCGTGACGATCTCCGTCGTCGGCGGACGCCGCGCGATGATCTCCGCCGCCACCGGCGCGGTCGCGCTCGTCATCGCCCCCGTGAACCGCGAGCACGGGCTGGGCTACCTGGTCGCGACCGTCATTCTGGCCGGTGTCTTCCAGATCGTGCTCGGCGCGGTGGGCGTGGCCAAGCTCATGCGGTTCGTGCCCCGCTCGGTGATGACCGGCTTCGTCAACGCCCTCGCCGTCATGATCTTCATGACGCAGGTGCCGGAGATGCACGACGTGCCCTGGCCGGTCTACCCGCTGATCGTCGGCGGCCTGGCGCTGATGGTGTTCTTCCCGAGGGTCACCAAGGTGATTCCGGCGCCCCTGGTGTCCATCGTCGTCCTCACCGTGATCACCGTCGCCGCCGGGATCGCGGTGCCCACCGTCGGCGACAAGGGCGAACTGCCGTCCTCGCTGCCGGTGCCCGGCCTGCCCGACGTGCCCTTCACCCTCGACACCCTGACCACCATCGCCCCTTACGCCCTCGCCATGGCGCTGGTCGGTCTGATGGAGTCGCTGATGACCGCCAAGCTCGTCGACGACATCACCGACACCCACTCCTCCAAGACCCGCGAGTCCATCGGCCAGGGCATCGCCAACATCGTCACCGGCTTCTTCGGCGGCATGGGCGGCTGCGCCATGATCGGCCAGACCATGATCAACGTGAAGGTCTCCGGCGCCCGCACCCGTGTCTCCACCTTCCTCGCGGGCTCGTTCCTGATGGTGCTGTGCATCGTCTTCGGCCCCGTCGTCTCCGACATCCCCATGGCGGCTCTGGTCGCCGTCATGGTCATGGTCACCTTCGGCACCTTCGACTGGCACTCCATCGCCCCCAAGACCCTCAAGCGGATGCCCGCCGGGGAGATCGCCGTCATGGTCATCACCGTGATCGTCGTGGTCGCCACCCACAACCTCGCCATCGGCGTCGTCGTCGGCACCCTCACCGCCACGGTCGTCTTCGCCAAGCGCGTCGCCCATCTCGCCCACGTCACCGCCGTCACCGACCCCGACGGCGCCGCGGTCGTCTACCGGGTCACCGGGGAGCTGTTCTTCGCCTCCTCCAACGACCTCGTCGGCCGGTTCGACTACGCGGGCGACCCGAAGAAGGTCGTCATCGACCTGTCCGCCGCCCACATCTGGGACGCCTCCTCCGTCGCCGCCCTGGACGCGATCGAGACCAAGTACAGGCAGCGCGGCAAGACCGTCGAGATCACCGGCCTGAACGACCCCAGCGCCGACCTCCACGGCAGACTCACCGGCGAACTCACCGGCAGCCACTGACCACCGTGCCGCACGCTCACGTCAGAGGACCCCGGCCCGACCGCCTGGGTCCTCTTCTCGTCGGGACGGGTACCTCACCCACCGGCCTTCTCCGAGGCGGGGCGTGCGGTGTCGTGGGCGCGAAACCTCCGGGCCCCGCGCGTCGTCCGGCCGGCGCGGCCTGCGCGAACGCCCACCGCCGGCCCGTCCCCGTGACGCCGGCCCTGTCCCTGCCCGCCCTCCGGGGCCGCCGCCCACGTGAGCAGGGCGGCAAGGACGAGCACCGGGACCGGACCGGTCGGCATGCCGTACAGCGGCGATCCGGGGCGGGAGGTACCGGAGGTGACCGGGAGCGCGGTCGCCGCGGGCGGTGGGCGGGACAGCAGCCGGATCAGCGGGAGGTCCGGCAGCCCGGCCTTGAGGTCCCACAGTGCCACGCTCCGTTTACGCCCGGCGGGGAACGGTCACCCGCAGAGCGGCAGAGTTCTGTCCGAGGGAGGACACCATGACGCCGGTCGCCGACTTCGTACTGCAATGCCCGACCGAGCGGGGTGCCCGGCGGACCCGCGGCTGCGCGCAGGGCGTACGGCGGACGGCCGTCGAACCGGTCCAGCACCTTCCGGGACGGCACCCGTGACCGGACGCGGCACCCGTGGGAGAGCGGAACCGGCGGAGCGCCCCGTCGACGCGGTCGACGTGCACGCCTTCGACGTGCCCACCGACGGCCCCGACGGCATCGAACAGGACGGGACACTGGAGTGGGGCTCCACCACCCTGGTCCTCGTCCGGGTCCACGCCGGCGGCAGGACCGGTCTGGGCTACACCTACGGAGACGTGTCCGTCGCCTCCTTCGTGAACTCCGAGCTGGCCCCGCTGCTGCACGGGCAGGATGTCACCGCACCCCCGGCGCTGTGGCATCGCATGGGTGCGCGGATCCGCAACGCGGGCCGCCCCGGCGTCGGCGCGATGGCCGTCTCCGCCGTCGACGTGGCGCTGTGGGATCTCAAGGCCAGGCTGCTGGACCTCCCGCTGATCCGGCTGCTGCCCGCCTGTCACGACCGGGTGCCGGTCTACGGCAGCGGCGGCTTCACCAACTACTCCCTCGACCGGCTCACCGGGCAACTCGCCGGCTGGGTCGCCCAGGGCATCCCCCGAGTGAAGCTGAAGACCTCCCGCGAGCCCGGCCGCGACCCGCAGCGCCTGACGGCGCTGCGGAAGGCGATCGGCGACGGGCCGGAGGTCTTCACCGACGCCAACGGCGCGCTCGCCCGCAAGGAGGCCCTGTACTGGGCGCGCAGGTTCCACGACGAATGGGACGTGCGCTGGTTCGAGGAACCCGTCGGCTCCGCCGACCTGGAAGGGTTGCGCATGCTGCGCGACCGTGGCCCGGAGCGCCTGGAGATCGCGGCGGGGGAGTACGCCTTCACCTCCCGCGACTTCGTCGACCTCCTCGAGCCGCCCGCCGTCGACTGCCTCCAGGCCGACGTCACCCGGTGCGGCGGCATCACGGCGGTCCTGGAGACGGCGGGCCTGGCCGCGGCACGGAACATCGACCTCTCGGCCCACTGCGCCCCGGCGGTCTCCGCCCACGCCTTCTGCGCGGTGCGCCGCCTGCGGCATCTGGAGTACTTCCACGACCACGTACGCGTCGAGAAGCTGCTGTTCGACGGAACACTGACGCCCGACGGCGGTGCCCTGCGCCCCGACCCCGGCCGTCCCGGGCTCGGCCTGGACGTCAAGTGGGCCGACGCCGAGCCCCACCGCGTGTACGGAACGCGACCGGTCTGAACGGTCTGAACCGTCGCCCGTCGGCTCGCTGAAGCGCTGGAGGAGCCCGTGGCACCTCGTCAGCCGGCGTCGGGGCCACGGCGGCTTCCGTCTCCGCCGTCATCGGGGGCCTCCAGCCCGCCGGCGGAAGCGGCGCCGGATGTACCGCCCGTTTCAGGGAAGGGGCGGCCATGGAATTCGACGGTGACCTTCTGGAACCCTTTGAAGCTCTCGGTGACGGCGTACGAACGATAGGCGCGCCGGTCGGCGTCGGTGAGGCGGACGTTGTCGGTGAAGGGGGTGAGCAGGCTCCGGGGCCACAGCCTGTGCGCGCGTACCGCTGAGGTCTCCAGGGTGAGCACGAAGACGACCGCCGCCAGATACAGCCAGGCCAGGAGCCCCAGCACGATGCCGAACATGCCGTACGTGGCACTGGCACCGTTGAGGTAGTTCCGCACGTAGTACGTACCGCCCCACTGCAGAGCCTGCCAGGCGCAGGCACCGCCGACGGCCGGGCCCCAGAGGTGCCGTGCGCCGATCCGGGCCGGGGTGAGGATCCTGACGGTCATGACCAGGAGGGCGGCGTTGAGCAGGACGACGGCGAGGACGGCACCGGTCCGCAGCCCGCCGCCCACGTCGAACCCGAAGATCCGGGTGAACGACGCCGCCGCGGACACCCCGGTGGTCGCGAGCAGCCCCATGGCCAGCAGCCCGATGAACATGAGCCCGCGTACGCGCGAGAGCAGGGGGTTGGGACGCGTGTACCGGGGGACGGCCCACACCTTGTTGAGCGCGGTCTGCACGGCCTGGGCCACGCCGAGTCCGCCGTAGAGGCTTCCGATCACTCCCGCGGCGAGAGCGACGCCGTTGCTCCGGAAGGAGTGGATGTTCTGCTTCAACTGGTCACCCAGCACGGGGAACTTCCGCAGCGCGGACTCCAGGACCTGTTCCTGAAGGGCGGGATCGCCCTGGAGCAGCGCCGCGAGCAAGGACACCAGGAGCAGCAGAAGAGGGAAGAGGGAGAGGAACCCGTAGAAGGCGATCAGTGCGGCCAGATACATCCCTTGGTCGTCCGCGAACTTGTACACCACGCCGAGCGGCATGCCGCACCAGCGGTGCCGACGCTGAAACGCGTCGAACCGACGCAGGGCCTCCATGGCGTCTCCCGGGAACCGGCCCGACGCGGGCGCGGCGGGCTTGTGTGTCGTGTCCGAGCGGCCTTGCGCGAGTGGCGGCGGCCGGTCCACCGAACCCGGCAACGGCTACGGCTTCACCACTCCGTCGCGGGAGAACTTCCGCTGCCAGGTCGGCGCGGCCCTGTTCACCTACCGACGCGCGGGGTGTCGCCGCGTGCCCGTCAGGTGTCGAAACGGCCGCGTGCGCTCTCGATGTGACCGAGGTACCGGTGGGTCCAGCCGCATATGGCGTCGACCGCGGTGCGCAGGGCCCGGCCCGGCTCGGTGAGGGTGTACTCGACCCGCGGCGGCACCGTGGGGTGCACCTTCCGGTCGACCAGGCCATTGCGCTCCAGCATGCGCAGGTTCTGGGTGAGCATCTTGTGGCTGACGCCCTCGACCTCGTCCCGCAGCTCGCTGAAGCGCAGAGTGCGCTCGCCGAGCGCCTCGATGATCAGGAGCGCCCACTTGTTGGCGACGTCCGAGAAGATCTCCCGCGCCAGGGAATCCGCGCGCCGCAGGTCGGCGTCCTCGGGCAGGCCTTTGAGCAGCTGCTTGGTCACCATCAGGTTCCTCAGTCACCGAAAAGTGCGTTCTTCCAGGTCAGCAGACACTCTCCTACAGTTTCCGAGTAACCACAAGAGAGCACACCGGAAGGGCGAACACCGTGGCCACCATTGATGTCTTCACCTATGACGTGCAGGCCGAGAGCGACTTCGGCTACTCGCAGGCGATCAAGTCCGGCGAGCTGATCCACGTCTCCGGACAGCTCTCGTTCGACGAGGCGGGAGAGTTCCTCCACGCGGGCGACTTCGCCGCCCAGCTCGAGCAGACCTACGCCAACATGGACAGGGTCCTGGACCACTACGGCGCCACCCGGAACCAGGTCGTCTCGCAGACCCTGTACGTGGTGAACCTGCGGCAGAACGCCGCGGCGACGGCGGCGGGCAACCTGGGGTACTTCGGCGAGCACCGCCCGGCCAGCACGGTCCTGGGCGTCACTGAACTGACCCTGCCCGGCCAGGTCGTCGAAATCAGCTTCGTCGTCGACACGAAACTGCCCGCCTGAGGTCTTTTCCCCGCACGTCGCACAGCCCTCTGGGGGCTCCGGGCGAGCGCGGCCCGGGTCGGTCGCCCGGCATCGGATCGAACGCGTGGCACGGCTGGTCCGGCCGGTCCGGAACACGGCGGGCGGCCCCCGGGCGAGGGGGCGCCCGTCACGAGCAGACGGTGCCGTTCTCCGGGACCGTGCCGTCGGCCGCCACGGTGAGCGCCGCGGCGGAGCGCACGATGACCCACCGCCGTGATGCTCGGGCTCATGTCGCGGCGACCATGGTGCGGGTGTCGAGGACGGTCTCGAAGTGCCCGGGGACGCCGTTCCGCGACCGCCACACGTGCACGAAGCGTGTCCTCGTCGGATCTCCGGTCGCCAGGCTGGTGCCGCTGTAGTGGCCGAGTGCCATGACGAGGTCCCCGGCGTCCACGATCTCCCCGGGGGGTGCCTCTATGTCTTTCGTCAAGCCGAGCTGGTCATGTGGTGACTGCTGCGGGGATGCGCGCTTCGTAGAAGGTCCCGTCGCGGAGCATGGCG
>NZ_JBIWJA010000058.1:0-31618 GCF_044764905.1 Streptomyces sp. NPDC093586 | reverse complement strand
TCCTTTTCCGATCCGATTTCCTCGGTGCTTTCCAGGTTCCCGCTTCCGCGTTTCCCTTTCCGGCGGTTCCGACTTTATCAGAAGTTCTGAGCCGGTCTGACCGGCCGTTCATTTCCGATTCATCGGGAGGATGGTTTCTCCGAATTCGATGATCCGGGAGAGAACCTAGTAGATGTTCACTGTCGCCCTGTGGGGTGAACCCATCTCCAGGCAACTGTTTAAATCTACCTCCCCGCTCGATCCGTGTCAACGGCTCTTGCGGGAACGAAGAGGACAGTAGCAGCTCTGCGGGGGCTGATGCACATCAGGCGGCCGTCGGCACGGTGGCGCTGCGCTCCGCCTCGTCGACGTCTCCCGTGTCGCCGGCGCGTACGGCACGGCCGCCGAGTACGTAGACGTAGGCCAGGAAGGCCAGCTCGGCGGCCACGCCGATGGTGATGCGGGCCCAGGTGGGCAGGCCGGACGGGGTGACGAAGCCTTCGATGGCGCCGGAGACGAACAGGACCAGGGCGAGGCCCATCGCCATGCCGAGGGCGGCCCGGCCCTCTTCGGCGAGGGCGGTGCGCCGGGTGCGCGGGCCCGGGTCGATGAGGGTCCAGCCGAGCCGCAGGCCGGTGCCCGCGGCCACGAAGACGGCGGTGAGTTCGAGCAGGCCGTGGGGCAGGACGAGACCGAGGAAGGTGTCGAGACGGCCGGCCGACGACATCAGGCCGAACCCGACGCCGAGGTTGAGCATGTTCTGGAACAGGATCCAGATGACCGGCAGACACAGGAAGACGCCCAGGATCAGGCAGAGTGCGGCGGCCCAGGCGTTGTTCGTCCAGACCTGGGCGGCGAAGGACGCCGCGGGGTGGCTGGAGTAGTACGTCTCGTACTGGCCGCCGGGGCGGGTGAGCTCCCGCAGTTCGCCGGGGGCCGCGATGGTGGACTGCACCTCCGGGTGGGTGCCGATCCACCAGCCCAGGAGTACCGCGACGGCGGTCGATATGAGTGCGGTGGGGACCCACCAGTGACGTGCCCGGTAGACGGCGGCCGGGAACTGCTGGGTCAGGAAGCGGGTGACGTCGCGCCAGGAGGCTCGGCGGGTGCCTGTCACGGCACTGCGCGCGCGTGCCACCAGTTGGCTGAGCCGTCCGGTCAGCTGCGGGTCGGGGGCACTGGACCGGATCAGGGAGAGGTGGGTGGCCGTGCGCTGGTAGAGGGCGACGAGTTCGTCGGTCTCGGCACCGGTGAGTCGGCGCCGGCGCCGGAGCAGGGCGTCGAGGCGGTCCCACTCCGCCCGGTGGGCGGAGACGAAGACGTCGAGGTCCATCGGTGTGCCTGCTCCTCGGCTATCGTCGGCGGCTCGTCGTGGATCAGCTTGTCGTACTGCGGCGTGGTGCGTCCTCAGCTTGGCAGACTGGCGGGGACGGGGGCAGCCAGGGGAAGGGCGGCAGGCGTGAGCGAGCTGGTGACGGGCGAGGCGGTGGCGCTGGAGCTGCGTCCCGCGAGGCTGCCCAGCAGGGCCCTGGCCGTCCTGCTCGATCTGGCGGTGGCCGTGGTCGCCTATGTGGTGTGCACCATCGCCCTGATCGCGTCGACCGCGTCCTTGGACACGGCGGCCCAGACGGCGCTGTCCCTCGCCGTGTTCGTCCTGGTGCTGGTGGGCGGGCCGATCGCGGTCGAGACGCTCAGTCACGGTCGCTCGCTGGGGAAGATGGCGTGCGGGCTGCGGGTGGTGCGGGACGACGGCGGACCGATCCGGTTCCGGCACGCGCTGGTGCGGGGCCTGATCGGGGTGGTCGAGATCCTGATGACGCTCGGTGTGGTGGCCTGCATCGCCTCCTTGGTGTCGGCGCGGGGCCGCCGCGTCGGTGATGTGTTCGCGGGGACTCTCGTCGTGCGGGAACGGGTACCGGTCGCGACGGGCTTTCTGCCGCCGCCTCCGCCGTGGCTGGCGGGGCGCTTCTCGGAGGTCGATCTGTCCGCGGTGCCCGATGATCTGTGGCTCGCCGTCCGTCAGTACCTGATGCGGATGGGGCAGCTGGATCCCCAGGTCGGCTGGGCCATGGCGGAACGGCTCGCCTCCGACGTCGCGGTCCGCACGGGTGCTCCGGCGCCGCAGGGTGTCCCGTCGGCCGCGTATCTGGCGGCGGTGCTGCAGGAACGGCAGGCTCGGGAGGCCCGGCGGGCCTTCGGCGGCGGTACGCCCCAGGGCTTGGCCCCTGCCGCGACGCCGGCCGCGCCTGCGCCGCCTGCGCCGTCGGTGCCTCCGGTGACGTACTCGTCGCCGGTTCCCCCGGTGAGTCCGCCGGTGGTGCCTCCGGTGGCGGCCCCGCGAGGTTCCCGGCCGCCGGTGGTGCCGCGGGACGAACGTCCCGCCACCGGGTTCGTGCCGCCGGCGTAGTGGCTGCCGCTGTCGTGTCCCGCTGAGCGCTTCACGGTCTCACGGGGGCGTCAAGCGCCCGGGTCCGGTTCCGTCGCGGTCGCGGGGAACACGGACGGCGGTGACTCGAGGTCCTCCAGCTCGATGCCGGGGGCCGCGAGCACGACGTCGCCGGCGATGTGCACGGCGTGCTGTTCGCCCGTGTCCAGGGTCGTGACCTGGTATTCGTCCACGACGAGGGGGCCGTTGTCAGTGGCGTGTGCTTCTCTGTCCACCAAGGCCCAGGACTGGTCCACGGTGCGGGGGGCGAGGACCGGGTCCGTGAGGGCGACGAGGCGTACGCGGGTGGCCGGTGCGGAGGGGGTGAGGCGCAGGAGCCGGGTGGTGGCGACGAGGAAGGCCGGGGACGTTCCGGTGAAGGCGTGGGCGCGCGCGTTGCCTTCGGTGGCGTGGACTCCGGTGGGGTCGGTGCGGACCCAGGTGACGCCGTCGACGGCCGCGCCGCGCACCTGCCAGTCGGCGGCGTGGAGTTCGAGGCGGATGGGGCGGCCGAGTTCGTCGAGGGCAAGGTCGACGGAGCCGAGGTGGTCTCCGGTGGGCGTGGTCAGCCGGGAGACGTAGCGCCAGCCGGAGGGGCCGGGGGCGCACTGGAAGTGTTCTTCCGCGAGGGGGGTGTGGTCGTGCGGATCGTGGAGCGAATAACGGCCGCGGGGCATGGGTGTCCTGGGTGGTGACGGGCTGGTCCGGCCGCTGATGCGGGCGTGGCGCCCATGGGGCAGGCCCCCGGCACGGGGGTGCGGGGGCCTGCCTCGGAGGAGCCGGTGGCTCAGTAGCGGTAGTGGTCCGGCTTGTAGGGGCCCTCGACCTTGACGCCGATGTACTCGGCCTGCTCCGGGCGGAGCGTGGTCAGTTTGACGCCGAGGGCGTCGAGGTGGAGGCGGGCGACCTTCTCGTCCAGGTGCTTGGGCAGCACGTAGACGTCGGTCGGGTAGGCGTCGGGCTTGGTGAACAGCTCGATCTGGGCCAGGGTCTGGTCCGCGAACGAGTTGGACATCACGAACGACGGGTGGCCGGTGGCGTTGCCCAGGTTCAGCAGGCGGCCCTCGGACAGCACGATGATCTTCTTGCCGTCGGGGAAGGTCCAGGTGTGGACCTGCGGCTTGACCTCGTCCTTGACGATGCCCGGGATCTTCGCCAGACCGGCCATGTCGATCTCGTTGTCGAAGTGGCCGATGTTCCCGACGATCGCCTGGTGCTTCATCCGGGCCATGTCCGAGGCCATGATGATGTCCTTGTTGCCGGTCGTGGTGACGAAGATGTCGGCCGTCTCGACGACCTCGTCCAGCGTCGTGACCTGGTAGCCGTCCATCGCCGCCTGCAGGGCGCAGATCGGGTCGATCTCGGTGATGATCACCCGGGCGCCCTGGCCGCGCAGCGACTCCGCGCAGCCCTTGCCCACGTCGCCGTAGCCGCACACGACCGCGGTCTTGCCGCCGATCAGGGTGTCGGTGGCGCGGTTGATGCCGTCGATCAGGGAGTGGCGGCAGCCGTACTTGTTGTCGAACTTCGACTTGGTGACGGCGTCGTTGACGTTGATCGCCGGGAACAGCAGGGTGCCGTCGCGGTGCATCTCGTACAGGCGGTGGACGCCGGTGGTGGTCTCCTCGGTCACACCGCGGATCTCGGACGCCAGCTGCGTCCACTTCTGCGGGCTCTCGCTCACCGTGCGGGTGAAGAGTTCGAGGATGACGCGGTGCTCGTCGGACTCGGCGGTGTCGGGCGAGGGGACCTTGCCGTCCTTCTCGTACTCGACGCCCTTGTGGACGAGGAGGGTGGCGTCGCCGCCGTCGTCCAGGATCATGTTCGGGCCGCCGGTGGGGGTGTTCGGCCAGGTCAGCGCCTGCTCCGTGCACCACCAGTACTCTTCGAGGGTCTCGCCCTTCCAGGCGAAGACGGGGACGCCCTGCGGGTTGTCGGGCGTGCCGTTCGGGCCGACGGCGATGGCGGCGGCCGCGTGGTCCTGGGTGGAGAAGATGTTGCAGGAGGCCCAGCGGACCTCGGCGCCGAGGGCGACGAGGGTCTCGATGAGCACGGCCGTCTGCACGGTCATGTGCAGGGAGCCGGTGATGCGGGCGCCGGCGAGGGGCTGGGCCTCGGCGTACTCCTCGCGGATCGCCATCAGGCCGGGCATCTCGTGCTCGGCGAGGGTGATCTCCTTGCGGCCGAACTCGGCCAGGGAGAGGTCGGCGACCTTGAAGTCCTGTCGGTTGTCGACAGTCGTCATTACGGGCTGCTCCTCGGGTTGGGTTCGAGGTGGTTACGGCTGACCTGCGCGGCGGCGGACACAGGGGTGCCCCGAAGAGGACACAGGCATGCCCGCGTACGCGCAGCGCAGTCCGTCGGAGGCCCTCTCTCCCTCGGCCGGTCCGTCCTCGGACCGCCCGACCGCCATCAGCAGCGACGTCTGGCTCCGTCCCAAGCTACACCGCTGAACCCTCCGTCCCCAGTCCGCCTCCGACGACATCCGGCCGTTCCGTGGGAGTGCGAAGCGCGACCGGGGCCCGCCGAGCGGTTCGGCGGGCCCCGGTCGGGAGGAGGGAGAGGGGGGCGTCAGTGGTGGCTGGTGGACGGGCCGCCCGGGGTCGCTTCGCGGTCGGGGCCCTTGGCGGCCTCGGTCTCGCTGTAGATGTCCGGTTCGAGGTAGATGACGCGGGCGATCGGGACGGCGGCGCGGATGCGGGCCTCGGCGGCGTCGATGGCAGCGGCGACCTCGGCGGCCGTCTCGTCGTGCCGGACGGCGATCTTGGCGGCGACGAGGAGTTCCTCGGGGCCGAGGTGGAGGGTGCGCATGTGGATGATGCGGGTGACGGTGTCGCCGTCGACGGTCGCGGCCTCGATCTTGCGGACGTCCTCGGCGCCCGCGGACTCGCCGAGCAGCAGGGACTTGGTCTCGGCGGCCAGGACGAGGGCGATCAGGATGAGCAGGACGCCGATGCACAGGGTGCCGATGCCGTCCCAGACGCCGTTGCCGGTGAGCAGGGCGAGGCCGACGCCGCCGAGGGCGAGGACCAGGCCGATGAGCGCGCCGAAGTCCTCCAGGAGGACGACCGGCAGTTCGGGCGCCTTGGCGCGGCGGATGAACTCCGTCCACGACTGCTTGCCCCGCAGGGTGTTGGACTCCTTGATGGCGGTGCGGAAGGAGAAGCCCTCGGCGATGATCGCGAAGACGAGGACCCCGACGGGCCAGTACCAGTGCTCCAGCTCGTGCGGGTCCTTGATCTTCTCGTAGCCCTCGTAGAGGGCGAACATGCCGCCGACCGAGAAGAGCACGATGGAGACGAGGAAGGCGTAGATGAAGCGCTCGCGGCCGTAGCCGAAGGGGTGTTGCGGGGTGGCCGCGCGCTGGGCCTTCTTGCCGCCGACCAGCAGCAGGGCCTGGTTGCCGGAGTCCGCGAGCGAGTGCACGGATTCGGCGAGCATCGACGACGAGCCGCTGAAGAGGAACGCCACGAACTTCGATACCGCGATCGCGAGGTTGGCGCCGAGTGCCGCCATGATCGCTTTGGTGCCGCCTGACGCGCTCATGTGTCGCGTTGTCCCTTCGACTTCGTCTGCGTGTGTACGCCGCCCGGGAGAGGCTGGGCCGGTACCGGCTTTGCCCGTCCTTTGCGGTGGGTCATTGTTGCAGTCCGGCCGGGCGCCGGTGCGCCTGACCGGGTTGCCGCGTTCCCGTCAGACACGCACGGTGGCCCGGAAGACGGTTCCGGTACCGGACACTTCGGCCTTTTCGCCCGCCGGGACGAAGACGGACCGGCCGGGGGTCAGGTCGTGCTCGCCCGCCCGTACGGAGCCCGCCGTGCAGAGCAGGATCTGCGGGGCGTGGCGGGTGAGGTCGCGGGGGGCGGTGCCCTCGGCGAGGACGTGGCGGGAGAGGCGGAACTCGTCGATGGGGGTGTCGTAGACCTCTTCGCCGTCGGGGGACGCCTCCGGGCGCAGGACGCCGGGGTCGCCGGGCTCGAAGCGGACGATGCGCAGGAGTTCGGGGACGTCGACGTGCTTGGGGGTCAGGCCGCAGCGCAGGACGTTGTCGGAGTTGGCCATGATCTCGACGCCGAGGCCGGTCAGGTAGGCGTGCGGGATGCCGGCGCCCAGATACAGGGCCTCGCCGGGCTGGAGCCGGACGTGGTTGAGGAGCAGGGCGGCGAGGACGCCGGGGTCGCCCGGGTAGTGGTGGGCTATGCCGGCGTAGGGCGCGTAGGCGCCGCCGAGGCGTTCGCAGGCGGCCGCGGTCTCGGCGACCGTGCGGGACATCTCCTCGGGGTCGGCGGTGAGGATCGCGGTGAGGGCCTCGCGCAGGGCGGCGTCCTCGGGGTGGGCGCGGAGCAGGTCGGCGTAGGGCTTGAGGGAGTCGACGCCGAGGCCGTCGAGGAGGCCGGCGGTCTCGACGGGGGCCCGGAAGCCGCACAGGCCGTCGAACTCGGTGAGGGCGCAGATCAGTTCGGGCTTGTGGTTGGCGTCCTTGTAGTTGCGGTGCGGGGCGTCCAGGGGGACGCCGCGGCGTTCCTCGTCCTCGTAGCCCTGCTTGGCCTGCGTCAGATCGGGGTGGACCTGGAGGGAGAGCGGGGCGCCCGCGGCGAGGAGCTTGAGGAGGAACGGCAGGCGCGGGCCGAACCGGGCGACGGAGGCGGGGCCCAGTTCCTTCTCCGGGTCGGCGGCGACGACATCCGCGAGGGTGCCCCGGTCGGTGCGGGAGGGGGCACCGGGGTGGGCTCCCATCCACATCTCCGCCTGCGGTTCGCCGGTCGGCTCGGTGCCGAGCAGGGTCGGGATCGCGGTGGTGGAACCCCAGGCGTAGGGGCGGACGGTGTTGTCGAGGCGGTCCATGGGCTCTCTCTGCCGGTGTGTGCGCGGTGCGTGTTCTGGTGCGAGTCCTGCGGATACGGGATCAGGCGCCGGAGGCGAGCGCCAGATAAACGGCGGCGAAGTCCGTGATGGCGATCAGTTCGGCGAGGGTCTCCAGTTCGCCGCCCGCCTCCGGCTCGAGCTCGCTGATCGGCGTGTCGTGGCCGAGGGCCAGGTCACGGGCGGCGGGGGCGGCGGTGAGGCCGCCGCTGGGGCGGTCGCGCAGCAGCACCACGCGCGCGTGCAGGGCGGGTGCCTCGTCGACGCGGTCGCGGAAGAAGTCGTCGGGGTCCGCGGCGGCGGCGAGGCGGCCGGCGAGCAGGGCGGCGTGCGCCGCGAGTGCCTCGGGCAGTTCGGCGACGACCGCGGGGGCGCCGGAGAGTTCGGCGAGCGCGGCGGCGAAGCGGCGGCCCGCCGGTCCGGCGGAGGTGCCCTCGGTCCAGACGACGGGCAGGGAGTCGGCCAGCTCGGCCGCCAGGGTCTTGGCGGGGTTGCTGTACGTCACGATGGCGGGCCCGCAGCGTTCGGCGACCTGGTCGAGGCGGTCGGCGACCTTCTCCAGGGCCTCGGGCGGCGCTTCCAGCAGGCCGGTGCGGTCCAGCAGGGCCAGCAGCGGGGTGAGCAGCGCCCACAGGACGCCGGGGGCGGCCCCGGCGAGGGGCTCGTCGTGGTCGTAGGGGGTGGTCGCCATCGGGATGAACAGGCCGTGGGAGCCGTTCACCGACTCGCTGAGCGGGGAGCGGTCGGGGGCCACGGCGACGACCGTGCAGCCGCGGCGGTAGGCCTGTTCGGCGAGCAGGGAGAGGCCGGGTTCGGTGCCGTCGGGGGTGGCGATCAGCAGCAGGTCCACGGAACCGGCCCAGCCGGGCAGTTCCCAGCGCAGGGCGCCCGCGGCGGCCGCCACGCCGGTGGGGGCGAGGCGGGTGACGGGGCTGCCGGCGCCGGCCAGGGTGCCGAGGAGGTCGGCGGCGTGGGTGGCGGCGGCTCCGGGGCCGGCGATGAGGACGGCGCGGGGGCGGCCGTCCGGTTCGAGGGCTCCGACGCCGGCCTCGGCGGCGAGCCGGGCGGCGGTGCGTACGCGGGCACCGGCCTCGGCGGCGCCGCGGAGCAGGCCGCGCCGGTCGGCCTCGGCGAGGCCCTCCGGGGCGTCGAGGAGCGATTCGTCGAGCATGGCGGCAGTCTCCGATCGCCGGGGCGTTCGTTCGGTTGCGCGGGCGCGGCGCCTGGCCGGCGGGTCAGCCGGGGCGGCGGGCCTCGTCGACGAGGAGGACGGGGATGCCGTCGCGGACCGGGTACGCCAGGCCGCAGTCCTGGCCGGTGCAGATCAGCTCCGCGTCCTGCTCCTTGAGGGGGGCGTGGCAGGCCGGGCAGGCGAGGATCTCCAGGAGGCCGGCTTCGAGCGGCATGGGCGTTCCTTCCGGGGGTGGTGGGGCGTGTGTGGATGTGCTGGTCAGGGTACCGCCGGTCGTGGGGCGGTGTCGGGGTCCGGTGGATGTGCGCTACCCGGCGCCGGTGCCCGGGACAGGTCGCGTGGCCCGGCGCCACGGGATGCCGCTGCCCCCACCCGTGCCGCTGGGGTGGCACGGGTGGGGGCAGCTACGGCGGCGGCACGGCGACTGTCCGCGGCTGGGGCGGCCGCTGGTCGTGGCTAGTACCGCGGCAGGCGACGTTCGCCCGGTGAGGAGCGGCGTCCGGTGCGTGCTCTGGGGGCACCCCCTCCGGGGGAGCGTGCCGGGTGCCGCGACGGGACGCACGTCGCCTGTCGCGGCACTAGCTCCGGATGATCGCCAGTGCCTCGTCGCGCACCTTCGTCATCGTCGCCTCGTCGCGTGCCTCCGCGTTCAGGCGCAGCAGTGGCTCCGTGTTGGACGGGCGGACGTTGAACCACCAGTCGGCCGCGGTGACGGTCAGGCCGTCGAGTTCGTCGAGGGTGACGCCGTCGCGGCCCTCGTACGCGGCGCGGATCGCGGCGAGGCGGGCCGCTTGGTCGGCGACGGTGGAGTTGATCTCGCCCGAGCCGGCGTAGCGGTCGTACTGGGCGACGAGGGAGGTCAGCGGGCCGTCCTGCTCGCCGAGGGCGGCGAGGACGTGGAGGGCGGCCAGCATGCCCGTGTCGGCGTTCCAGAAGTCACGGAAGTAGTAGTGCGCGGAGTGCTCGCCGCCGAAGAGGGCGCCGGTCCTGGCCATCTCGGCCTTGATGAAGGAGTGGCCCACGCGCGTGCGTGCCGGTGTGCCGCCGTTCTCCCGCACGACCTCGGGCACGGACCAGGAGGTGATCAGGTTGTGGATGACGGTGCCCTTGCCGCCGTTGCGGGCGAGTTCGCGGGCGGCCACGAGGGCGGTGACCGCGGACGGGGAGACCGGGTCGCCGTTCTGGTCGACGACGAAGCAGCGGTCGGCGTCGCCGTCGAAGGCGAGACCGAGATCGGCGCCCTCCTCGCGGACGCGCTTCTGGAGGTCGACGAGGTTGGCCGGGTCGAGCGGGTTGGCCTCGTGGTTGGGGAAGGTGCCGTCCAGTTCGAAGTACATCGGCACCAGGTCGAGGGGCAGGCCGGCGAAGACCGAGGGGACGGTGTGGCCGCCCATGCCGTTGCCCGCGTCGACGACGACCTTCAGGGGGCGGATGGCCGTGAGGTCGACGAGGGAGCGCAGGTGGGCCGCGTAGTCGGCGAGCGTGTCGCGCCGGGTAACGGCGCCCGGGCGGGGGGACGGCTCCGGGGCACCGGACGTGCTCCAGCGCTCCACGAGGGCGCGGATCTCCGCGAGGCCCGTGTCCTGGCCGACGGGGGCGGCACCGGCGCGGCAGAGCTTGATGCCGTTGTACCGGGCGGGGTTGTGCGAGGCCGTGAACATGGCGCCCGGCAGGTCCAGCGCGCCGGAGGCGTAGTACAGCTGGTCGGTGGAGCACAGGCCGATCGCGGTCACGTCGGCGCCGTGGGCCGCCGCCCCGCGCGCGAAGGCGCCGGACAGGCCCGGGGACGAGGGCCGCATGTCGTGGCCGACCACGATGGCGTCCGCGCCGGTCAGCTCGACGAAGGCCGCGCCGAACAGCTCGGCCAGCGACTCGTCCCACTGGTCCGGGACCACACCGCGTACGTCGTACGCCTTCACGATCTGCGACAGATCAGCAGCCACGGCCAACCTTCCTGAAAGTCCTGTCGGAGCCCACAAACTACCCGTACGCACCGGCACGGGTCAGGGGAGCGTCCGGCCCGGGGCCGGCACGGGCCGTCCGGCCGCGCTCAGGAGGGCGGGGTCAGTTGTCCGGCGAGCGCAGGACGCGCAGGTGGCCGCGGCGCGCGACCTCCATCGGGCCGGCCGGACGCGTCCCGCCGCCGGCTCCCGCCGCGCGCTCCTGGGGGCGGGCGGCCTCACGCACCGCGTTGGCGAGCGCTTCCAGGTCGTCGCCGCTGGGGCGGGCCGGGGCCGAACCGTCGAGGAGCCGGACGACCTCCCAGCCGCGCGGGGCGGTGAGGCGCTCGGAGTGCTCGGCGCACAGGTCGTAGCAGTGGGGTTCGGCGTAGGTGGCGAGCGGGCCGAGGACCGCGGTCGAGTCGGCGTAGACGTACGTCAGCGTCGCGACGGCGGGACGGCCGCAGGCGGTGCGCGAACAGCGACGTACAGGGCTCACGATGTTGGACGGTACCGCACTCTTGAGCGGGCCGCGACGATCCCCCGCCAGGTCACACCACCGTGTCGCGATGTGAGACGGGTCACGCCCGTTGCCGAGCGTGCCCGTCTGACCTGCATAGACGCCGTTTTTCGGCATGCCGGACAGGCGTGCGGGCGGTCATAAGCTGATACAAACAGCGACATTTGCCATGAGATCCACGGTCACGGAGAGATACGGAATCGAGTCCGGTCTTGGCCGGAAAGGCCGTCCGGCGGTGTGTGGTCCGGGGTGTCGCGGCGGTACCCGGTGTGTCGTGCGGGGTCCGGCGCGCAAAGGCGGCGGGGACTACCCTTCACCAGTGATGGACAACCCCCTGACCCCCCGTGAGGCCGGCCGCCCGGGACCCCGCCGTCGTGATCGCCACGGCCGGGGTATGCGCGGCCCGATCGCACCGCCGCAGGTGCCGCTCGCCGCCAGTCGCGCCGATCTGTTCGCGGACCTGGTGCAGGACTCCGTCGACCGTCTGGAGCGGCGGTGGCCGCAGCTCGCCGACATCGATTTCCACGTCCTCGACGTGCCGCGGCTGGACGGGGCCGGACAGGCCTGGAACGACGAGGCGGTGCCGCTGGGCGGCACGGTGCCCGCGCGGGACGGCCGGCGGGGGCGGGTGGTCGTCTACCGGCGGCCCGTCGAGATCCGCGCGAAGGGGCGGGACGAGCGGGCGGCGCTGGTGCACGAGGTGGTCGTCGAGCAGGTCGCGGAGCTGCTCGGGCTCACGCCGGAGACGGTGGACCCGCGGTACGGGGAGGACTGAGGGACGGCCCGGGGCCGGCCGGACGGGACCGGCCGGGGGCTCGTCACCTCTGCAGCACCGACAGGTCCTCCTCCGCCCGCGGGACCGCCACCATGCCCCGGTCGTCCGGGAGGGTCTGCACCGTGAAGGCCGCCGCGTCGTCGTCCTCCGGCTGCGTCAGCGTGCGGGCCGCGTACACGGGACCGCCGGAAACGGGCTCGACCGTCAGCGCGTAGGTGCCCTTCAGACCGGCCGGGACGGGCAGCTGGACGTCCTGGGTGGTGCCGCCCTTGATCGTGTACGTCCGGGACGCCGCCGTACCGCCCTCGCTGCCCGCCGACGCCGTGACCTTCACCTGCGCGGTCTTCCCCGGCGCGGCCAGGGACAGGGTCGTGCCCTTGGCACGGTTGTCCGCCGAGGTCGCGCGCGTCCCGACCGGGCCGGAGGCCGGGATGAACGCCGTCTCCTGCGCCGCGCCCTTGCCCCGCACCACCCGCAGCGCGGCCACCACCGGCACGGACCGGCCCGTCGGCGTCAGCACCAGCGACCCCGCCTCGCCGCGCGTGACCTCGCCGAGGTCGACGCCCGTCGTCATGCCCGCCTTGACGCGCACGGTCTCGTGCCCGGCAGGCGTGATCAGCCCGGTCGGTGAGGCGAGTTGCACCTTCAGGTCGGCGTCGGTGTCGCCGGGCGTGAACAGCACCAGGCGTACGGCCGTGGCGTCCTTGGGGATGCCCGGCAGCACCAGGCTGTCCGCCGGGTCCGCGGCCGCGGCCAGCCAGTCGCCGCCGGTCTTGTCGCCGAGAGCCTGCACCGCGGCGCCGACCCGGCCGCTGCGCACGCCGACGTGCACGGTGAGATCGCTCTCCTGCGCGTCGCTGAGCGTGGACAGCAGGATCGACTCGCCGGCGTGGGCGGGCACCGTGATGCCGTCCGCCACCGTCGACTTCACGGCGCCGTCCTTGCCGTAGAGCTCGATGTCGACGACGGCCGCCGAGTCGTCGGGGTTCGTCAGGTGCACGTAGTCGGTGCGGTCGGCCGTCGTGGCGGCGCCGGGGAACCAGAACTGCGTGTCCGGCGCTGTGCAGTTGACGCCCAGCAGTCCGCGGCCCGTGCCGGCGGCGACCTCCGTGGTCTGCTGCACCGTCCAGCCGGGGGCGTGACTCCCCTCCGCCGTACCGACGAACGCGGGTGTGTCGGCGCCGGTGGTCTCCGCGGTGACCGGCGTACCGGGGGCCTTCGGCTGGACGACGGGCTTTCCGGCCTTCCCGTCGCCCTTTCCGCCCGGCTTCGCCGCGGCGGGGGCGAGCTGGGCCTTGCCCTTGCCGTCGGTGCCCTTGGTGACGGGCGTGAACGACGTGTACGTCGTCTCGGCCAGGTCGGAGGTGCTGGGCGCCGGGCACAGCAGGCTGGTCCGCTCCACGGGCAGCCGCGCGGCCGCCGCGCCGACGGGGTCCGCGCCGGAGGCGTCCGGCGTGGACAGTGCCGCGAATCCGGTGACGGCGGCGAGCGCGGTGGCGCCGGCGATCAGGGACAGGGTGGTGCGGTTCACTGCTGGCTCCCGTCGGGACGCTCACTGCCCGTGCCGTGGGGCTGGTGGGCCTGGGAAGGGTCGTACGGCGCGTCGTGACCGCCCTGGCCGTACGCCGGGTCGTAGGTGGCGGCCTGGGTCAGGTCGCCGTACGCGTACGTGGTGTACTGGCCCGCCTCGTACGGGCCGTCCTGGGCGACCTGGTAGGCGTCCGCCGGGTACGGCTGCTGCCCGTAGGCGGCCGGGTCGTACTGCTGGGCGTCCTGGTACTGCTCGCCGCCGTACGTGCCGTAGGTGCCGTACCCGGCTCCCGGGTCACCGGCCTGTTCCCATGCGCCCGGCGCCTGCTGCGGGATCGTCACCGGCGGCTCCTGCGGCGGCGCGGGGGGCGCGGCGGGGTCCGCCGTCCCGGCCTGTGCCTCGGTCTCGTCGCCGGCCTGCGCCTCCGCGTCGGCCTCCGCCTGGGCCCGCAGCCGGCGTGCCCGGCGTCCCTCGCCGGCGACCGCCTGGGCGGGGACGACCGGCTCGTCGGGCAGGTCGTCGTCGACGTCACGGCGTCGGCCGGGCAGGGCGAGGACCACCAGGACGACGGCGAGCAGGCCCTGGGCCCACAGCCAGGCGGTGTGGGTGAACGGGTCCTCGTAGGTGACGTCCAGCCTGCCGCCCGAGGCGGGGAGTTCGAAGCCCTGTGCCCAGCCGTCGACCGTGGTGCGGGTGAGCGGCTTGCCGTCGAGGGTGGCCGTCCAGCCGTCGGCGGCGGAGTCGGCGAGCCGCAGCACGCGGCCCTCGGTGCCGGACGGGATCTTCGTGTGGATCTCCACGGGCCCGGCGGCGACCGGCTGCGGCTCGCCAGTGGCGGTGCCGTGGCCGGACACGATGGTCGCGCGCGCGACGTCCCGGCCGACCTGCCACAGCCCGCTGCCGTCCTGCTGGCTGAGCCGCCTCAGGCCCGGCGTGGCGTCCAGGACGCGGACGATGTCGTGGGGCGCCCCCTTGTGCACGAGCACGTAGCGCACGGCGAAGCCGCCGAGCTGGCCGGCCTGGTCGGCGCCGGAGCCGGCCACGAGGTTGGCGACGACCTTGTCGAGCCCGCTGCCGCCTCCGTCGGCGGCCAGTTCGCCGTCGCCGAGGCGGACCCCGGCCCCGCGGACCAGCATGTAGCTCACATGGGCGGCGGAGTCGCTGTCGAGGACGAGGGTGCGGGCCTGGTCGCGGGTGACGCTGTCCTCGGCGACGAACGCGGGGACCTGCACGGGATCGCGTCGCTCCAGGGGCCCGTCGGCGCCGTCGGTCATCCAGCCGACGGCGGCGATCAGCGGGCCGACGGCCGCGGCGAGGGCGATGAGCGCGGCGACCGGCTGGCGCCAGCCGAAGCTCTGCTCGGCCACGCGCGCGCGTGCGCCGTCGGCGCCCAGGGCGGCGGCGGACAGCAGGGCGAGGCCGTAGACGAGGGTGGCGGGGCCCGCCCAGGCGGAGCGGTTCGACAGGACCGCGAGGACGAGGGCGACCAGCGCGACGGCCCAGGCCGTCCGGATGGCGGGCTGCCGCTCGGAGCGCAGCAGGGCGGCCAGCGCGGCGGCCACGATGCCGATGAGGACCAGCCCGCCGACCGTGCCGGGGCCGCCGGGGCTGGCGCCGAGCAGGTCGAGCGGGGAGGCGGCCGAGGAGCCGTACTCCAGGCCGGCCTCGTCGAGGAAGCCGGACGGGAACAGCGTCAGCGACCAGGGCGCGAGCAGCAGCAGGGGGGTGCCGAGCTGGGCGAGCAGGCGCGGCCCGTACGCCGTGATGTCGCCGCGGCGCAGGACCAGGACGCCGATGCCGAGCAGCAGCGCGATGGGCCACACGACGGGCGTGAAGGCGGTGGTGACGGTCAGCAGCAGCGCGTACGCCCAGGTGGCGCGCCAGCTGCCGCGCGCGCCGGACCGGCCGGTCAGCCCGGCGGCCGCGACGCCCGCGCGCGCGGCGAGCGGGAGCAGCACGGCGAGGACGGCGGTGCCGATGCGGCCGCCGGCGAGTGCGCCGGTGGCGGCGGGCAGGAAGGCGTAGGCGACGGCCGCCCACGCGCGCAGCAGCCGGGAGGGCACGAGCGGGCGGGAGGCGAAGTACGCGGTGACACCGGCCAGCGGCACCGAGCAGACCAGCAGCAGGGTGACGGCCAGCCCGGTGGAGCCGAGCAGGACGGAGGCGAGCGTGGCGACGATCGCCAGGTAGGGCGGTGCGGAGGCGGTGCCGCCGGTGCCCACGGTGTGCCAGGTGTCCACGTACCGCGACCACAGCTCGCCGGCGCCGTCCGGGGCGGGCAGCAGCGCGCCGCCCGCCAGTGCGCCGCCGCCGAGGAGTGCGCGGCAGGCGGTCAGGGAGACGAGCATCAGCACCAGGAAGAGCACCGGGCCGGGTTTGCGGGCGATGCGCTTGAGGCGGGCGAACTGCTCGATCTCGAGGAAGTCGGCGTCGTCGCCGCCCGGGCCGGACTCGATGGCGCCGCCGTGCCGCCCGGCGCCCGTGGCCGCTTCGGCGTCGGAGCTGCCGGCGAGACTGCCCGCGATCTGTTCGACGGTGACGCGGATGGTCGCGCCGGGGGGCGGGAACAGGGAGCGCAGTTCGTCCTTGCCGACCTGCGGGCGCCCGCGTTCGCGCCGTCCCGCGACGATGCGCTCGGGCCGCAGCAGGACGCCCAGCAGGCCCCGGATCTCGTCCAGCGCCTGTCCGGGGGCCTTGCCGACGAGGTAGGCGAGGGTCCGCAGCAGGGTGCCGACCACGAGGCGCAGCAGCACCCAGGGCAGGGCGGCGGTGCGGACGTTGACGAGGAGGGTGTGGACGGCGCCGGCCTTGTCCACCTTGTGCGGGGAGGCGGTGGCGCGGCCCGCGCAGTCGACGGCACGGCGTTCGCGGGAGGCCGCCTCGGCGTGGCGTACGACCGCCTCCGGGGCGACCAGGACGCGCAGGCCGGCGGCGTGCGCGCGCCAGCACAGGTCGACGTCGTCGCGCATCAGGGGCAGCCGGCGGTCGAACCCGCCGAGCCGCTCGAAGACGTCACGCCGGATCAGCATGCCGGCGGTGGACACCGACAGGACGGACCGGACGTGGTCGTGCTGGCCCTGGTCCTGTTCACGACGGTCCAGGCCGGTCCAGCGGCGGCCGGAGTTGGCGATGGAGACGCCGACCTCCAGCAGTTGCCGGCGGTCGTACCAACCACGGAGTTTGGGACCGACGACGGCGACGTCCTCGCGGCCGAGGTCGTACTCGTTGTCCACGACGCGCAGCAGCTGGGCCAGGGCGTCGGGTTCGGGGGCGCAGTCGTCGTGCAGCAGCCACAGCCACTGCACCGGTTCTCCGTGCGGACGTTCGGGCAGGTCGTAGGCGTCGTCGCGCCAGGCGCGCGTGGCGGGATCCCAGCCGCTGGGCCGCCGCAGGTACGACAGGTCCTCGGCGGTGAGGAGCGGTGCGGTGCGCGCGGCCTCCGCGACGGCCTGACCGAAGCCGGTGCGCCGGGCGAGGTGCAGCACGCGGTCGTCACCGAGGGCCTCGGTGACCAGCCGGGCGGAGTCGTCGGCGCTGCCGGTGTCGGCGGCCACGGCGTACTGGACGGGGCGCTCCTGGCCGAGCAGCCCGGCGAGCGCGTCGGGCAGCCAGCGGGCTCCGTCGTGGGAGACGAGGACCGCGGTCACCACGTGGCGCGGGAACTCAGGTGCGGCAGCGGGGTCTTGCTGGGCTGCCGTGTGGCTGTGCACGGACATCGAGGTACGGGCCCCGGTTCGATGGACTGCGGTGGACACCCGTGCCTGTGGGGAACGGCGGGGCGTCTCGGACGAGCGCCCACACTATCGGCAGATCGAACGGGGCGGCGCGGAGCGCCTCGTCGAGAGGTGCGACCGGGAGCCGGGCGGACATGACGGCGGCCCGCCGCCTGTGGACAACCCACCTGCGAGGGGCCGTTCATACCGTGGTGCACGTGGGGGACGCGTCGCCCGTCGGACGGTGGGTCGGACGCTGGAGCGGACGCCGCGTCAGGTGGCGGTCCTCTTCAGACGGCGGCCTTCTTCAGACGACGGCGTTCCCGCTCGGACAGGCCGCCCCAGATGCCGAAACGCTCGTCGTGGGCGAGGGCGTACTCGAGGCACTCGGAACGGACCTCGCAGGCGAGGCAGACCTTCTTGGCCTCCCGGGTGGAGCCGCCCTTCTCGGGGAAGAAGGACTCGGGATCGGTCTGGGCGCACAGTGCGCGCTCCTGCCAGCCGAGCTCCTCGTCCTCGTCGTCGACCAGCAGTTGCTGCACCAGCTCGGTCATGTGCGCCCCTCGTCCGTCTTTCGCGTCCCCGTGATCCAGCCGTTATCGATTCCGGCTGAACGACACGAGTGAAATTACAAGTGTGCTGCTCCGGGCGAGTCAAGCCGAGATCTGCTATTGGGCCCCTTATTCACTCTGCAGAACCAAGGCTGTGCAGAAAGTGTTCAAATCGCCATAAACCTTGACGTGCCGACGAGGCCACAGGAGCCTCCGTCCCCGCACAGAGCCTGTACAGGGGAGGACGCCCCGGCGTTCGACCCCGTTCCGACACGCACGCCGAAGCGAACCGGATCACATTCGGATCACGGGATCGCAACGGAGGTCGTGCGCCCGGCTTGTGCCGCATGTGTCCCGGAACCCGCCCGAGCAAACCTTTCACCGACGAGATGAACCGGATGAGGTGAAACATGTCCCACATCACGGGCATCAAGTTGACAGTGCTGGTGTGAGCCGGTGTCCTTGTGGGCATGCTCGCGAACTTGGCACTCGCCCCGACCCGCACCGCCGGGTCCCACGGTGCTGCCCACGCTCGCTGTAGCTGTCGCCGCTGTTCCAGCTGTTGAGCCGACCACGCTCCGGCTGTCCCGGGTCCACTCGACCCGGCTGTGTGTTCCCACGCCCCGACCAGGGCGTTCCCGTGTATCGCTCCTCCCCGCGCCCCCGCACTCTTCCGCCGAGGAACCCCCGCACCCATGAACAGCGACAGTGACCTCCAGATCGCCGGCGACATCCTCGAAGTCCCGCACCTCCTCCAGGCACCGCGCGAGCACCCGGCCACCGTCGCCGAGTTCGCCGGACTGCTCCGCTCCCTCGCCGCGGACCGCTCCCAGTGGGAGCACCTCGTCCGCTACGACGCGACGACGCGCTGGTACCACCGGCTGCGCACCGGCCCCGGCTACGAGGTCTGGCTGCTGTCCTGGCTGCCGGGGCAGGGCAGCGGGCGCCACGACCACGGCCCGTCCTCCGGCGTGTGGACGGTCCTGGACGGTGCCCTGACCGAGCGCACGGAGCGCGGCACGCGCGCGCTGGGCGCGGGGACGCAGAAGGTGTTCGCGCCGGGGTACGCGCACGAGGTGGTCAACGACACGCTGGAGCCGGCGGTCAGCCTGCACGTCTACTACCCGGGCCTCACCGAGATGCCCATGCACTCCGCGCGGTGCTCGGCCGCCGCGCCCCACGACGCCGGTGCCGGAGCCGGAGCCGGGACGCTGTGACGACCGGCTGACGCGGTGTCGCGTTCCGCCTGCGAGACCGTCCCGCCCGTCGCCCGGCCACCACTCCTCAACGAGTCGGCCCGACGGCTGACACACTGTTTCCATGCGCATTGTGGTTCTGGCAGGCGGCATCGGTGGTGCCCGGTTCCTGCGTGGTCTGAAGCGGGCCGCGCCGGACGCGGACATCACGGTCATCGGCAACACCGGCGACGACATCCACCTCTTCGGGCTGAAGGTCTGCCCGGACCTCGACACGGTGATGTACACGCTCGGCGGCGGCATCGACGAGGAGCAGGGCTGGGGGCGGGCCGACGAGACCTTCCACCTCAAGGAGGAGCTCGCGGCCTACGGCGTCGGGCCGGAGTGGTTCGGTCTGGGCGACCGGGACTTCGCCACGCACATCGTGCGGACACAGATGATCACCGCCGGATATCCGCTCAGCGCGGTGACCGAGGCGCTGTGCGACCGCTGGAAGCCCGGCGTTCGCCTCCTGCCGATGACCGACGACCGCGTGGAGACGCACGTGGCCGTCGAACTGGACGGCGAGCGCAAGGCCGTCCACTTCCAGGAGTACTGGGTGCGGCTGCGGGCCTCGGTCCCCGCCGAGGCGGTCGTGCCGGTCGGCGCCGAGCAGGCGAAGCCGGCGCCCGGCGTCCTGGAGGCCATCGCCGAGGCGGACGTGATCCTCTTCCCGCCCTCCAACCCGGTCGTCTCGGTCGGCACGATCCTCGCGGTGCCCGGCATCCGGGAGGCGATCGCCGACGCCGGGGTGCCGGTGGTCGGCCTCTCCCCGATCGTCGGGGACGCGCCCGTGCGCGGGATGGCCGACAAGGTCCTCGCCGCGGTCGGCGTGGAGTCCACGGCCGCGGCGGTCGCCGAGCACTACGGCTCGGGGCTGCTGGACGGCTGGCTGGTCGACACGGTCGACGCGGACGCCGTCACGCGGGTCAAGGCGGCCGGCATCCTCTGCCGCGCCGTGCCGCTGATGATGACCGACGTCGACGCGGCGGCCCGGATGGCCCACGAGGCGCTGACGCTGGCGGAGGAGGTGCGTCAGGCGTGAGCGACGGTGCTCCCGGCTACCGGGTCCGGGCTCTCCCCGGCCTGCCGGAGGTGCAGCCGGGCGACGACCTGGCCAAGCTGATCGCGGCGGCCGGCCCCGGGCTGGCCGACGGGGACGTGCTCCTCGTCACCTCCAAGATCGTGTCCAAGGCGGAGGGCCGCGTCGTACGGGCCACCGACCGGGAGGCCGCGATCGACGCCGAGACCGTACGGGTGGTGGCCCGGCGCGGGGCGCTGCGCATCGTCGAGAACCGGCAGGGCCTGGTCATGGCGGCGGCCGGCGTCGACGCCTCCAACACCCCGGCCGGGACCGTGCTGCTGCTGCCCGAGGACCCGGACGCGTCCGCGCGGGCCCTTCGCGACGGCCTGCGGGACCTGCTGGGCGTCGAGGTCGGCGTGATCGTCACCGACACGTTCGGACGTCCCTGGCGGGCCGGCCTCACCGACGTGGCGATCGGCGCCGCGGGCGTACGGGTCCTCGACGACCTGCGCGGCGGCACGGACGCGCACGGCAATCCGCTCGGCGCCACCGTCGTCGCCACCGCCGACGAGCTCGCCGCCGCGGGCGACCTGGTCAAGGGCAAGGCCGCCGGGCTGCCCGTCGCCGTCGTGAGCGGACTGCCCCGGGTCGTGACCGGGGACGACGGCGAGGGGGCGCGGGCCATGGTGCGCGGCGCGCGCGACGACATGTTCCGGCTCGGCACGTCGGAGGCCGTACGGCAGGCGGTCACCCAGCGGCGTACGGTACGGGCCTTCACGGACGAGCCGGTCGATCCCGGTGCCGTACGCCGGGCGGTGGCCGCGGCGGTCACGGCGCCGGCGCCGCACCACACGACGCCGTGGCGGTTCGTGCTGCTGGAGTCCGCCGAGTCCCGTACCCGGCTGCTGGACGCGATGCGGGACGCCTGGATCGCCGACCTCAGACGGGACGGCAGGAGCGAGGAGTCCATCGCCAAGCGGGTGCGGCGCGGGGACGTGCTGCGGGGCGCGCCGTATCTCGTCGTGCCCTGCCTGGTCATGGACGGCTCGCACACCTACGGGGACGCGCGGCGCGACGGGGCCGAGCGGGAGATGTTCGTGGTCGCCACCGGCGCGGGCGTGCAGAACCTCCTCGTCGCGCTCGCCGGGGAGCGGCTGGGCTCGGCGTGGGTGTCCTCGACGATGTTCTGCCGGGACGTCGTACGGGAGGTGCTGGGGCTGCCGGCGGACTGGGACCCGATGGGTGCCGTCGCGGTCGGCCATCCCGCCGAGGAGCCGCGGCCGCGGGCGGAGCGGGACGCGGAGGCGTTCATCGAGGTGCGGTGACGCGCTCCGGCGACGCTCTACCCTCGTAGGGGCCTCTCGTTCCGCAGGGGCCTCTCCGTCTCCCGTTCCTGGGGCTTCATCGTGGCAGGACGTTTCGCTCCCCGGCCCACGCTCCCCCACGGCCTCACCGGCGTGGGAGGGGCCCCCGCACCGGTGCCCCGGCAGGCCGTCGCTTCCGGGAAGGTGCGGGTGTGGGTGCCGGACGGGCCGCTGGATCCGGGGCTGGTCCTCGGACCGCTGCGGCGCGGGCCGGGCGACCCGGCCTTCCGGACGACGCCGGACGGATCGGTGTGGCGGGCCAGCCTCACGCCCGCCGGGCCGGGCACGCTGCGGGTCTCCGCGCGCGGCGGTGAGGTGCGGGGCGAGGCCTGGGGACCGGGCGCGGAGTGGCTGCTGGAGCAGCTGCCGCGGTTGCTGGGCGCCGACGACGACCCGTCCGCGTTCGTGCCCCGGCACCGGCTGCTGGCCCACACCTCGCACCGGCGGCCGGGGCTGCGGCTGACGCGGACCGGGCTGGTGCTGGAGTCGCTGATCCCGTCGATCCTGGAGCAGAAGGTCACGACGCTGGAGGCGTACCGGGCGTGGCGGCTGCTCGTACGGAAGTACGGCGAACCGGCGCCGGGGCCCGTGGCCGGGCGGATGCACGTGATGCCGGCGCCGCGGACGTGGGCGCTGATCCCGTCCTGGGAGTGGCACCGGGCCGGTGTGGACGACAAGCGGGCCTCGACGATCCTGCGGGCCGTACGGGTCGCCGCACGGATGGAGGAGGCGGCCGGGATGGAGCCGGCGGCGGCGCGGGTGCGGCTGGAGGCCGTGCCCGGGATCGGGCCGTGGACCTCGGCGGAGACCGTGCAGCGCAGCCATGGGGCGCCGGACGCGGTGACGGTGGGGGACCTTCATCTGCCGGGGATCGTGGGGTTCGCGCTGGGCGGGGACCGGGATGCGGACGATGCGGTGATGCTGCGCCTGCTGGAGCCGTACGCCGGGCAGCGGCATCGGGCGGTCCGGCTGGTGCTGCTGAGTGGGCGGGGGCCGGGGAGGCGGGCGCCGCGGATGGCTCCGCGGGGGATCGAGAGGCTCTGACGGGGTGGTGTGCGGGGCGCGTTCTCCGGTGCCCGGGGTTGGTGTGGGCGCGGGGTGGGTTGTGCGGCCCGGCGCCACGGGTGCCGCTGCGCCCACCCGTGCCGCCCCTGGAGGTACCCCCTCTGGGGGGGGGAGGCACGACTGCCCGCAGCTAGGTCGTGTCTCTCAACTCCGTAACCAGGCGATGATTGCCGCCAGCACGGCTGCGGAGCGGTAGACGATCGCGAGTTTGTCGTAACGGGTGGCCAGGCCCCGCCACTGCTTGAGCAGGCTGAATGATCGTTCTACGAGGTTCCTGCGCTTGTAGGTCTCGGTGTCCAGAGTCCGGGGCCGTCCACCGCTGCGGCCTTTCCTCTTGCGGTTGGCCTGCTGATCGGCACGCTCGGGAATCACCGTGCGGATGCCACGGACCGCGAGGTCTGCGCGGACCTGCTTGGAGGAGTACGCCTTGTCTGCGAGCAGTGCCTCCGGTGTGGTGCGCGGCCTGCCAGGGCCAAGTCGCGGGACTCGGATGTCGCCCAGCAAGAGAGGGAGAACCTGTGCGTCGTGGACTTGGCCAGGGGTGACTACGACGGCCAACGGGCGGCCGTGGCCGTCCACGGCGTGATGGATCTTGGTGGTCAGGCCGCCACGGGATCGGCCTATGGCGTGGCCGGCTGGTTCGCGCCCGGTGGCAGGAGTTCCGCTCTTGCTGCGGCGGGTGGCGGCGCTGATGTCCGTCTCCGGCCGAGCCGTGTTCGTGGCGTGCTGGTGGGCCCGGTTGATCGTCGAGTCGACCGAGACCGTCCAATCGATCCCATTGATCGAGTCCGCCTGGGCGGTCAGTCGGACCAGAACCGTGTCCCAGGTGCCGTCGGCCGCCCACCTGCGATGGCGCCTCCACACCATCTGCCAGGGACCGAATGCTTCGCGGGGCAGATCTCTCCAGGGAATGCCCGTGCGGTATCGGTAGATGATCCCTTCGATGATGCGGCGGTGGTCGGCGAACGGGCGCCCTGCCTTCCCCGTGCTGCGGGGAAGGCAGGGCGCCAGGCGTGCCCATTGTCCGTCGGTCAGCAGACGCATGCGCCCGCTCGCGGTCACCGAGGCTGGTAGGCGGTGGCCAGCACGGAGACGGTGACCTGGTCGGGCAGGACGCCGCCGTCATTCAGGTCTGCACGACTCACGTGGCGTGCACTCGGCGTCATCGCCACCAGATCCAGGGCGTCCAGCCTGGTCAAGGACGCTGAGTACTCCACCTGTTCGGTGACGACGGCCTCGAAGAACGGGTTGAGCGCCCGGTGCAGGCGCTGTTCCTTGGCCGGGTCGATCGTGACCATCGCAGGCACCTGCCCACGCAGCTCGGCCAAGTGCCGCCCGGTGGGTCGGACCACGATCAGCCGGCCGGTCGGGCGCAGTACGCGGTGGAACTCGGCCGGGTTGCGGGGGGCGAACACGTCCAGTACGACATCGGCCGCCCCGTCGACCAGGGGGAAGGGACGGAAGACGTCCCAGGCCACCGCTGCGGCTCGGTCGTGGGCACGGGCTGCCAAGCGCAGTGCGCGCACGGATGTGTCCAGCCCCAGACCACGGGCGTCGGGCAACTGGTCGAGTACGCCGGCCAGGTAGTAGCCGGTGCCGCACCCCACGTCCACCACCGTGCCCTGCTCAGACACGGCGTCGGCCGCCAGGCGGGCCCCGACTTCGCGGATGGGCGCGTAGGTGCCGGTGGACAGGAACCGGCCCCGGGCCTCGACCATGACTGCGTCATCGCCGCTGGTGGCACGGGTGCCCGTCAGCAGGCTGGCATAGCCGTGACGGGCGATATCGAAGGTATGGCCCACCGGGCAACGCAGCGCACCGCACTCAGGGTGCAGGCGGCGCGTTCGGCACGTCGGGCAGCGAAGCAGGTGGAGGGACAGATCGAGGGCAGGGGGAAGCGACACGGGCACGAGGCACTCCTGGCAAGGGGTGAAGGGAAGGGATCGTGCCTGCGCGCTCAGAGCGTCACTGCCTCAGGAAGGAACGGGCAGCATCTGGATGTGATTCACGCAGCAGGCACACCAAGGAGGGCGACGCCGTCCGGCATCGCCCTCAGCGTCTTCCGATCACAGGAAGCAGCAGTGCGGGGTGCTCATGAATGCCACGTCACAAGTCTACGAGCCCGACGGAGCCCTCGATGTCTCCGTGCCCAAAAGTTGGGAGACACGGCCTATAGAAGGCTCATGAAGATCTTGGGGTTCTGGCCCCGCCGCGTGAGCCGCCCTCAACCTCCGCCGACTGATCAACCTCGGACTCACCCGCACAGGCAACACCTGGACGGTCAGCCCCGCCACCACCTAGGCCAAGGGGCCGCCCGGCCCACGAACCGGACAGCCCCTCAACAAGATCTTCATCAGCCTTCTAGTGCCGCAACAGGCGGCGTTCGCCCCGTCGCGGCGCCCGGCACGCTCCCCCGGAGGGGGTGCCCCCACTCGCCGCACCGGACGCCGCTCCTCACCGGGCGAACGTCGCCCGCCGCGGCACTCGGGCGGCCGGGGAGGTACGGCTGGTCGTGGTTACGACGCGTCCGAGGAGAAGCGGACCGAGGCCGGGGGTATGTGGGCGTTGCACCAGACCCGGACGCCGGAGCGGAGTTCGTTGTCGGCGCCGATGACCGCGTCGTCGCCGATGACCGTGTCCGTGAGGACCGAGCGGGTGCCGACGCGGGCCCGGGTGCCGATGAGGGAGTCGGTGATGACGGCGCCCGGTTCGATGACCGCGCCGGGGAGGATCGTGCTGCCGAAGACGCGCGCCCCCTCCGCGACGAAGGCGCCCTCCCCCACCACCGTGCCGCCGGTCAGCTTGGCGTCGGGCGCGACGGTGGCCGTGGGCAGGATCAGGCGGTCGCCGCAGCGGCCCGGTATCGCCGGGGACGGGGCGCGGCCGAGGACGAGGTCCGCCGAGCCGCGCACGAAGGCCGCCGGTGTGCCCAGGTCGAGCCAGTACGTGGAGTCGACCATGCCCTGCAGGTGCGCCCCGGTGGCGAGGAGTTCCGGGAAGGTCTCCCGTTCGACCGAGACCGGGCGGCCCGCCGGAATGGTGTCGATGACCGAGCGGCGGAAGACGTACGCCCCCGCGTTGATCTGGTCGGTGACGATCTCCTCCGGCGTCTGCGGCTTCTCCAGGAACGCCAGGACCCGGCCCGTGTCGTCCGTGGGGACCAGCCCGTACGCCCTCGGGTCCGTCACCTTCGTCAGGTGCAGGGAGACGTCCGCGCCCGTCGACTCGTGGGTGCGCACCAGCGCGCCGATGTCCAGGCCCGTCAGGATGTCGCCGTTGAAGACGAGCACCGGCTCGTCGGGACCGGAGTGCAGCCGCGACGCCACGTTGCGGATCGCGCCGCCGGTGCCGAGCGGTTCCTCCTCCGTGACGTACTCCAGGTGGAGGCCCAGGGACGAGCCGTCTCCGAAGTACGGCTCGAACACCTCCGCCAGATAGCTCGTCGCGAGCACGATGTGCTCGACGCCCGCCGCCTTCGCCCGCGCCAGCTGATGGGTGAGGAACGGCACCCCGGCCGCCCTGACCATGGGCTTGGGGGTGTGCACCGTGAGCGGGCGCAGCCGCGTGCCCTTACCGCCGACCAGGAGGATCGCTTCTGTCACCTGTCGTCTCTGCTTCCTGCCGGGACCGGCCGAACTGTCTTTCGGCCGGCCAGTGTATGCAGACCGTTCCATGGCGCCGTCGATGGCCGTGCGGGGTGCCTCCTCAGCGGCCCTGGTACTTCGCCGCCGAGGAGCGGGCCGTGCCGAGCTTGCCGTAGAGCTGCTTGCCGGGGCAGCTCGTGGCGAAGCCGTCGCGATGACCCGAGATGACGTTCAGTCGTACGTTCTTTCCCTTGCGGTAGAGGTTGCCACCACCGGACTTCAGGTATGTCTTGCCGCGCGGATTCATGCCGTGGAGACCGAGCTTCCACGCGGTGAGCCGGGCGATGGCCTTGACCGCGGCGGACGACGGCTTCTTCGAGTCGTAGGTGCCGAGGACCGCGATTCCCATGCTGTTGGAGTTGAACCCCATGGTGTGGGCACCCAGTACCGGCTTCGCCACTCCCCCGGCCCGGCCCTCGTAGATCTTTCCGCACTTGTCGACGACGAAGTTGTAGCCGATGTCCCGCCAGCCCATGCTCTTGACGTGGTAGCGGTAGATACTGCGAATGACTGACGGGGCCTGCGAACAGCTGTAGTTGTTGCCGGTGGCCGAGTGGTGCACGAAGGCCGCCTTGACCTTCTTCGTGTACACGAACTTCTTCTCGCGCAGCTTCTCGTCCGCGCCCCAGCCGCGGCGCGTGGTGATGCTCGGACGCGGGCCGATGTACGGCTTGGCCTTCTGCTGCTCCGTCAGGGTGCCGAGGGCGAGGAGCTCGCTCTCGGTCTGGGCCCGGCTCAGTGCCGGGATCTCGGTGGCGCCGAGGGGGGCGAGGCCGGCGTTGGCGGCGGAGGCGTCGAGGCCCTCGGCGGACGCGTAGGTCTCGGCGGACTCGGCGGACCCGAGGGCCTCGGCGGCCTCCACAGGTTCGGCGGCCTCGGCAGGTTCGGCGGCCTCGGCAGGTTCGACGGGGTCGGCAGGTTCGGTGGTCAGGGCGGTGGTGCGGGGGCCCTCCTCGGGGGCCGTCGCGTCCGTGGGGGGTCGCGGCGGGGCGCCCTCGCCGGGGTCGACGAGTTCGAGGCGCAGGCCGGTGGGGAGCGGGGCCGTGGCGGGGGCGGCGTCGGTGGTGCCGTCCCCGTCCCCGTCCCCGTCCGCCGCGCGCACCCGCACCTCCACGCCGTCCGACTCGCCCACCCACAGCGGTGCGGTGGCGCCGCGTACGCCGCCCGACGCGCTCTCGGCGGTGTCCGGGTCGGCGCCGTGGTCGGCGTTGTGCGTCTCGAGGTCCTGCCAGTCGGACCAGGTGCCGGTGGCGGTGGCGCGGGTGCGGACCTGGACGCGGCCGTGCAGTGCGGTGGCCGGGTCGTCCCAGACGACGCCGACCAGGGAGAAGCGCCGCGTGTCCCGGCGGGGAACGCCCTGTTGGGCGGTTCCGGGGGCGGTGGAGGCGCGGTCGCCCGCGAGGGGTGTGAGCGGCAGCGACTGGGTGCTGCCGGGGACGTACGCCCCGGCCGGTGCCGATGCCGGTGCCGATGCCGGTGCCGCTCTTCCGGTGGTCGCCGTCGCGGGCGCGGCGGTGAGCGGAAGGGCCAGCGCGGCCGCGCAGGTGACGCTTATTGAGGAAGTGAGGAATCCATGCATGCCCCTGATCCTGGACATGATCGGACAAATCTGTCCATACGGGATGTGACGGGTCGTAGGGTTTTTTCGCCCGATCCGGTGGTGGCGACGAGCCCCGTCCGACCGGGCCGCGCCTTCGGGCCCGCGTACGCTTGCGCGGGTGAACGCGACCGACCGCACCCCTGCCGACCTGCTGAGTTCCGCGCTCGCCGCGGACCCGGGACGCCCCCTGGTGACCTTCTACGACGACGCCACCGGCGAACGCGTCGAACTGTCCGTGGCCACTTTCGCCAATTGGGTGGCCAAGACCGCCAATCTGCTCCAGGACGAACTGTCCGTCGAACCCGGTGACCGGGTCGCGCTGCTGCTGCCCGCGCACTGGCAGACGGCGGTGTGGCTGCTGGCGTGCGCGTCGGTGGGTGTCGTCGCCGACGTGGCCGGTGACCCGGCGGCGGCGGACGTGGTGGTGAGCGGGCCGGAGCCGGAGACGCTGGAGGCGGCGCGGGCGTGCTCGGGACCGCGGATCGCGCTGGCGCTGCGACCGCTCGGCGGGCGGTTCGCGCCGGCCCCGCCGGAGGGCTTCGCCGATTACGCGGTGGAGGTGCCGGGGCAGGGGGACCGGTTCGTGCCGTACGTGCCGGTGGACCCGGAGGCTCCGGCGCTGATCGTGGCCGGGCGGGAGTTCAGCGGGGCGGAGATCGTGGAGCGGGCCCGGGCGGAGGCGTCGGGGCTGGGGCTCACGGGGCCGGGAGCGCGGATTCTGTCGGGGCTGCCGTACGACACGTGGGAGGGGTTGAACGCGGGGTTGTACGGGCCGTTGGCGTCGGGGGGGTCGGTGGTGCTGTGCCGGCATCTGGAGCGGGCGGGGGACGGTGTGGTGGATCAGCGGATCGAGACGGAGCGGGTGTCGGCCACGGCGCGGTGAACGTGAGCGGTTGTGGAGGTGCGGAGCGTTGGGGCGGGCATGGCGCGGCCCGGCGCTGACGGGGTGCCACCGCAGGGCGGGTGACGCGGCCCGGCGCCGACGGGGTGCCGCTTGAGGCGTGACACGGGCGGGTGACGCGGCCCGGCGCCGACGGGGTGCCGCCTGAGGCGTGACACGGGCGGGTGACGCGACCCGGCGCTGACGGGGTGCCACCCTCAGAGGGGGCGCCCCCAGCGCCCACCCGTGCCCCCCGGGGGGTGCCTCCCCGGCCGTTCAGGCACTGGGGAAGGCACGACTGCCCGCAGCCACGGCGGCCTGGGACGGCCGCGCACGGTTACGTCGGCGTACGGCGTGGCGCGGACGCTCGCGGCTGCGGTGGTGAGGGTTCGCGGGTTGGCCCGTTCGGCTCAGTCAGGCCCCGGAAGGGGTGGGGACTCGGGTCATGATCGAGGAAGCGCGGGCACGCTCGTACGGCACGAGGGGCGGAGGCAGACGTGGGCGACAGCGCAGGCGCGTCCCCCGGCGGAGCCGGGGCCCCGGGGTCGGGGGCGTCCGCGGCCGGGGACGGGCTGCGGCGCCGTCGGCGGCGCCGCCTGCGGTACGCGGGCGTCGCGGTCGCCGTGCTCGGCGTCACGGCCGCGGGCGTCGGCTGGGTGGTGTACGCCAAGCTGAGCGGGAACATCACCGCCGACGAGGCCGCGGCGGCCGAACTCGCCCGGTACGAGAAGGAGCGGCCCGCCTCGCTGGTCCGCGGCGCGCGGAACGTGCTGGTGATCGGGTCGGACTCGCGCTCCGGCGACGACAACGGGCGTTATGGGCGGGACACCGGGACCGCGCGGTCGGACACCACGATCCTGCTGCACCTCGCGGCGGGCCGGAACAGTGCCACCGCCGTCTCGGTCCCCCGCGACCTGATGGTGGACGTACCCGGCTGCCGCCGTCGGGACGGCTCCCGCACCGAGCCGGTGTTCACGCAGTTCAACTACGCCTTCGAGGCGGGCGGTTCGGCGTGCACCATCCGCACGGTGGAGAAGCTGACCGGCATTCGGATCGACCACCACGTGGTCGTCGACTTCCAGGGTTTCAAGAGGATGGTGGACGCCCTCGACGGTGTCGAGGTGTGCCTGCGCAAGCCGGTCGACGACGAGGACGCCCGGCTGAGACTGCCCGCCGGCCGGGTGACCCTCGACGGGGAACAGGCCCTCGGGTACGTCCGGGCCCGCAAATCGCTCGGTGACGGCAGCGACACCGACCGGATGGACCGGCAGCAGCGTTTCCTCGGGGCGCTCGTCGACAAGGTGCAGAGCAATCACGTCCTGCTGAATCCGGTGAAGCTCTATCCCGTACTGGACGCGGCGACGTCGTCCCTGACGACCGATCCGGGGCTGGCGAGTCTGCGGGGCGTGTACGACCTCGCGCGCGGCCTGCGGGGCATCCCCGCCGAGCGGGTGCGATTCCTGACCGTTCCCAGGAAGTCGTACGCGCGCGACGTCAATCGCGACCAACTCGTGCAGCCCGACGCCGAGAAGCTGTTCACGCGTCTGCGGACGGACGAACCGGTGGCCGTCGCGGCGCCGGCCGGGCGGGGAACAGGGGGCGGAGACGAATCCGGTTCCGCGGCCGCGCGCGGACCCGGGGGCGGCGATTCCCCGGAGCCGACGTTCAGCGGCAACACAGCGGCCGAGCACGTCTGCGAGTAAAGCGCGTTCCAAGACGGCGCAAGGCAGGGCCAAGACATGCGTCGCGGGGCGGACACTTGTCCAGGAAAAGGGTCGGATTGGCCGGTTGTAAGGATCGTCGAATACGGCACCGACGTCGCCGTACGCCGAATCGGGCGGTTAGTGTGAGCGATCCGGTGTGCCCGGCCACGAGGTTCCGTCCTGGGGTCGCGCACTGAGTGACCGAGACCGGGCGCCTGGAGGGGAAGGCGCCGCGTGGCCCCGACGGAGGATCGGACAACCGTGGACGCGCAAGGCCGTGGGCGGGCGGAGGGCTTCGACCCCGCAGACCAGTGGGTACTCAACCCGGACACCGGCGAATACGAACTGCGACTGGCCCCTTCCGCACCGCAGTCGGCGGCCCCGGAGCCCCCCGGTGCCGGCTCCGTCGGTCCGGGCCCCTCCGGCACGGCACTCACCCGCACCGCACAGGCGCCCGCCACCGCACCGGGCCCCGTGGTCCCGGGCCCGCGCAGGCGGCGTGCGGCACCCGAGGAGACGCCGCCCGGGCGGCGCGGGCGGCGGCGGCCGGCGAAGAAGAGGCCGGCGGGCAAGCGGATCCTGCTGTGGACCGGCGGCACCATGGCGTTCGTCGTCCTCGGCGCCGCGGCGGCCGGGTACCTCTACCTGGAGCACCTCAACGGCAACATCCAGTCCCTCCCCGACGACGGCGCGGGCACCGGTGGCTTCCAGAAGGACAAGGCCATCAACATCCTGCTGATCGGGACCGACAAGCGCACCGGTGCGGGCAACGAGGGCTACGGCGACGCCGGCAGCGTCGGGCACGCCGACACCAACATCCTGCTGCACGTGTCCAAGGACCGCTCCAACGCGACCGCGCTGAGCATCCCCCGCGACCTGATCGTCGACATCCCCGACTGCCCGACCACGCAGAAGGACGGGACGACGAAGGTCATCCCCGGCTCCACCGGCGCCCGCTTCAACATGAGCCTCGGCCAGGACGGCCGTACGCCCAGCTGCACCATGCGGACCGTCACCGAGCTGACCGGGATCACGCCCGACAACTTCATGGTCGCCGACTTCAACGCGGTCAAGACGCTGACCAGCGCGGTCGGCGGGGTCGAGGTGTGCCTGGCGAAGGACATCAACGACCCCGACTCGCACCTGAACCTGCCGGCGGGCAAACACACGATCGAGGGCGAACAGGCGCTGGCCTTCGTGCGCACCCGGCACTCGGTGGGTTTCGGCGGCGACCTGAGCCGCATTCAGATCCAGCAGCAGTTCCTCGGCTCGCTGATGCGCAAGCTCAAGTCGAACGACACGCTCACCAGTCCGACGAAGATGGTGAAGCTGGCGGAGGCGGGCACCAAGGCGCTGACCGTCGACGCCAAGCTGGACAGCATCGGCAAGCTGAAGGACCTCGGTCTTGAGCTGGGCAAGCTCAACACCAAGAACCTGACCTTCACCACGGTGCCGGTGGTCGACAATCCGGCCGAGAAGGTCAAGACGACGGTCGTCCTCAAGGAGCAGCCCGCCGCCGAGGTCTTCGACATGATCGCGAACGACGTCTCGTTCACCGAGGTCAAGCAGCAGGAGAAGAAGGAGGCCGCGGCCGTCGCGGCACGCCTGAAGGGC
>NZ_JBIWJA010000057.1:0-32881 GCF_044764905.1 Streptomyces sp. NPDC093586 | reverse complement strand
GAAGACCCCAAGCCGTTCATCTGGACCAAGACCGCCGAGGAAATCCTCGACTCCCTCGCCCGCATCTGCCGACGGATCTCTGGCGCAGGACACTATGTGCCCCAAGGTCTGTGGACTCCAGCACTTATCTCCAGGTCCCTTGATGACGATGCCTGGGCGTCACATTTCAGCCACGCGCCGGAATGACCAGGTCATGCAAGATCTGCCACCTTTCCGTGTGACGGGCGGGCTGCGGTAGCGCGCCGTGAACACGGGGAGAAACAAGTGAAGAAATCCCTGCTGACCACCGGACTCGTCGGGATGCTGATCGCGGGGGTGGCTGTACCCGGCATGGCCGTCTCTGACACCGGATCGACCCCTCTGCCAGGCACGGGAGCGAAGGTCCAGGTCAACGCATGGCATTGCAACGTGTACGCCGACAAGTGCTCCTTCAAGACGTCTACCAAGACCATGAAGGGCGGCAGCAAGTACAAGGTCAGCAAAATCACCAATACGGCGACTGTGAAGGCCAACGGCTGGCAGGCGACCCTTTCCTTGAGCCCGAGCGGCACGTACGTGAGTGAGAACACCCGTCAGGTCAGCTGGACCAACAAGAACACCTGGATCGCCGATATCAGCGGTATCGCTGATCCAGGCGGCTCACTCAACACGAGCATCACCACGTGTTCCGACGGCGGTGCTTTCAAGTCCGGTGTCAAGGCGTTCGCTTCGGCCTGTGCCAACGACTGATCACCGATCCACCGTGCCGCGGGGCCACGCTTGAGCGTCGCCCCGCGCAATGGGTGAGGAACCACATGAAGAGCAGTGCACTTCAAGAGCACACAAGGCGTCGCGCTCATGTGCTCACGGCTGTGGTGGCGGCGATCGCGGCCTCGGCCCTGAGTTTCTCGTTGGTCGGTGGCGGGACAGTGGACCGGCCCCGCCCGCCCGGTGGTGACCTGGCAGAGCAACTCGATGCCCTGCGAGGGGCGAACGATCTGGTACGTGCCACCCGCGCTGATGTCGGTCGGGATCCCGCGCTGTATCCAACCGCGTACGGGCGCCTAGAGGCCGCACTCGCCGCCGGCCGCCGGACGAGTGAGCCGGTACCGAAGGCCCGTCCGGGCGCTCTGGAGGATCTCGCCCGTACCGATGTCCTGGACACCCCCGCCTGGCGGGCACATTACGTGTGCCTGTCACTGACGGGATCCTCAGGACTCGATGCGGCAACGATCCTGGAAAGGGCCGGTATCCGGGACAAAGCAGAGACCGAAGCACTCACCTATCTGCGCACGCCGGACGAAGATGATGACGCCTTGACCTCGCTTACCACGCGAGCAGCCTTCCTGCAGACCTTGACCTGCCTGGGCCGCGACGACCAAGTGCCCCGTTCCGTGCTGGACCGTCTCGCCGCGGACACCGCGCATACCGCAGAGCCCGTGCCGGTGCTCTATGCAACTGACGCGTTGCGTGTAGTCGGCGTACGCAGCCACGCCACGCGGGCCCTACGCGACACCGATGTGCTTTCGGAAGCCGACTGCGGGCGTCTCGACCCCATGCGACGAGCTGCGTTGGCCCTGCTGCGCGGGCAGCTGTCGCAGCAGACGCGTACCTGTCTGCTGCCCTCTCTGCACCACTCCGACACTCAGACGCGTTGGGTGGTCCGGCGTGCGCTCACCATGAGAGCCACCAAGTTCTCGGAAACGCTGCCGTCCCCAGTGGGAAGCATCCGGCCCGACGGTCTCGTTGCCAAGGCCCCTGCCCAGATGGGCACGCTCACCGCTACCTACAACACCGCACGGGCTCTCACCGCCGCCGGACAACAAAAGCATGCACCGGAATGGTTGAAGAAGCGCCTGAAGCAGATGGGCTCGGACCCCGGACTCGATCCGTCCGACCGGCTTCCGCTCGCCATGACGTGCCACCGCCTGTCCCTGCTCTGCGGACCACAGGCCGACAAGGGTGCCGAGGAGGCAGCCGAGCTGAACGTTCCGGCACGCCTCACGGCGGAGAATCAGCGTGGCTGGTATGGCGCCATGGCAGCGCGTGCCGAATTCGGGCTGAGCTGTCGGCGCAGTTCTGTGAAATTGTCCGAGGAAAAGGACGGCAGGTTGTCTTCCCGTTCCTTGCGCATCGTGGCGGTACTCACCGAGGCGGGGTGTGTGACTCAGGCGAAACGGCTCACCAAGGGAATCGATCTAGTGGCGTATGCCCGCGAGGCACTGCGGAAAGGGGAACTGTCGGCCGCTTCCGACGCGGTCCAGGCTGCCCTTGCCTCCGAGCAGGAGATTCCACAGTCGCTGTGGGACGAGATTCCCGGCCTGCTGGAGAAACACCGCGATGCCGCGTACCCCGACCTGTACGGCGATTCGCCGAGTGGTGTCGCCTCTGCGGATGCCACCAGAGCCGCCTACTACCTCCTCGCCTGAACTGCCCCTTGAACTGACTCGTCCCCCATTGAAAAGGACATCCCAACGTATGAGCACAGCCCCTCCCCCCGCCGTCACGGCCGAGAGTCTGGCCTTCAGCTACGCGTCCGGCGGTGGTCTGGTCCGTGCGGACCTCACGCTGGAAGCGGGGGCGACGGTCGCCGTCGAGGGGCCCTCGGGCTCGGGCAAGAGCACTCTGCTGGCCCTCCTCGGTCTGATCCTCTCGCCGACCGCGGGCTCCTTGCACATCACCGGCACGGATGTCCGGTCCCTGTCCCCGGCCGACCGGGACCTTCTGCGTCGGCGCTCGATCGGCATCGTCCTGCAGGACCTCGGGCTGCTGCCGTTCCTCAACGCCTGGGAGAACGTCGCCGCCGCCTTCGGCCCCCGTCTCACCCGGCACCGCACCGTCGCCCGTGACCTGCTCGGTGACCTCGGTCTGGGCGACCTCGCCGACTCCCCGGTCACCGAACTCTCCGGCGGTCAGCGGCAGCGGATCGCCGTCGCCAGGGCGGCCGTGAAGCAACCGGTGCTCATCCTGGCGGACGAGCCGACCTCCGGCCTCGACCCCGGCACCGCGAACTCCGTGATGAGCTCCCTGCGTTCCTGTGCCGAGCGGGGTGCGGCCGTACTGCTCGTCACCCACGACCCGGCGGCCACCGGGGAGTGCGACCGGCGTCATGTGCTCGACGGGGGAGTGCTGTCGGCGACCGCCGAGGACAACGCCCGTGAGGAGAAGCCGGTATGAGCCGTTGGAGCCTCTACACCTGGAAGCGCGACGGGCGTTCCCTGCGCAGGGCGCTGCCCGCCCTCACCGTCCTGGCCGCGCTCCTGACCACGTCCGCAGGGGTGGCCGCGGGCGCCGCGGGTGCCCTCGAGCGGGAGGTCCTGGAGACGGGCGGACTCACCCAGATCGAACTCTCCTCGTTCGAGGGCGACGCGTCGGTCCGTCCGCTCACCACCTCGGCGCTGCGGGACGCGGGGGACGTGCCGGGGGTCCGGCAGGTGGTCGCCGACTACCCCTCCACGCTGTACGCCGAGGACGACGGGACGTACGACCTGACCAGCCACACGCTCACCCCGGGCGACGCCCTGCCCGTCACCAGGGGCGAGATCCCCGCGAAGCTCGGCCCGGACGAGGTCGTGCTCCCCGCCGTCGCGCAGGGCACCGACCTCGCCCCGCTCCTCGGCCGGACCGTCGCCTTCGGGTTCACCAAGGCGACGGGCGCCTCGTCCGGTACCACCGCCGTCATCCGGCTGAAGGCCGTCGCCCTCTACGACCCCGGCTGGCAGGCCGACGGCCCGGGAGCCGCCTACCTCGCCGAGGACACCGCCGCCCTGCTGGCCGCGGCACGCGCCGGTCAGGAGCCGGACGTCTTCCGGGACAAGGAGGGCGCTCAGTCCGCCGTCGTCGTGGTCGGGCACCAGAAGCAGGTGGCCGCCGTCACCGGGGCACTGCAGGCCGACGGGTTCTCGGCGTCTCCGGTCTCCGACCGGGTTCGCGACCTGCCCGGCCTGTTCGGCGCGGCGGATCTCGCCATGCGTGCCGGGGTCCTGGTCCTGGCCCTGGCGGCCGTCGGACTCGGCGCCGTCCGGGCCGCGGACAGCACGCGGGCGCGGCTCGGTCAGTTCGCCGTCCTGCGGATCCTTGGCACCGGCCGGCCCGAGCTGCGGCGGATCCTGCTGGGCGAGGCCGTGCTCTCCGGGGGCGTCGCGGGCGTGCTCGGCGTGGCCGTCGGCACCGGACTGTCCTTGGCCCTGACCGGCCCGCTCAGCGGGGTGCTCGGGCTGCCGATCACGCTCACGGACGCCCTGCCGGGACCGGCCTGGACCGCCGCGGCGCTCCTGCTTCCCGCAGCCGGCCTGGCCGCCGGCACCTTCCTCGGCAGCCGCGAGGTACTGCGCCGGGACCCTTACCTCACGGCGCGCGCGTACGGCTGAGGTCCGGCCTCCCCGGCGGACGCCCCGACCGGCCCACGGCTGTTGACGCCGGGGCAGGGCCACGGACGCGCGCCTGCCCACGCCCGAGGCGGTCAGAAGCGTTGGATCTTCTGGCCGTCCGGGATCTGGTAGCAGCCGGACACGAGGAAGAAGGCGAGCTTCGGCGGGTCGTTTTTCGCTCGGTGTGAGACGTTGACGCTGTACTTCTTCTCGTCGTTGTCGGCCGTCAGGCTGAGGTTCTTGTTCTTGCTCGTGTCGGGGCCGTATTCGACGACTTTCCAGCCGTGCTTCGGCAGGTCCGTGTGGAGCCGCTCCATCGCTTCGCCCAGTTCACCGGGTGAAGCAGGGTAGAAGTTCCAGGGGTGGAAAATCCGGAAGTACTTCTCCCGGTCCTTGCCGGCGCACGACTGGACGCCCGGGCCGGTGTCGGACGCCTTCCCCTTGATGCCGATCAGGTCGTACAGCTCACTGGACACCTTCTCCGCTTCCTGAGCGGCATCCTGCGAGGTGCTCGTGCCGGCGGACGGGATGTCGTCGGATCCGTTCTCGGCCGTGCTGCATCCAGTGAGGGACGCAAGGGCCACAGACGCGGCGAGTGCGAGAACGCCCGGTCGATACTTCACATCAGCTCCTGAGGTTGCAAAGAGACTCAGTGACTGGCTCGGCTCCGACGGAGCGTCACGCTTTCTGCCAGTTCCCTCAATTCCCTTCGGACGTCGCACTGGGACTGCTGCGGAAGCAGTCGGAGACAACAGTGACTTCGATCATGGACGAGCGCTTGCTCTCGGGCGCCTCGATCCACAATCGGATGTCGGCGGACATGTGTCCGTCGGGCGAGTTGGCGACAATCTGAGGAAGTTTGGCCTGGCTCTTGTCAGGGCCGTCCTTGACGATCTTCCATCCCTTCGCGGGAAGTTGCTTTCGTAGGTTCTCCATCGCCTCCCTCAATTTTTCATCCGACGCATCGTAAATGCTCCAAGGGTGACGCATGCGGTGCACCTTTTCTTCGGGTGCATAGTCTGAACATTGCATGGGGCGTGCGCCTGACTCAGTCACCTTCCCCTTCGTTCCTATGATGTCGAAAATCTCGCTGGATGCGTGCTCGACTTTTTCTTTGACGGCTTGGTCATCGCGAAGTTCAACTTCTTTATCGTTGCTCACCTGTGAGCATCCTCCCAAGAGGACGGCTGTCGATGCCATAAGGGCAGCCGCAGTGTACGTCTTATTCAAGGGTCGCCTTGTCGTACTGTCCGGTGATTACGAGAGCTTGATTGCGCAGGCTCGTGGAGCCTTCGTCCCAGAAGGCCCCGTGATCTTCGGCGTCCGATTCGAGAATGTTTGCACCGAATTCAGGGTCGGTGGGAATGGTCCAGTTGTCGCCCAGGCCGGCAAGATACTTTCCGCCGACCCGTACCAGTTCGTCGTCCCCGCCTCCCTTCATGGCCCACATGTGACCGCTTCTTATGCCGAGGTCGGCAGCGTGGTCCGCTTGCATCCCCGGACTGCCAACTGCAATAACGTCGTCCACGGGCAGCGGGCCCTCGGGCCATCCACGGGTCTTCGCCGCATCTCCGATGAGCGTAGTGCCGTAGCTGTGCCCCATCAGGGTGGTGTGACCGAAGTTGTTCGGCCCGGACTCTGCCTGATGTGCCGCGCGACTCCCGTCCAGGAAGCTCTGCAAGCCGGATGCCCCTTTTGCCGCGAACTCGTCGGACATTGCCTCCGGGAACAAGCCACCGCCCTTGTCGAAAGGCTTTGCTTGCAGCGGAGCGTCATAGTCGAACCAAGTGATCGTGGAGACCTTTTCTCCTTGCGCGAATTTACCCGATTCCCGCCAGAGGTCCACCGATCGATTCGTGTCCTTCTCGATGTCCTGCAGCAGCGTACCTGTGCCCGGCACGTAGATGGCTGTGTGGTCCGCTGTGTCCGGATTTCCGTTGGCCAGAATCACCTTCCCGTCGTTCCCCTTCCCTACGGGGTCGAATCCGAGCAGGTATGCCTCGGGGAGTCCGTCGGTTCCTGTCATGTCGAAACGCCTCTGAATGGCGTCCATCCCTCTGATGCGACCTTCTAGGTCCTGCTTCTTCTCATTCCACCTCTTCCAGTCCTCGGTTTCGACCTGAGCGCCCTTCACTTCACGGCCTGTAATGGGGCTGATGTAGGGTCGGTAGTGGGGAGGTTCCTGCTGCATCCAGGCGTTCAGCTTGAGCTGGTACTCGCCTCTGCTCTCGGCCAGCACCATACGGTTGGCTTCATCACGCACGTTGGCCGGAAGGCCGTCCATTGCTCCGATGGAGTTGGGGCGTACTGAGATGTAGGCGGCCTGCTCTTCGCTTGTGAGCTTCTTCCACCACTCCGCGTTGTCCTCGGGGCTTCCGTCCTTCGGGGGCTGCGGGAGGGTGTCGAGGTATTTCTTGCCGGCCTCGCGTACGCCGTCCATGTCCGAGTCGGCGTCGGCCCAGTCCGCGTCGGAGACGGTGAGGTCGTCGTCCGCTTTGAGGGCCCGCAGCTTGGGTGCCCATTTTCCGTCGGCCTCGGTCGCCTCCTTGAGGGCGGTGGCGATCAGGTCGGCGCAGTCCTGGGCGAGGCGGTGGTGGGGGTTGGGGTCGAAGTTGGCCGCCTGCCGGCCGACGGCCGAGGCCGTGCTGTCCGTCAGGCCGTTCACGGTGCCACCGTGAGGGACTTTGCCGTCCTCGTCCTTCTCGCCGCCGGGCGGGTAGGTGACCGATCCGTCCGGATTCACGGTGAGGTTGCCCGCCTTGGCGTTCTCCAGGGCCGTGTCGAGTTTCCGCTTGGCCGCTTCCATCTCGTACGAGAACGCTTCGAGCGCGGTGCTGACGAGGCCGCACTGCACCTGGATGTAGTGGAAGTTCCGGCTCAGCTCCCCCAGCTGCTTGACCGCCGCGGTGGCGGCCTTGCCCTTCAGCCGGCTCTTCATGGCCACCGCTATCTGGTTGTCGATGCGGTCCTTGACCGCGCTCGCCATGTCGGAGGTACTGCGGTAGCCGTCGGCCGCTTCGGAATACTCGGTCGGCTTGAGAGCCTTGAGTGTCGCGAGGTCCATGACGTCCGGTTACCGCCCCTTGTCCTGTCCGCCGACCGCCGGCGTGTCCGTGTACGCCACCACGAGCTTGGCGATCTCCGCCTCCACCGCCTGGTCCGTCTTCAGCTGATCGCTGCCGGCCTTCGCCAGCAGACCCGAGAGCTTCCCGCAGCGCCCGCTGACCTTCTCGACGTAGGTCTCCCAGGAGCTGTAGACATCCTTCTGCGCGGCGGCGGTCAGGCAGCCGGTGTCGCTGCCGAGGCCCGTCTGGCCGTCCTTGAGCTTCGCCGTGGCCTTGCCGATGTCCTCGCGCAGCGACCCGATGTCCGTTCCGGCCTTGTTCCAGGCCGCCTTGTCCGAGACCAGGTCACCCGTGCTGCCACCCTGATCGGCCGGCAGCTGGTTCAACTGCATCCGCGTACCGCCGCGTTCGGCCGCCTCGGCCTTCAACCGCTCCCATTCGTCCCACGCCATGCGTGGCCCCCTGCCGTGCCCTGTCGAGCGGACCCATACCTGTAGGTACGGCCGCGTGGTTGTAGGTGTCGGGACCGTACAGTAACGATCCCCGTCACCACGCCCCACCGGTACCGGACACCAGGCCGCCTGAGTACACGTACTCACACAGGACCCGCACATCCGCCGACGGGGCAGCTCACACGGCTCGCACGGCGCGGGACGCCCCGCTCGGTCAGCCGGTCAGGGCACCGGAACCCGCAGCCCGGCGGCGGAGGGGCGGCCGGGCGCCGCACAGGGGCCGGTGCGGCCCGCGTGGCTCAGTCGTTGCCGAGCCAGGCGAGGGCGGCCACCGTCACGGCGCTGACGCCGGTGTCCAGGGTGGGCTGGAGGACGGGGGCGAACAGGGCGCTGTGGTTGACCGGGATGTCCTGGGCGACGGTCCCCTTCTTCACGGCCTCGGCATAGCGCTCCGGGTCGGTCCCGCCGATCCCCCAATAGGTGAACGGCACCCCGAACGCCTGGGGGATCCTGCTCATGTCCTCACTGGCCGTCAACAGCCCGGAGGTACGGGCGTCGTCGCCGAAGTACGCGGCGAACGCGTCCGCGACGCGCCGGGTCGGCTCCTCGTCGTTGACGGTGGGCGGGAAGGACGTGATCCGCTCGAACTCGGGTTCCCGGGGCGCACCGGAAGCCCGGCACTCGGCCTTGACGATCCGTTCGATCGCGTCCAGGACCTGGCTGCGCGTGGTGTCGTCGTACGTGCGGACGTTGATCTGCAGGACGGCCTGGTCGGGGATGACGTTGGGGCTGCTGCCGGCGTGGATGCTGCCCACGGTCACCACGGCGGGGGTGGTGGCGGCCAGTTCCCGGGAGACGACGGTCTGCAGGCGTACGACGATCATGGCGGCGATCACCACGGGGTCGACGGTGGCCTGGGGCATGGAGCCGTGGCCCCCTCGTCCGTGGACGGTGACGCGCAGGCTGTCCGCGGCGGACATGAAGGAACCGGCCCGCGTGCCGACGTAACCGGCGGGGTAGGGCAGGACGTGCTGGGCGAGCACCACGTCCGGCCGGGGCGCCTTCGTGGTGAGGCCGTCCTCGACCATGGCGTCGGCGCCGTCGCCCTTCTCCTCCGACGGCTGGAAGAGCGCCACGAAGGTCCCCCGCCAGGCGTCCCGGTGCTGGGCCATCAGCCGTGCGCTGCCGACCAGACTGGCCACGTGTACGTCGTGGCCGCAGGCGTGCATGACGGGCTGTTCGCCGCCGCCGTCGTCGTCGGTGACCGTGGCGGTGGAGGCGTACGGGAGACCGGTCCGTTCGCGCACCGGCAGGGCGTCCATGTCCGCGCGGACCATGACGACCGGCCCGTCCCCGTTCGCCAGGACCCCGATCACGCCCGTGCCGCCGACGCCTTCGGTGACGTCGTAGCCGCAGTACCGCAGGGCGTCCGCCGCCTTCTTGGCCGTGCGGTGCTCGCGCAGGCCGAGCTCGGGATGCCGGTGCAGGTCCCGGTACAGGTCCTCCACGTCGGAACGGATCGCGTCGAGGCCGGACAGCACGGTCCGGGCGGAGGCAGTCGTCGAGTCGCTCGCCATGGGTCGAGCCTCGGTGACGGCCCCGGATCCGGCCACTCGGGCGGACACGGAGCGTGACCGCTGGGCGTCGGCTCCACGGGGTTTCCCACGGCCCCCGTTCAGCCCGAACGCGAACGTGCCGGTGAGATCCAGGGCGAGCAACGGCGCGGGTGCGGAGCCCGTGCGGGCATGCGTACCCGTTTCGCCGGCCGGATCGTCAGGGGGTGGGTTCGTCCCCGTCATGGGAGGTGCCGGTCGGCGGTTGCTCCACAACGAAGGACCCCTTGCCGCGCACGGTCACGATGAGGCCTCGTTCACGGAGTTCCTGGGCGGCCCGGCGGGCGGTGAGTCGTGCCACGCCGTACTCGTCGGCGAGGTGGTTCTCCGACGGGATGGGCCTGTCCGGCGCCAGCTCTCCCGACTTGATCTTCTTCGTGATGACGTCGGCGAGCTGAACGTAGAGCGGTCTGGCGCTCATCGGGTCCAGGGGCTGGTGATCTGTATCGCTCACCTGTCCAACGTATGTATGCCGAGAGGAACACGTTCGAGTGGATCCCTCTGTACTTGTATGTAGAGGGCTGCACCCTGGGCTTACCTTCGGGCATGTGAAGACCCCGGCGAGGCGGCCAGACCTCCCGGGGCGCGGCCAACGCTTACTGAGGAGCGTCGACATGCACGACCTTATCCACCGCGTCGCCCATTGGCTGGGCCTTCTTTTCGGACCCGGCACCGGAAGGCACCGTGCGGGTGCCACACGGCACCATCCGCGTCACCGTCCGCTCCCCGGCGCCCCCGCGCGCCTCCCCCTCCACCGCTCACCCCACTGCCGTCACCTCCCCCTCGACGGCGCCGAGAACCGGCTCGTCCGCCCCTACCTCACCGCCCTCGAACAGGACCGCCGGCGGTACCGCCGGCTCGCCCTCGTCCTCGCCGCCGACTTCGGCATCGACCTCGACCGGCACATCGTCGGCGCCCGGGAGGTGGCCGCGTGATGAGCGCGTCCGGCTCGATGCGTCTGCTGCCCTGGCTGTCGCCGGAGGGCAAGCCCTGCTTCCTCGTACCCGGTGACGGCGGCGGCTTCGTGTCCCGGCTCGCCGACGAGACGGAGGAACGGCAGCTCACCGAGGGGCTCGACGTGCTCCGTGTCTCACGGCGGGTGCTGGACGACCCGCTGTCCCCGAACGCCGAGGTCCGCTACGCCGCGATCCGGCTGACCGAGTGCCTCGCGGACGTGCTCCGGGTCGCGGAGTCCCGGGGCCGCCGCCTGCCCCCGGCCGAGGACGAGGCCGACGACTGCATCGGAGACACCGACGACCCCGACGACACCGGCGCCCCCGCCCGCACCGACGGCGCGGGCGCCTAGGGTTGCCCCCGCCGCACCCGGCGCCCGCCCCCTCACCGGAGTACGCCCATGCCCCTCCCGTACGTCCTGCTCTCCGCCGCCGTCTCCCTCGACGGGTACCTGGACGACACCGGCCCCGAGCGGCTCCTGCTGTCCTCCCCGGCCGACTTCGACCGGGTCGACGAGGTGCGCGCCTCCGTCGACGCGATCCTGGTCGGCGCCGGGACGATCCGTGCCGACAACCCGCGGCTGCTGGTGAACTCGGCCGGGCGACGGGCCGCCCGGGTCGCCGCGGGGAAGCCGGAGTACCCGCTGAAGGTCACGGTCAGCGGAACGGGCGAGCTGGATCCGACGGCGGCCTTCTGGCACACCGGCGGGGACAAGGTGCTCCTGACCACCGACGAGGGCGCCCGGCGGGCCCACGCGCTCGGGATCGCCGCCGACGTCGTGCCGCTCGGGGACGCGCTCGACTGGCGGACGGCGCTGGAGTTCCTGCACGACCGGCGGGGTGTGCGGCGGCTGATGGTGGAGGGCGGCGGGACCGTCCACAGCCAGTTGGTGCGGCAGGGGCTCGCCGACGAGCTGCAGCTCGTCCTCGCCCCGGTGTTCGTCGGGGACCCGGACGCTCCCCGGCTGTTCGGGCCCGGTGACTACCAGCGCGGGCGGCTCGGACTGGTGGAGACGCGGCGCATCGAGGACGTCGTGCTCATGCGCTACCGGCCGACCGCCCCGGGGGCCGGTGGCGAGGTGTCCGCCGCCGACCGGCACTGGCTGGCGCTCGCCTGCGAGCTGGCCGGGCTGTGCCCGCCGTCCGGCACGGCGTTCAGCGTGGGGGCGGTGATCGTCGCCGCCGACGGGACGGAGCTCGCGCGCGGGCACTCGCGGGAGGGCGGGGACCCGGTCGTGCACGCCGAGGAGGCCGCGCTCGCCAAGGTCGACCCCGCCGACCCGCGGCTCGCGACCGCCACGGTGTACAGCAGCCTGGAACCGTGCGCCCGCCGCGCCTCCCGGCCCGCGCCCTGCGCCCGGCTGATCCTCGACGCCGGGGTGCGCCGCGTGGTCACCGCCTGGCGGGAACCGGACACGTTCGTGCCGGGTGCCGACGGCAGCGGGGTGCTCGCCGCCGGGGGCGCCGCCGTCGTCGTCCTGCCGGAGTACGAGGCGTCGGCGAAGGGCCCGAACCGTCACCTGCTGGGCCCCTGAGATACGCGTGTGCGTTCCACCCCCGACATGACGTACACTGGAGACACAACGACGCGGGGTGGAGCAGCTCGGTAGCTCGCTGGGCTCATAACCCAGAGGTCGCAGGTTCAAATCCTGTCCCCGCTACTCAAGGCCGAAGGCCGGAATCCTCAAGGATTCCGGCCTTCGGTGCGTCCGCGCGTCCGTCACCCGACCGGCCTCCACGGCTCGCCCCCCGTCCGTCCTCCGGGAAACCTGGAGAGCGGGACGGCAAGCGGCGTGGACGTACAGGGGCGGCGGGAGACGAGTGGTGCGGCCAGGTGACGTGGACGACGAGGCACCGTATGCCAGGGCCGGTGGCCGGCTGCCCGGTGACCCCGTGCCCGACCCCGGCCTCGGCACCGACCCGGTGCCCGTCCCGTCCGCCGGGCGGGAGCTGCGGCGGACCCCGTACGGCCGGCCCTTCGTGCGCCTGCTCCCCGTCCTGCTGATCGTCGTGGCCATCCTGTACGACGTCTTCACTCCCCGGTACTTCACCGCCGGACCCCTGTACACGGCCGCGCCCCTGGTCGCGGCGCCCGTCTACTCGCGGCGCGGCACGGTGCTCACCGGTCTCGCCGTGGTCGCCACCGTCATCGGGCTCCAACTGAGCAAGGGCGTCGCCCACTACGTGGACTCGCTCACCGAACTGATCACCATCGCGACGGTCGCCGCCCTCGCCGTCTTCGTGAACGCCTTCGTCCGCCGCACCGACGCGCGCCTCGCCTCCGCCCGCGAGATCGCCGAGGCCGCCCAGCGGGCCGTCCTGCCCGAGCCCGCCGAGCGGATCGGCGGCTTCGAGATCGCCGCCCGCTACGAGGCGGCGCAGGCCGACGCCTTCATCGGCGGTGACCTGTACGCGGTGCAGGACAGCGCCCACGGCGTGCGGATCATCGTCGGTGACGTGCGTGGCAAGGGCATGGGCGCGGTGGCCGCCGTCGCCGTGGTGATCGGCGCCTTCCGTGAGGCCGCCGAGCAGGAGGCGACGCTGGAGGCGGTCGCGCAGCGGCTGGAGCGGGCGCTGGCGCGCGAGGGCACCCGGCGCGACGGGCTGGACGCCTTCGAGGGGTTCACCACCGCCGTCCTCGCCGAACTCCCGCACGGCGCCGGGATCGTCCGCATCGTCAACCGCGGCCACCCGCCGCCCCTGCTGCTGCACGCCGACGGCACCGTGCGTCCGGTACAGGCCAGGGAGTTCGCGCTGCCGCTCGGGATGGGGGAGCTGGGCGTGTGGCCCGACCGGGCGGAGGAGGCCGGCTTCTCCGGCGGTGCCACGCTGCTGCTGTACACCGACGGGCTGTCCGAGGCACGCGACGCCCACGGCCGGTTCTACGATCCCGCGGCGCGGCTGGCCGGCCGCGCCTTCCGGCGCCCGGCCGAACTGCTCGACGCCCTCGCCGACGAGGTGCGCCGGCACTCCGGGGGCGGCATGACGGACGACATGGCGCTGCTCGCCGTACGCCGGCGCTGAGCGGTGCGGCGGCCCTGACCGGTGACACGGGTGGTGACGACGCGACCGCCCTCCGCATAACAACTGACACAACGTCAGAAACGGGTGGTGGAGAACGGTTGCCTGAGGGGCGGTCAAGTCGCCCCGCTTTCGCCCCTCATGAGGGGTACGTCCCGTCCGAAATTCTTAATGATCAATCGGGGCGGCTTGGAATCAGCACCTCGCGTCTATTAACGTTCGATAACGCAGCGCGGTCGTCCCAGCCGTCACAGAAGGCGGCTCCGTGCGCACGCGCCGAATCCCGTGAGGGAACCGGGGAACCACCACCTTGGGGTGAATCGGGCGTATGCCGCCGTGGAGGCACGGCAGGTATACGCGCGTAGGAGACCTTCCTGCTCCGAACCCGTCAGCTAACCCGGTAGGCGGAAGGAAGGAAAGGAGTACGCCCACGTGGCGTCCAACCGGCCTGCCCCCGAGGCCCCGTTCGTGCCGATCACGCACGACACCGACCCCTTCGGCCCCGACGGCCACCGCGCCGAAGCGGGCCCCTGGGAGGAGTGGAACCCCACCGCGGAGTCCATCCGTCCCGTACGCGGCCGGCACCGCGTCGCCAAGCAGCGCGGCGGACTCGCCCGCAGCTCCACCGTCCTCGGCGTCGGCGTCATCGCGGCCGTCGGAGCGGGCGGCATGGCCAGCGCCCAGACCGGCAAGCCGCCGGTGCCGATCTCGATGCCCGACCTGCCGAACGTCGGCTCGCTGATCTCCGACGAGGCGGAACCGGAACCCCAGGGCTCCGCCACCCCGCTCAGCGGCATCGGCGCGACCACCACCGACACCGCCGAGGGCACCACCGACGCCGGTGAGGCCCTGCGGGCGCGCATCATGCAGCAGGCCGAGCAGCAGCAGGTCCAGGTCGAGACCAAGGCCGCCGCCGAGGCCGCCGCCGAGGCCGAGAAGGAAGCCGCCGAAGCCGCCGCGAAGGCGGCGAAGGAGGCCGAGGCCAAGGCCGCCGCCGCCAAGAAGAAGGCGGAGGAGGAGGCCGCGAAGAAGGCCGAGGCCGAGCGGCTCGCCGAGCTGGCCAAGCAGTTCACGCTGCCGACCTCCTCGTACACGATCACCTCCACCTTCGGCCAGGCCGGTTCCATGTGGTCCTCCGGCCACCACACCGGCCTCGACTTCGCCGCTCCCACGGGCACCCTCGTCAAGGCCGTCCACACCGGCACGATCACCGAGGCGGGCTGGGCCGGCTCCTACGGCTACCGCACGATCCTGACCCTGGACGACGGCACCGAGCTGTGGTTCTGCCACCAGTCGTCGATCAACGTCAGCGTCGGCCAGAAGGTCAGCACCGGTGACGTCATCGGCCGCGTCGGCGCCACCGGCAACGTCACCGGACCGCACCTCCACTTCGAGGTCCACGTCGGCGGTGCCGGGGGCGGGGTCGACCCGGCGGCGTGGCTGCAGGGCAAGGGCCTCACCCCCTGAGGACAGGGGCCGCCGGTTCGCGCGAATTGTGCGTCGCCCCGGAATGACCAGTTCCGGGGCGCTTGTTGTCACAGGACATGACTTCTCTGCGCAAGCTCGGCTCCTCCGGCCTCGAGGTCTTCCCGCTCGCCCTCGGCGGCAACGTCTTCGGCTGGACCGCCGACCAGGACACCTCCTTCGCCGTCCTCGACGCCTACACCGCCGCCGGCGGCAACTTCGTCGACACCGCCGACGTCTACTCCGCGTGGGCCGAGGGCAACAGCGGCGGCGAGTCCGAGACCCTCATCGGCAAGTGGCTCGCGGCGCGCGGCAACCGCGACGACGTCGTGATCGCCACCAAGGTCAGCCAGCACCCCGAGTACCCCGGCCTGTCCGCCGCCAACATCAAGGCCGCCGCCGACGCCTCCCTGCGGCGCCTGGGCACGGACCGCATCGACCTCTACTACACCCACTACGACAAGCCCGAGGTGCCGGTCGAGGAGATCATCGGCGCGCTCGACGACCTGGTGCGCGCGGGCAAGGTCCGGTACATCGCCGCCTCCAACATCACGGCCGAGCGGCTCTCGGCGTCCCTGGACTTCTCCGACCGCGAGGGCCTCGCCCGGTACGTGGCCCTGCAACCCCACTACAACCTGGTCTCGCGCGACACGTACGAGGGTGAGCTGCGGGACCTCGCCGAGCGGGCCGGTCTGGCCGCCGTTCCCTACTACGCCCTCGCGTCCGGCTTCCTCACGGGCAAGTACCGGCCCGGGGCGACCGTCGACAGCCCGCGGGCGGGCGGTGCCGCGAAGCACCTGGAGAGCGAGCGCGGACGGCGGGTGCTCACCGCCCTGGACGAGATCGCCGAGGCCCACGACGCGCCGGTCGCCACGGTGGCCCTGGCCTGGCTGGCGGCCCAGCCGACGGTGGCCGCGCCGATCGCGTCCGCGCGGACGGTCGAGCAGCTGCCGGCGCTGCTCGGGGTGGCCGACCTGGAGCTGACGGAGGCGGAGGTGCGGAGGCTGACGGAGGCGTCCGCCTGAGCCGTCCGCGTCGTCCGCCCGGTTGTCCACCCGAGGGGCCGCTTCCCCGCCGCCGCTACGACCGGTACGGGTTCTGGGCCGGGTACGCGGTGTAGGAGGTGTGGACGGGCATGGCGTACGGGGCCGGTGCGGTGTACCGGGCGGGTGCCGGTGCCGCGTGCGGCCCGTACGCCGGCCAGGGCGGTACGGCCACCGGGAGGGGCGGCGCCGTGGCCCGGGCCGCGTAGTCCAGCGCCGGCCGCGCCGCCTCCCGCCGGCGCCACAATTCGGTCAGCAACTCCCGCTCCCGTACGACGTAGTCGGCGCCCGCCCGGCCCCGGCGCCCCCGCTGCCGCAGGAACGCCAGCGAGGTCGCGTACGCCTCGTACTCCGCCACCACCCGCTCCGTCGGCTTCCCGGCGTGCTGGCGGGCGTACCGCCGGGCGATGCGGCGCGCCCGCATCGAGCCGAGCGCGAACGGTTCGGCCGGCGCCAGCCAGCCGGCCACCGCGTAGACGGGCAGTTCGGCCCGCACGGTGCCGAGTTCGCGCTGCCGGGTCCAGATCGCCAGCCAGGTCAGCAGGCCGAAGGCCGGCACCATGAACGCCGCGTACACGGCGAAGAAGCCGTACTCGCCGAGCGAGGCCGAGCCGTTCCACAGCGCGTGCATGCCCATCGCGAGCAGCAGGCCGGACAGGGGCAGCAGCACACGGCGCAGACGGTGGCGGTCGGCCGAGAGCGCCGCGATGCCGAAACCGATGCCGGTGAGCACGGTGAACAGCGGGTGCGCGAACGGCGACATGACGACGCGGACGAAGAAGGTCGCCGCGGTCACGGAGGCGATGCCCCGGTCGCCGGTGAGCTGGTCGGTGCCGAAGGCGGTGCCCAGGTAGAGGATGTTCTCGGTGAAGGCGAAGCCCGTGGCGGTGACGCCGGCTATGACGACGCCGTCGACGATGCCGGTGAAGTTCCGCCTGCGGAAGAGGAAGACCAGCAGGACGGCCGCGGCCTTGGCGGACTCCTCCACGACCGGCGCTATCACGGTGGCGCCCAGGGTGTCCGCACCGGTGGGGTCGGCGGTGGCCGTCGCTATCCACCTCGTCGCGAAGCTGTTGGCGACGATCGCTATCAGCGCCGCCGCGCAGGCGCCCCAGGCGAAGGAGAACAGCAGGTTCCGCCAGGGGCCGGGATCGACGCGGTCGAGCCAGCGGAAGGCGGCTACGAGCAGCGGCACGGGGAAGACCGCCAGCCCCAGCCCGACCAGGAACCCCTGGGTGCCGGTCTGTTCGCGCACCAGGGCCAGGATCACCAGGCCGGAGAGCGCGAGCAGGACGATCAGCGCGCCGTAACGCACCCAGGTGAGCTGCCACCAGCGCGGTTGCGTATGCGGAAGCGTGGGCGGACGCGTCGGACACGGGGGACAGGTGGCCACGGCATGGACCCTAGCCGGTGGGGGGCTGCTCCTTGTGCTGATCGCGCTGCTGACCGCGCTGCGGCACGGGGGGCTGTACGCGGCGGAAGAGCAGGTCGTTCACCACATGCCCCTTGTCCAGTCCCTGGCCCTCGAAACGGGTCAGCGGCCGGTGGGCGGGGCGCGGCGCGAAACCGCCGCCGGGCACGGTGTTCTCGAAGTCGGGGTGCGCGGTGAGGACCTCGAGCATCTGCTCCGCGTACGGCTCCCAGTCGGTGGCACAGTGCACGACGGCGCCCGGCGCGAGGCGGGACGCGGCCAGGGTCAGGAACTCCGGCTGGATCAGGCGGCGCTTGTGGTGCCGCTTCTTCGGCCAGGGGTCGGGGAAGTAGACGCGCAGTCCGGCGAGCGAGTCGGGGGCGAGCATCTCGCGCAGCAGGATGATCGCGTCGCCGTTGCCCACACGGATGTTGGTCAGCCCGTTCCGCTCGGCGAGACCGAGCAGGTTGCCCTGGCCGGGGGTGTGGACGTCGACGGCGAGGATGTCGGTGTCCGGGTCGGCGGCGGCCATCTGGGCGGTGGCCTCGCCCATGCCGAAGCCGATCTCCAGGACGACGGGGTTGGTGTTCCCGAACAGCTCGGTGAGGTCGATGACCCGCTGTCCGTCGATGTCCAGTCCCCACTTCGGCCACAGCCGCTGCAGCGCGTCCGCCTGCCCGGTCGTGACCCGGCTCCGGCGCGGCTGGAAGCTCCGGATCCGCCGCTCGAAGTGCGACCCGGCGGGGTCGGCCTTGGGACCGTCGGGGAATCGGGGCTCACCCTTGGCACGGGCCTGCCGGTCGGCGCTGTCGACGGGCGGCTGCGGGGTCTCGGGAGCATGGCGGGAATCAGACACAGTGAGTCGATTTTACGGCCGGGCCGCGTCATCCGGCGCCCAGTGCCGCCAGCGCCCGCCGCCCCACCTCCCGCCCGATCGGCAGCGCCGCCGTCGCCGCGGGGGACGGCGCGTTCAGCACGTGCACCGCACACGCCCCCTCCTTGATCAGGAAGTCGTCCACCAGCGTCCCGTCCGCCAGGACCGCCTGCGCCCGCACCCCCGCCGGCGCCTCCACCAGATCGCCCTCCGTCACCACCGGCAGCAGCCTGCGCACCGCCGACGTGAACGCCCCCTTGGACAGCGACCGCCGCAGCTCCCCGGCGCCGTATCTCCAGTGCCGCCGGGCGATGCGCCACGAGCCCGGCCAGGCGAGCGTGGCGCCCAGCTCACGGGGCCGGACCACGCCCCAGCCGTAGCCCTCGCGGGCCAGGGCCGGTACCGCGTTGGGGCCGATGTGCACGCTGCCGTCGATGCCGCGGGTCAGGTGCACGCCGAGGAACGGGAACGCCGGGTCCGGCACCGGATACACCAGGCCCCGCACCAGCTCCGGCCGCGCCAGCTCGTAGTACTCGCCACGGAAGGGGATGATCCGCATCCCCGGGTCGTCCCCGGTCATCCGCGCGACCTCGTCGCAGTGCAGACCGGCGCAGTTGACCAGGACCCGGGCCCGGATCACGTCGCCGGTACGGGTGCGCACGGCGACCCCGAGGTCCGGGCGCCGGTCGATGCGCAGCACCTGGGCGCCGTAGCGGATCTCCGCCCCCGAGGCCCGGGCCAGCTGCCGTGCCACTCCGACGTAGTCGCAGACGCCGGTCGTCCCGACGTGTATGGCCGCCAGGCCCCGGACCTCCGGTTCGTACGCGTGGATCTGGGCCGCGCCCAGCTCCCGCACGGGGATGCCGTTCTCCCGGCCGCGCTGCACGAGCGCGTGCAGCCGGGGCAGCTCCGCCCGGTCGGTGGCGACGATCAGCTTGCCGGTGACCGCGTGGTCGATGCCGTACTCGGCGCAGAACTTGACCATCTCGGCGGCGCCCCGCACCGCGTAGCGGGCCTTCAGCGAGCCCGGGCGGTAGTAGATGCCGCTGTGGATCACGCCGCTGTTGCGGCCCGTCTGGTGCCGGGCCGGTCCAGGCTCCTTCTCCAGCACCGTCACGCGCGTGCCCGGCGCGGTGCGCGTGATCGCGTACGCCGTCGACAGGCCGACGATCCCGCCGCCGATCACCAGCACGTCGCAGTCGTATGCGATCCCGGTCCGCACGTGTCCCACCTCCCGGTCCCTCCCCGGTCCGTCTCCCGGCTTCGATAGTGCACTGCGCCACTGACAATGCCCTCAAACCCGCGCGGCGCCGGTCTCAGGCCGGGGTCACCAGGAGCGGCCGGGCACGCTCGCGGAGCTCGACCACGCGCGGTTCGTCGCCGTACGGCTCCAGGCGGTGCAGGAGGTCCCTGACGTACTCGGTGGTACGGGCCGAGGAGATGCGCCCGGCGACCTCGACCGCCCGCACGCCCTGCTCGCAGGCCGCGTCCAGGTTGCCGGACTCCAGCTCGGCCACCGCCGAGACGACGAGCCTGAGCCCGTGCGAGCGTACGAACTCCTCCGTCGGCTGCGACAGGGCCTGCTCGGTGAAGCGGCGGACCTGGCGTGGTGCCTTCAGGTCGCGGTAGCACTCGGCCGCGTCGGCGGCGAACCGGTCGTAGGAGTAGAAACCCAGCCAGGTCGGGTCGTTGTCGCCCGGGCGGGCGCGTTCCAGCCAGCTCTCGGCGGCCTTCAGGGCGGCGCCCGCCGCCGGTGCGTCGCCCGCGCGCGCGTGTGCGCGTGCCTCGACCAGGCGGAAGAAGCTCATCGTGCGCGCCGTGGCCAGGCCGCGGTTGCGCTCCAGGGCGGCCTGGGCGAGGTCCACGCCCTCGTCGCCGAAGCCGCGGTAGGTGGCCTGGAGGGACATGGAGGCGAGGACGTAGCCGCCCAGGGGGACGTCGGCCGCCGCGCGGGCCAGGCGCAGGGCCTGGATGTAGTAGCGCTGGGCCGCCTCCTGCTGGCCGGTGTCGAAGGCCATCCAGCCGGCCAGGCGGGTCAGTTCGGCCGAGGCGCCGAACAGGGCGCGGCCGACCTCGTCGGAGTAGGAGCCGAGGAGCAGCGGCGCCGCCTCGACGCGTAAGCACTCGGGGACCATCGACGAACGCCAGTCGCCGCCGCCGTACTTGGAGTCCCAGCGGCGGGCGTCCTCGGCGGCCTCCCGCAGTTTCCGCACATCGCTGTGGCCGACTTTGACCGGTGCGCCGGAGCCCTCGACCGGGCTCGCGTCACGCGCCACCGAGCTGTCGGCCGGGGTTATCAGCCACCGTGAGGCGGGCGTCGCGTACGCGCTCACCGCGAAGGAGCCGGCGAGCGACTGCCAGATGCCGCCGGAGCCGGCCCGGCGTCCGGCGAGGTCGAGGCGGTACAGCTCGGTGGCGGACCTGACCGCCTGCCCGACGTCCCGCGGGAAGGCGAGACCCACTTCGGGGGCGGGGTCCGCGTCCGCCAGACCGATCTCGTGCAGCGGCACCGGCCGGCCGAGCTTCTGGCCGATCGCGGCGGCGATCAGGTGCGGTGCCGCGCCCTGCGGCACCATGCCCTTCGACACCCAGCGCGCCACCGACGTCTTGTCGTAGCGAAGAGTCAACCCGCGTTGGGCGCCGAGGTCGTTGACGCGCCGGGCGAGTCCTGCGTTGCTGATTCCCGCGAGGGCGAGAACGGCGCCGAGCTTTTCGTTCGGCCCGCGTTGCTCCCTGGACATGCGCCACCCCTCGACACAGACGGCTGCCGTGCTGGCATAACCACGCGGCATTCGTAAACCCAGCGTAGTTCGCCGCATCCCGTGCGTTAAGAGGCTTTGTTCCGGATGGCGGGATTGTGGCCCGTGCGGAAGCGCGGCCCCTGCACGGAACGTCGCCGTGTGCTCCCGGTGTGTGGCCGTGCGCCCGCCCGTGCGCTCTTCTCCGGCCATCGGGGGAGCGGTTCCATGGCGGTTGCGTGGGTCGGCCCGCTGTACTGGATCCGGTGGGCTGGGGGACGCCGCCGTCTACATCCCCGCGGGCGGCGGACCGGTCCGGGAGGCGTGGTCCGTCTCCCGGACCGCACGCCACCGGGCGATGCGCAGAGCCTGTACGCAGCGTGTTCAACACGGTCTGTGCGGTGCCGATTTGGCCAAAAAAGACCCCTGCGACGAGGGGGTTCCGGCGCCCTCACCATGGGACTTGTGGGCGCGTGGGGTGGTCAAGGGGGCGCGTTCCGGGGGCGCATTCGTGTCGCCGGGACGCCCCCCCCCCGAGAGGTCTGCGCGCCGTGACCGGCGCCCGGCCACCGGCAGTTGACCCCCTCGCGCGGGTATCCGCGGGGGCGCATTCAGGGGAGCGCATGCGGCTCCGCCGACGCTCTGCGGCGCGCCCTTCATGGCAGCATGGGGAACCAGTTCGTACGGTGCACTGGTTCCCCGGCCTGTGGAGGCGTCGATGCGGTGGTTGGTGGGGTGGAGCAGCACCGCCGTGGGAGCCGCGGGAAGCGCGGGGGCCGGCGGCTCCGCCGGGGCCACCGGGTACGACGGTGAGACGGTGCAGCCCGTGGGGTCCCAGCCCCTGTGGGGCGATCCCGACCCCCTGTGGGCGGTCGGCGACTGGCGCCCCGACGAGGTGCGCGTCGTCACCGTCGACCCGCAGACCCGGATCGCCGTCCTCGGTATCTGCGGCGCGACCGACGAACAGCTGCGCGTCGGCCTGTTCGCCGCGCGCGGCGGTGCGCTGCGGCACCTGACCGCGTGGCCCGGCAGCTACACGGCGGTCGTCCAGGTCGGCCGGCGGATCACCGTCTGCGGCGACCTCGCGGGCGCGCGGCCCGTGTTCCACGCCCCCTGGGAGGGCGGCACGGCGTACGCGACCGCCGCCCTGCCCCTGGCCGACCTCATCGAGGCCAACCTCGACTTCGGGCACCTCGCCGCGCTGCTCGCCGCACCGGACGTACCGGCCGCCCTGGACGACTCCACCCCGTACGACGGCGTGAAGCGCGTTCCGCCGGGGCATGCGCTGATCCTGCGCGCCGGTGCGCGCGAGATCGCCGGGTACGAGCCGGTGGCCTCGCTCGCGGTGGCGGCCCCCGCCGCCGACCCGGACAGAGCCGTGGACGGCGTGCGCGACGCGCTGGTGGAGGCCGTACGGACCCGCCTCGCCGTGCCCCGGCACGTACCCGGGGACGGCATCGACCCCGGACCGGTGCCGGGCATGGGGCCCGCCGAACGCCGCGCCGCGCGCGGGATGCCGGTGCCCGGGATCGGCGCCGACCTGTCCGGCGGACCGGCCTCGGGGACGCTGGCACTGCTGGCCGCCGGGCTGCCGGGGATGCCGGGCACCGTGCTCGGGCACGGCACGGGAGCGGGCGAGCGGCTGCTCGCCGTCACCTTCAACGACCTGGCCGTCGGTGGACGGGAATCCGAACTGGAGCGGGCGGGCGCCCTGGCCGCCGATCCGCGGCTGCACCACGTGGTCGTCACCGGCGGCGAGGAGACCCTGCCGTACGCCGTGCTCGACGGACCCCTGACCGACGAACCGGGCTCCTGCCTGGTGTCGGCGGCGCGGCACCGGGCCCGGCTGGCCGCCGGCAGCGCGGACCACTTCACCGGCTACGGGGCTCGGCAGGTGCTGGACGCCCATCCGGCCCGGCTGGCCGACCTGCTGATGGACCGCAAACGGCGCCATCTCGTCCGGCCGGTCGCCGCGCTCGCCAAGGCCGACGGCTCCGTGCTGGTCCCCGCGCGCGTGTACGCCGCGGCCCGGCGCCTGTCGCGCACGCCCTACCGCGCGGGCGTCGAGGGCCTCGCCGAGCGACTGCTGCGCCGACGCTTCGACGAGATGGCCGGCGCCGACGGGAACGGCGGTGCCATGGAGGCGTCGCTCGCCGTGCTCACCTGGGCCGGGCCCGGGCCGGCGGCGCGGTGGCTGACCGGGGAAGCACTCGCTGAAGTATCGGTTCGTCTTCAGACGTCCACCCAGCGGTCCGGGGTCGGGCCGGGGCAGCGGCCCGGTGACTTCCGCGCGCGTGCGGCACTGGCCCGGCAGGCGGCCGAGGTACGGGTGCTGGAACAGGCGGCGGAGATCCGCTTCCAGCGGCTGCACGCACCGTTCCTCGACAACCAGGTCGTCCGCGCCTGCCGCGCGCTGCCGGAGGCGCTGCGCGTGAGACCCGGGGCACGGGCCGCGATCCTGCGCACGGTGCTGGAGGGCGCCGGGGTGAGCGAGCTGCCGAGCGGCTGGGGGGCGCCGACGCAGGCACTGGCCGCCTCCACCGCGCGGGCCGGGCTGCGGGTCGCCGCCGACTCCCTGCTGGCGCTGTTCGACACACCGCTGCTCGCGGAGGCGGGACTGGTCGAGGCACGGGTCGTGCGCAAGGCGGTGCGCGGGGCGGCCGCGGGTGAGCCGCTGCCGCTGGACGGGCTGGCCGACCTGGTCTCGCTGGAGCTCTGGCTCCGCCGCCTCCTCGCCCGCCGGGGCACCTGCTGGACCGGCACCCCGGCACGGCAGCGCGCGGTCCCCGCGGGCATCGCGCCCCAGCGGGGGGCACTGGGCGGCGCGGGGGCCGTGGTGCGGCGGGGCTGACGCGGCCCACCGCGGCCCCTACGCGCAGGTGAAGCGGGACTGCGCCCAGTCCGCGAGCGCCACCGGGTCGAGGGGACCGTGCGGCTCGGTCACCAGCCGTACGGTCTCGCGCCCGGAGAGGTCCACATGGACGGGCACCGCCGGGTCCCCGCCTGCGACCGTCCCCGAGTTCCACAGCAGGGCGCCGTCCGCGTACACCGAGAAGCGGACCTTGCCGAGCTTCATCGTCAGGTCGTCGACGCCGGCCAGCGCGTCGTAGGACGAGCAGGAGCGGTTGAGGTCGACGGTGACGGAGGAGCGTCCGTTCACGGTGACACCGTGCGCGTACCGCACGTCGGCGACCGACACGGTGGGGCGCTGCCACACCCAGCTGCTCCCGGCGATCCGCATCTCGGGACCGGTGCCGTCGCCGGTGACGTCGTACGCCAGCTCGCTCCACCGGTAGACGGTCGGGGCGGGCGGCGGTGTGGGCGCCGGGGACGGTGCCGGAGGGGGAGTGGGGGTCGGTGTGGGCGTCGGTTCCGGCTTCGGGGCGGGGGCGGGCGTCGGGGGCGGTGTCGGCGCGGGCTTCGGCGTCGGAGTCGGAGTCGGCTCGGGCGTCGGAGTGGGCGTGGGCGTGGGCGTGGGGGCCGGCTCGGGGGCGGCCACCGGCGGGCGCGGGCGCGGGGTCTGCTCCGGTGGCGCGGGTGCGTCCGGCGCGGGCTGCGCCACCGGTGCGGAGGCGGGCGGGGCGGCCTTCGGCGGCTCCTTGCCCGGGGCGTCGTTGCCGACCAGGGCGAACACCAGCCCGGCCGCGACGGCCACGGCGACCACACCGGCCGCGATACCCGCCTTCACCGGTGCGCCGAGCCCCTCGGAGGCCGCCGCACCACCCCCGGCGCCCGCCCCGCCGGACGAGCCGCCGCCCGCCGCGGCCGCCGCGCCCGCGGCACCGGCGCCCGCGCCCCCGGCGATGAGCCCGGCGGCCTTGGCGTACCCGGCGACGCCGAACCAGCCGATGACCGCGACCGGCACGACGGCGGGGATACCGCTCGCGACTTCCTGGATCTGGCCGGCGGCCAGCCGGCACCGGGCGCACTCCTCCAGGTGCTTGCGCAGGCCCCGCTCGGCCCGGGTGCGCAGCCTGCCGCGCGCGTAGGTGCCCAGCTGGTCGGCGTAGCGGGCACACTCCTCGTCGGCGGCGAGGGCATTGCTGACGTGCGCCTGGAGGTAGGCCTGCTTCAGGCCCTCACGGGCGCGGCTGGCGAGCACGCGCGTGCCGTTGGCGTCCAGCCCGAAGAGCGTGGCCACCTCGCTCGGCGACTCGTCCTCGACCTCGGTGTGCCACAGCACGGCCTGCCAACGCTCCGGCAGCGACCGGAACGCCTGCATGGCCATGGACTGCTCGGCCTCGTGCATGGCGCGCACGTCGGCGCCCAGGTCCAGGGTGTCGTCGTCCGGCAACGTGGCGCTGTGCGCGGACTGCGCGGCGAACACCGCGAAGTCGTCCACCAGGTGCTCCCGCCGGGCCGACCGCGTCCAGCCCGCGGCGACGCGCCGGACGGCGGTCAGCAGGTACGCGCGTACGGCGTGCTCGGGCCCGGACCCGCCGCGCACCGCCTGGAGCATGCGGGCGAACACCTCGGCGGTGAGGTCCTCCGCGGTGTGCGCGTCGCGGCAGCAGGTGCGCGCGTACCGGCGCACCGCGCCCGCGTGGCGCCGGTACAGCTCCTCGTAGGCCGTGTCGTCGCCCGAGCGCATCAGCCCGATCAGCTCGGCGTCCGACGGCGGCACGTCGCGCGGGGGCGGCAGCACGCTGTCCTCGTGCAGTTCCCGTTGCGCCGGGACGCCGGCCCCCGTGAAGGTGTCGCCCTGCGGGACGCTCACGGGGCCGCCCTGGCCCGGTACCTGCGGCGGATCACCGGGTCCGGCGTCGCCGTCCCCGAGTGCACCGTCCCGCCCGTCAACGCTCATCGCGGAAAGCCCCCGCCACCTGCCCAACCAGACCCGAACACCGGGTCAGGGTGCCACAGGGGCTGTGCGGCGGGAACCCGCGCCCCGGATGGTCACTCGTCCGGGGCCACTTGCCGCAACGCAGTACTAACGGTCATCCGTTCGGGGAAGGAATACGTCCCCGTTCTTGGCGGACGGGGGCAGAACCCTGGTCTCGGCGGCCCTGCAGCACGTGCTCCGTTCCCGGTGAGCGGGGACAAGCCCTTGGTCTCGTCGGTCCCGGAGCCCGCGCCCCGGCCCCGACGGCCGGGAGCACCCCGGCCCCGCCGGGCACCGGGCGGAACGCGCGGAATCTCCCCCGCGGCCCCGCCCGGCGCCGTCACCGGCCTCACGCGGGACGCGAACGCAGCCCCTCCAGCAGGATCTCCAGCAGCCGGGCCGAGGCCGCCGCCTGCTGTGCCGGGTCGGGCAGCGAGGGCGCCGCCGTGGCTATCACCAGCAGCACGTCCGACACCGACACGTCCGGCCGCAGCTCGCCCGCCGCACGCGCGCGCTCCACGAGCCGGCCCACGACCTCCAGCAGCGCCGCGGCGCCGTGATCGTCCCCCGGGACGGCGGGCGAACCCGCGCCCGGCCCCGGCTGCCCCGCATCCTCGGGCACCAGCCGCAGCTCACCGGAGCCGGGCTGCATCCGCTGCTGCGGCACCCGCGGCTCACCGGCCACGCCACCGGTACCGCCGACGGCGTCGTCACCGTCGTCCGACACCCCGACCCGCAGCACCTGCGGCGGCAGCAGCCGGCCGGCCCCCGAGGCGACCGACGTACGCAGGAAGCGCGACAGCGCCGACCACGGTTCGTCCTCCTGCCCGAGCGCCGCCCGGGCCTGGTCGGTCAGCCGGGCCGTCTCCTCCTCGGCGATCCGCCGCACCAGGACGTCCTTGCTCGGGAAGCGCCGGTACACCGTGCCGACACCGACCCGCGCGCGCCGCGCCACGTCCTCCATCGGAGCGCCGTACCCCAGCTCGCCGAACACCTCGCGCGCCGCGCGCAGCACGTGCTCCAGATTGCGCTGGGCGTCCACGCGCAGGGGCGCCGTACGCCCACCGTCACCGCGCCCGCCGCCCGCCGCCGCACTCATCGCGCCCTCAGGCGCGACAGTGGACGCGGACGACCGATGAGAGTCCTGAACATGCATAGACAATCCCCCGGTAATGACGTCTCCCCCCGGAGACTCTCCCCGCCATCGAAAGCCGGAGCGCGCGTGTCGGACCCGGTTCGCGGTCCACCCGTCGCGGACCCCGTGAGCGCATCCCCCCACACTCCGTGGGGACGAACATAGTTGAGCGGGAGTCAATTCAGAAGGGGCAGGTTCCGCACGGAGCGCCCCCCGATCGGAGCACGAGCCGTATACGCCCGGAATATGCCCCCTGCCGTTCGCCGCTCCACCCGCGCTGACCTGCACCGGCGTCCCGCACCACGGCGATCCGGCCAACCCTGTGCCCGAGCGGCCTCCGGTCACACAAATCGCCGGGCCTGTGGACAAACGCAAGCGCCGGGTGCGTCATGGGATGGTGAAGGAACGTGCGCGCATTCTCGTTGTCGGCGGTGGCTACGTCGGGATGTACACGGCCCTGCGTCTGCAGCGGAACCTGAAGGACGAACTCCGGCGGGGCGAGGCGGAGATCACGGTCGTCACCCCCGACCCCTACATGACGTACCAGCCCTTCCTCCCCGAGGCGGCGGCCGGCTCCATCTCCCCGCGCCACGTCGTCGTGCCGCTGCGCCGCGTCCTCGGCCGGTGCCACGTCGTCGTCGGCGAGGCGCACGGCATCGACCACTCCGGCCGCACCGCCACCGTCAGCACCCTCGCCACCGAGGAGGAGGGCACGGGCGCCCGCCGGCTGACGTACGACGAACTCGTCCTCGCGCCCGGCTCGGTCTCGCGCACCCTCCCCGTCCCCGGCCTCGCCGACCACGGCATCGGCTTCAAGACCGTCGAGGAGGCCATCGGCCTGCGCAACCACGTCCTGGAGCAGCTGGACATCGCCTCCTCCACCCGCGACCCCGCGATTCGCGACGCCGCCCTCACCTTCGTCTTTGTCGGGGGAGGCTTCGCCGGGGTCGAGGCGCTCGGCGAGCTGGAGGACATGGCCCGCTACGCCACCCGCTACTACCACAACATCACCGCCGAGGACATGAAGTGGATCCTCGTCGAGGCCTCGGACCGCATCCTGCCCGAGGTCGGCGAGGACATGGGCCGCTACACGGTCACCGAACTGCGCCGCCGCAACATCGACGTACGCCTGGACACCCGGCTGGAGTCCTGCGCGGACCGCGTCGCCGTCCTCAGCGACGGCGCACGCTTCCCCACCCGCACGGTCGTCTGGACGGCCGGCGTCAAACCCCACCCCGTCCTCGCCGCCACCGACCTGCCCCTCGACGACCGCGGCCGGCTCGTGTGCACCCCCCAGCTGGCCGTCGACGGCGCCCCGCACGCGTGGGCCGCGGGCGACGCCGCCGCCGTCCCCGACGTCACGGCCACCACGCCCGGCGGGGTGTGCGCCCCCAACGCCCAGCACGCCGTCCGCCAGGCCGGGGTCCTCGGCGACAACATCGCGCACGCCCTGCGCGGCGAGCCCCTCGACACGTACGCGCACAAGTACGTCGGCTCCGTCGCCTCCCTCGGCTTCCACCAGGGCGTCGCGCACGTCTACGGCCGCCGGCTGAAGGGCTACCCGGCGTGGTTCATGCACCGCGCCTACCACCTCAGCCGCGTCCCCACCGTCAACCGCAAGGCGCGCGTGCTGGCGGAATGGGCCCTCGCCGGGCTCTTCAAACGGGAGATCGTCTCCCTGGGATCACTCGAACATCCTCGCGCGGAGTTCGAACTCGCGGCCGGTGGAAAGCCTTCTCAGGAACCTCCGCGCAACCCGAAGGGGTAGTCCTGGCCGGACCCAGGAACTCCCCGGGCCGGCCCGGCGTCTGACGGACGTCGGCCCGGTCGGCACCCTGCCAGACTGATCCACCACCGCGGGCGGGCCGCCGCTCACCCCGCGCGGCTCCCGGTCCCTGCCGGTTCCGGTACCGGCCGCCGACGACTACCCGAGGCAAGGATTCGTGAACTTCACGCGCTGGAGCGCCCGACTCCCCGGAACGCAGCGCCGCGCCGCGGCGCGGACCGACATGACGCTCTCCCCCGACCGCCGGGGAGACGGCTCCGTGCCCGCCGCCCGCGCCGAACAGCTGACGGACGAGGCCCCGCCCGTACCGTCCGTCGACGACCTGCCGACGCGTGACGTCCTCGACCGCGTCCCGGCCCTCGTCGCCCTCGTCCACGGCCCCGACCACCGCGTCGCCTACGTCAACGACGCCTACGCCACGGCCTTCGGCGTACCTCCCTTCGGCAGACGGGCCCGCGAGGCACTCCCCGAGCTCGACGCACTCGGGCTCTTCCCGCTCCTCGACCAGGTCCAGCGCAGCGGCAGGTCCCGCACCCTCAAGTCCCGCAAGGCCCCCGACGGCCGCTCCTACACCTTCACCTGCACCCCGGTCACCGAGGGCGACGGCGGCGACCGCGGCGACCGGGGTGTCCTCGTATTCGCCACCGACGTCACCGACCACGCCGAAGCCGCCGCACGCCTGCGCGCGAGCGAACGCCGCCAGCGCGAGACCGCCGTCACCCTCCAGCGCTCCCTGCTCCCGCAGGAACTGGAGGAACCCGACGACCTGCGCGTCGCCGCCACCTACCACCCCGGCGGCACCGAGGCCGCGGTCGGCGGCGACTGGTACGACGTGATCACCCTCGGCGGCGGCCGCACCGCCCTGGTCATCGGCGACGTCATGGGCAGAGGCGTCCGCGCGGCCGCGATCATGGGCCAGCTCCGCACGGCGGTGCGGGCCTACGCCCGCCTCGACCTGCCCCCGCACGAGATCCTCCAGCTCCTCGACGGCCTCGCCGCCGAGATCGACGCCAACCAGATCGCCACCTGCGTCTACGCCATCCACGACCCGAACGAGGGCCGGCTGGTGTACGCCTCCGCAGGGCACCTGCCCATCCTGGTCCGCGACGAGACGGGCACCGTCCAGCGCGCCGACGAGCCCACCGGCCCCCCGCTCGGCACGGGCGGGTGGATCCACGCGTCGGGCTCGATCGCCCTGACCCCCGGCTCCACCGCCGTCCTCTACACCGACGGTCTGGTGGAACGCCGCAACGAGGATCTGGACGAGGGCATCACCGCCCTGGAACGCGCCCTGTCCGGGGCGACCGGCAGCCCCCAGGTGGTCTGCGACCGCCTGGTCCGCTCGGCCGGCGTCACCCCGGACCACGACGACGACGTGGCCGTCCTGGTCCTCCAGCATCCCGCCCGCAAGGGCGCGGAGGCCGAACTCTTCCGCAACGCCACGCTCGAACTGCTCGGCGGCGTCGAAGCGGCCCCCCGCGCGCGTGCCTTCGCCTCCGGCGTCCTCACCAGCTGGCGCTTCCCCACCGAGCTGCACGACCTGGGCGTCCTGGCCGCCAGCGAGCTGGTCGCCAACTCCCTCCAGCACGGCACACCCCCCATGCGGCTGCGCCTGCGCCGCACGGACCGACGCCTGATCATCGAGGTCACCGACGGCGACGACCACCTGCCCCGGCGCCGCCGCGCGGAACCGGGGGACGAGTCCGGCCGCGGCATCGCCATCGTCGCGACGATCGCCTCCCACTGGGGTTCCCGCCGGACGCCCGGCGGCGGCAAGTCCGTCTGGTGCGAGTTCGCCCTGCCGAAGCCGTGAGGCGCCGGCAGGGCGCCGTGACGGGCACGGGCCCGTCACGGCATCGCTCACGCCTCCGCGGTCGCCACGGTGTCCGCCGGCGCACCGCCCTGCGTGACCACCCGGCTCCGCGCGAGCGACGGCTGGTTCTGCACATCCGTGAGCTGCCGCCCCAGCCGCACCGCCAGCACCGTGATGACCAGCGAGAACAGCAGGAACGCCACGATGTACGGCCCGTGCAGCGAGGCCGCGAGCGGCCCGCCCACCGCCGGCCCGATCGCCAGCGCCAGCTGCTTCACCAGGGCGAAGGCGGAGTTGTACTGCCCGGCCATCCCGCTCGGCGCCAGGTCGGCCACCAGCGGCGCCAGCGTCGGCGACAGCAGCGCCTCCCCCAGCCCGAACAGCGCGTACGTCGAGATGAACGCGGCCGTCGCCATCGTCTGGCTGCCGTGCCCGAGCCCGGCGTACCCGGCCACCGCCCACGCCACGGCCCAGATCAGACCCACGGAGGCGATCACACGCGACCGCTTCCGCCGCTCCACGAACTTCAGCACCGCGAACTGCGCGATCACGATCATCAGCGTGTTCGCCGCCAACGCCGTGCCCAGCGCTGACGTCGAGATACCGGCGGCCTCGACGCCGTAGGCGCTCAGCCCCGACTCGAACTGCCCGTAGCAGGCGAAGAACAGCACGAAGCCCAGCACGCACAGCTGCACCATGGCTCGGTTGCCCAGCAGCTGCTTCCAGCTGCCGCCGGAGGCCTGCCCCGGCGCGTCCTCCACCCGCGGCGCACGCGGCATCCGCACCGTCGCCATCACCACGACCAGCAGCAGGAACATCGCCGCCTCGATGGCGAACAGCAGAGTGAAGGACGAGGGGCTCGTGGTGTCGACCAGGTGACCACCGATGAGCCCGCCGACACCGAGTCCCAGGTTCTGCAGGAAGAACTGCATCGCGAACGCCCGCGACCGCGTCTCCGACGGGGAGCAGTCCACGATCATCGTGGCGAGGGCCGGCTGCATCACGGCCTGTCCCGCGCCCAGCACGGCCGCGGACAGCAGTACGGTGGCCGCGGTGGACGCCAGTCCCAGGCCCAGCGCGCCGAGCGCGGCGGTGACGAGGGCGGCCGACAGCACCGGCAGCGGACCCCGCCGGACGATGGCCCGCCCGGCGAACGGCAGCACGATCAGTGCGGCCACGGCGAAGACGGCGAGTACGAGACCCGCCGTCATGGCTCCCAGTTCCCGTACCTGCGCCACATAGACGTACAGGTAGGGGACGGTGAAGCCGAGCCCGAACGCGCTGAGTGCGTTGCCCACGTGGATCCGGCGCATCGCGGCGCCCATTGCCCTGGTCACGTTCACCCTCTCTTGGTCGTCCGCTCCAGCCGTTAGGGCTGAAGACTTAGAAGCTAAAGTTCGAAGCTAAAGAGTACATAGTGAAGGACTTCAAGGCAAAGGAGAGGCGTGCCATACTGCGGCCATGGGCGACACCTCCGGCGCCGGCGAGCCGCCACTCGAAGAACAGATCGCCGCCTACCAGCGCGAGTTCCAGGACCTGGACCCACAGGTGGAGAAGATCGTTTCGGCTCTCTCCCGGCTCAACCGCCGCATGAACGTCGCGTACGGCCGCCAGACGGCCGAACTGGGCATCAGCAACACCGACTGGGAAGTGCTCAAGGCGCTCGTCCTGTCCGGCGCCCCCTACCGGCTGGGGCCCGGCGACCTCGCCAAGCGTCTCGGCCTGACGCCGGCCGCCATGACCCACCGCATCGACCGGATGGTGACGGAGGGGTTGGTCACCCGGGAGCGTGACGAGTCGAACCGGGTCCGCGTGATCGTCGAGCTGACGGGCGAAGGGCGCGAGAAGTGGCTGGAGGCCATGCGCCTCGCCACGGTCTTCGAGGAGGACCTGCTCCAGGACCTCTCGCCGGAGGAGCGGTCGGCCCTCGGCGAGGTCCTCACCCGCCTCCTGCGCAGGGTCGAGCACGCGCAGCCCGACGCCGGCGGCCGGCTCACCGACCTCGATTAAAAGATCTTGACAGGGATGGTTGACAGTCCCCTGCGGGATCCGTAAGGTTCTTCGGGTTGCCACGGGGCCGTAACGGTTCTGCGGCAGCACCTCCCGCCGCTTCAGCGGCACACCAAACCACCAGCACGACCTCCCCTTGGGAACTGTTTCGGCATGTCCGAATTCAATTCCGATGGGACTCGACGCCCCGGTCGACACCGATTGGGAAACGCCGAGAAAGTCCGCTAAGGTTTGAGACGTCGGAACGGCCCAACGGCCGGGAAGACAACCCCCTCTGACGGGGAATCGGAGCCCGAAAGGATCTGATAGAGTCGGAACCGCCGGAAAGGGAA
>NZ_JBIWJA010000056.1:0-34040 GCF_044764905.1 Streptomyces sp. NPDC093586 | reverse complement strand
GGCCACAGCCGAACAGCAGATCCGCGCGTACGCCCGCAACCCACCGGGCCGGCTGCGCCTGAGCCTCGGCGAGTTCTACCCGGTGCCGGACGTCGTTCTGTCCGAATCGGCGGTCCAGGACTGGCTGTTCATGATCGCGGACCACCTGAAGCGGTCGATCGAGGAGGGCGTGGTCCCGCCCCCCGCCGTGCCCCGTACCCGCTGGGAGTGGCGTGCCCGCTTCCCTGAGCCGGGCCAGTTCCTCGGCGGCTGGTTCTCGCAGGACATGCCGGACGAGTTCCCGGACCACGACGCGGCCGTACGCGACTACACCGCCACCACGAACCCCCAACTGGTCGCCCGCCTCACCGGCGAGCTCCACGAACTGCTCGCCCTGGCCCTCGAGGAGTCCGACTACGCCCTCGCGATGGCCGAGCTGGGCATGGAGACCGACCCCGCTGCCTCGCCTGCTGCGTGGTCGAGAGGCGGCCAGGACGAAGCGCGACGTCCAGACCGGTCTGGACAACAAGCAAGCCCCTGATCACTGACCAGGGGCTTCTTCATGGAGCGGGTGACGAGAATCGAACTCGCGCTCTCAGCTTGGGAAGCTGATGTTCTACCATTAAACTACACCCGCGTAATCCGCCAACCGGAGTCGGTGGTGGACGCTCGCTCACTCTACCTCATCGCAGGCCCCCGGTGTTCACGCCGTGGGGCCTGAGGGGGTTTCAGGGGTGGGAAGCGGCTGCGCGGGCCGGGAGTTGGGGCGTACCGTGGGGGCGTTCCCGAGGGGGGCGTGGAGGGCGGAGTGCCGCCTGGAGCGTCGTCTCTTTGATCCCGTAATGTGGCTTTCGTCGTCAGGGTAGTCCAGCCAGACGAGGCTCTTGGGGAAGGGACTTGAAGGACTTGATGGAGCGCACCGTTCTCCGCTGTGCCGACGGGCACGTGTTCACCGCCGCCTCGTTCCCGATGCAGCAGGCCGAGCGACTCGGCCCCGGCCGGCTCGTCCGTTGCCCGCGGTGTGCGCGGCTGCGGAGTGCCGTGCCGGTGGTGTCGGCGAAGCGGTAGCCGGCCCGCCACGGGCACGGGGACCCCAGCGGTACCGGGCGCGCGGCGCGGCGGCGGTTGTCGCTGCTCCGCGCGCCTTGCGTATCCTCGGTGCGTGCTTCTCTCAGACAAGGACATCCGGGCCGAGATCGAATCCGGGCGGGTGCGTATCGATCCCTTCGACGACTCCATGGTGCAGCCGTCGAGCATCGACGTGCGCCTCGACCGCTACTTCCGGGTGTTCGAGAATCACCGGTACCCGCACATCGACCCCTCCGTCGAGCAGGCGGATCTGACCCGGCTCGTGGAGCCGGAGGGGGACGAGCCGTTCATCCTGCACCCGGGCGAGTTCGTACTGGCCAGTACGTACGAGGTCGTCTCGCTGCCCGACGATCTCGCCTCCCGGCTGGAGGGGAAGAGCTCGCTCGGCCGGCTCGGGCTGGTCACGCACTCCACCGCCGGGTTCATCGACCCCGGCTTCTCGGGGCACGTGACGCTCGAGCTGAGCAATCTCGCGACCCTGCCGATCAAGCTGTGGCCCGGGATGAAGATCGGGCAGCTCTGCATGTTCCGGCTCACCTCGCCGGCCGACCATCCGTACGGCAGCGAGCGGTACGGGTCGCGGTACCAGGGGCAGCGGGGGCCGACCGCCTCCCGGTCCTTCATCAACTTCCATCGGACCCAGGTATGAGCAGGACGCGCGCATGAGTGATGTACGGGAGAACCTGACCTACGAGCAGTTCGGCGTCGCCGTCCGCGAGCTCGCCCAGGCCGTCGCCGACGACGGGTACGAGCCGGACATCGTGCTGTCCATCGCCCGTGGCGGTGTCTTCGTGGCGGGCGGGCTGGCGTACGCGCTGGACTGCAAGAACATCCACCTGGTGAACGTGGAGTTCTACACCGGCGTCGGCACCACGCTCGAGATGCCGGTCATGCTCGCGCCCGTGCCCAACGTCATCGACTTCTCGCAGAAGAAGGTCCTGATCACCGACGACGTCGCCGACACCGGCAAGACGCTCAAGCTGGTGCGGGACTTCTGCCTCGACACGGTCGCCGAGGTGCGCAGCGCGGTGATCTACGAGAAGTCCCACTCGCTCGTCCAGTGCGAGTACGTGTGGAAGCGCACCGACGACTGGATCAACTTCCCGTGGAGCGTCCTGCCTCCGGTGCACAAGTCGGGTGAGGCGCCGAAGGAGAACAAGGAAGCGCTCTGAGCCGCTGATCCCTTGCCCCGGGTCCGGAGTCCTCGCTTTGATCTCTGCATGGACCCCGAGGACGGCGGCACAGGAGTGGCGGACGACGAGATCATCGCTGGGCGCATCCTCCTGGGCGTCAAGGCGCTACGGGACCACCTCGGGTGTTCGCTGCATGAGGCGCTCGACGCCTACTCAACGCGCTACGAGCAGCTGCGACGCGAGAGGCCGGCCGACTTCTCGTCGAGTCACGAGGACTATTGGAAGAACTTCCACTCGTGATCCAGTGCGGTCCTGAAAACCGTCGTGGCGCAAGCCACCGTGGGTTCAAGCTCCACCCCCGCCGCGCAGGTGAACGGCCCCTGACCAGGCCATACGGTCAGGGGCCACTTGTCGCCCAGCGCCTGCCAGGCGCTGCGGTGCCCCTCCCCTCGTGTTCCCGCCACAACGAGCACACGAGGGGCACGCTTCTGGGATCACGACCTCCGGTCCGCGTGGAGATCCCAGGGTCCGGGCATGAAGTCGACGTTGGTGGCAGTCTTGGGTGGCCAGCTGCCGCCGGCGGCCGTCATCCGGGGTGCTGTCGCCCTTCGTCGTGGCTACCGGCGCTTGGTAGATGATCCCACCGCCATTGACGAGATCATCCAGGCGTTCGAAGGCACCTGCACCGATCGCTCAGCCGCGATGCGTGCCATACGTGAGCCCGAGTACGACGCGGGGCGCCTTGTCCACGGCTACGGATGGACGCAGCGTCTCGTACGGGAGCAAGCGAGGGAGGACCTACGCGGTCCGGCTCGGTCGACTGGCGCCGGCCTGGCGCTCGCGACAGTAGCCGGGGCGTGCTCCATATGGGTTTAGGGCAAGGATGGGGCCAGAGGGAAGTGAACTGGCCTCATCCTTGCCAGGCCGATCACAGGCATCGCTCAGCCACGAATCTTCGCCGTTGACCGCAGGCCGGGCATCCAACGGGATTCGGCAGTGACCGGGCTGGTCCGTGTCTGTCGGTGTCAGCTGCTGATGTCACGCGCCGGGACGGTCGAGCCCATCGACGGTTCCGAAGCGGGAACCGTGAGATGGGCATCAACGCGGACGGCGACACCGAGGGCTCGCGGGCAAGGAGCCGACGCGGGGTGCCCCGCGCCCGCTACATGATCCGTCGGACCGGCCACTAGCCGACCTCGTACCGACCGACCTCCAGGAAGTGGCGCAGCGCTTCCGGGGTGTTGTCGTCGAGGGCAGCGCCGGCCGCTGCGCGCAGGGCGTCGCTGATGTCGGGGTCAGCGAGGAGCCGGAAAATGGCGACCCGGTCGTCCTCGGCCTGGGCCAGGCGGTAACCCGTCTCCAGCCAAGCGCGCGTCTGCTGGGGATCGTCGTCGTCGAGAAGCCGGTTGACTTCCGCAATGACGCGCTTGCCGCTGTCCGGGTCGGCGAGGATCCTGACGAGCGCGACCCGGTCGTCCTCGGCCTGGGCAAGGGGGTAGCCCGTCTCCAGCCAAGCGCGCATCTCCTCCACGGTGCCGCTGTCGAGGAGCGCGTTCGCCTCCCGGATCACGCGCTTGCCGCTGTCGGGATCGGCGAGGGTGCGGGATATCGCCACCCGCAGGTCGTCCGCACTCATCTCGTCGTAGGGCGAGCCGGCCGTCACGACAGTGACTGCGGGGGCGAGGGAGGCGGCCATGGACGGCGTAGCGAGCAACAGCGCCGGGGCAAGGGCGCCTGCGGCCACAGCAAGGATCACGCGAGTCGATCTCATGAGGTCAACCACCTTTGTCGTCTTCGAGGAGTGCGGCGCCGGGATCCTCTCAGAAGGGGGTGGGTCGACGTAGTGCCTCAAACAGGCAACCATCGCCGATCCTGCTTGCCGGTGGCTCGCAGCACTGCGGCCATCCCGCCGCCCGAAGGACCGCTGTGTCCCGTTATGTACTCGCGGCATAAGCAGCTGGCTCTGCCTCGGCCCCCCACTCTCCCGAGCTCCCCTCCAGTCCGCCGTCGACCCACACACCGTGGAGCGGGCGTGGTTCAGGGCGTCCAGGGGGAGCGCGCCCCTGTACGAACGACCTGGACGCCCTGGGCCGCGTCTGCTCGGCTCTGCCTGGGGCGACGGTGGACGGGACGGGAACCCACCCCGCACACCCCGACGTGCCGGCGGTCGGCGACGGCGCCCCCTCCGTCCCGGTGCCGGCCGATCCCCCGCCGGAGGCATCGTCTTCGACCACGGGCCGCTCTGTGCGGTGATCGACTCATGGCTCCCGGCCCTGTCCACCCTGTCCACATGTGGGCGCGCGTCGGCGCCGTGCGGGCGGAGCGGGCCGGAGGCAGGAGCGTGGCCCGGAGCGGATCCGGGGCTTGATGAGCACGAACGTCAAGGAGCGGCAGCGCCGTAAGGACGCGACGGAGCGAAAGGTCATGACGACGCAGGAGGGGATACAGCTGCACCTCCGCCGGGCGCCCGAGCGGGACGAGGAGTGGGTGCGTCGGGCGCTCGTGTTGCGGGGTCGGGTCTGAATCGTCAGTGCCAGACCGGCTCGGTCAAGCCGGTACCGAACGTGCGACGCCCTCGGCCGGCCGGGTGGATGAGCCCGGCCGACAGACTGGGCCCTTGCGTGCGGTGGGGGTCAGAACGTGCCCAGCTTGACGATCGACAGCAGCGCGACCAGCTGGATCGCACAGGCGCCGAGCGCCTTCGGCCAGGGCAGGTCGTGGGAGCGGCGGACCATCAGGGTCAGCAGGGCGCCGGCCGCGACCCAGGTCGCCCAGCCGAGGATCTGCACGAAGGGCGCGTCGCCGCCGGCGAACATCGCGACGACCAGGCGGGGCGCGTCCGTGATCGACATGATCAGCATGGACAGGCCGACCGTGGGCTGCCAGGCGCCGTCGCCGCCGAGCTGGCGGGCCAGGGTGTGGGTGACGACGCCCAGGACGAAGGCGCTGAGCACCATCGCGACGGCCGTGGTCAGGACGATGGGGACCGCGTTCGACAGGGTCGCGTTGATCGCGTCCTGGCGGGCGCCGTCGAAGCCGAAGACCGCCAGCAGGCCGTAGAGGAAGGTGACGACGAGGGCGGGGCCCCACATCGTGTAGTCCCGCATCTGGAGGAAGGTCCGGTCGGGGGCCGTGACGATGCCCTGCAGCAGGGCCTTCCAGTGCAGGCGCGGGCCGACCGGGCCGGGGGGCGGGGCCGCTGAGCCAGCGCGGTAGGTCTCGCCCTGGGTGTAGGGGTCCTCGCCGATCGCGAACGCCTGGGTGTGTCCGGGGTTGTTGGCCGCGTACGGGTCGTACGGGGGCTGTGCGCCGTGCGGGTGGTGCGGGCCGCCGTCGCCGAAGTACTCCGGCTCCCCGTGGTCGCCGTGGGGCTGCGGCCACGGTCCGCCGCCGGGGCCGCCGGGCCCGTACGGCTGCTGCTGCGGGTACGGCTGCCGCGGCGCCGCGGGAGCGCCGTACGACGGTCCCTGCGGCGTCTGCTGCCCGTACGGAGGGTGTTGCGGTCGCGCGTGAGGAGCGCCGTTGTCCCGGCCGCGTCCGATCCTGAATCCAGCCACGTCTTCGAACGTACCTGGTCCCGGAGAGTGACGGGCGGGGGTCCGGCTTCCGCGGGGGCCATTGCGGCCGAGCTGTGACATCCCCTACGGGAGGCCCCCGACGTGCCCCGGACGTGCCCCGGACGCGCCCCCGACGTGCCCCGGATGTGTCCCGGACGTGCTCCCCGTGAGATTCCTCCGCGTCGCCGGGGAACGGCGACGCCCCCGGTCCTGGCGGGTCCGGGGGCGTCGGCCGGTCTGTCGGGGCCGTGCGGCTACTTCACCGGCTCGGGCTCCGGCTCGCTCTCCTGCTCGGCCTCGCCGGCCGGGTCGGCCGGGGTCTTGACGGAGTCCAGCAGGAGCTGGGCGACGTCGACGACCTGGATGGACTCCTTGGCCTTGCCGTCGTTCTTCTTGCCGTTGACCGAGTCCGTCAGCATCACCAGGCAGAACGGGCAGGCGGTCGAGACGATGTCGGGGTTGACCGACAGGGCCTCGTCGACGCGCTCGTTGTTGATGCGCTTGCCGATCCGCTCCTCCATCCACATCCGCGCGCCGCCGGCGCCGCAGCAGAAGCCGCGTTCCTTGTGGCGGTGCATCTCCTCGTTGCGGACGCCCGGGACGGCGGCGATGATCTCGCGCGGCGGCGTGTAGATCTTGTTGTGCCGGCCCAGGTAGCACGGGTCGTGGTAGGTGATGATGCCCTCGACCGGGGTGACCGGGATCAGCTTGCCCTCGTCGACCAGGTGCTGGAGCAGCTGGGTGTGGTGGATGACCTCGTAGTCGCCGCCGAGCTGCGGGTACTCGTTGCCGAGGGTGTTGAGGCAGTGCGGGCAGGTGGCGACGATCTTCTTCGCCGACTTCGGCTTCGCCGTCTCGGGCACGACCTTGCCGTCCTCGTCCATCTCCTCGCCGAAGGCGGCGTTGAGGGACATGACGTTCTCCATGCCGAGCTCCTGGAAGAGGGGCTCGTTGCCGAGGCGGCGGGCGGAGTCACCGGTGCACTTCTCGTCGCCGCCCATGATGGCGAACTTGACGCCCGCCATGTGCAGCAGCTCGGCGAAGGCCTTGGTGGTCTTCTTGGCGCGGTCCTCGAGGGCGCCGGCGCAGCCGACCCAGTACAGGTACTCGACCTCGGTGAGGTCCTCGATGTCCTTGCCGACGACCGGGACCTCGAAGTCGACCTCCTTGGTCCACTCCAGGCGCTGCTTCTTGGCCAGGCCCCAGGGATTGCCCTTCTTCTCCAGGTTCTTGAGCATCGTGCCCGCCTCGGACGGGAACGCGGACTCGATCATGACCTGGTAGCGGCGCATGTCGACGATGTGGTCGACGTGCTCGATGTCGACGGGGCACTGCTCGACGCAGGCGCCGCAGGTGGTGCAGGACCACAGGACGTCCGGGTCGATGACGCCGTTCTCCTCGGCGGTGCCGATGAGCGGGCGCTCGGCCTCGGCGAGGGCGGCCGCCGGGACGTCCTTCAGCTGCTCCTCGGACGCCTTCTCCTCGCCCTCCATCGTCTTGCCGCCGCCGGCCAGCAGGTAGGGGGCCTTGGCGTGCGCGTGGTCGCGCAGGGACATGATCAGGAGCTTGGGGGAGAGCGGCTTGCCGGTGTTCCAGGCGGGGCACTGCGACTGGCAGCGGCCGCACTCGGTGCAGGTGGAGAAGTCCAGCAGGCCCTTCCAGGAGAACTGCTCGACCTGGGAGACGCCGAAGACGTCGTCGTCGCCGGGGTCGGTGAAGTCGATCGGCTTGCCGCCCGACGTCATCGGCAGCAGCGCGCCCAGGGCGGTGTCGCCGTTCGCGTTCCGCTTGAACCAGATGTTCGGGAAGGCGAGGAAGCGGTGCCAGGCCACGCCCATGTCGGTCTTCAGGGCGACCGTGATCATCCAGATGAAGGAGGTCGCGATCTTCAGGCCGGCGAAGAAGTAGGTGAGGTTCTGGAGCGTGGAGAGGTCCAGGCCCTCCAGCCACGACACCACGGGGTACGAGATGAAGAAGGAGGCCTCGTAGCCGTCGACGTGGTGCTGGGCGCCCTCGAGCGCGTGCAGCATGAAGATGCAGACGCCGACGATGAGGATGACGGCCTCGACGAAGTACGCCTGGCCGAAGTTGGAGCCGGCGAAGCGGGACTTGCGGCCCGGCTTCCGCGGGTGGCTCAGCTGCCGGATGACGATCAGGGCCAGGATGCCGAGCACCGTCATGGTGCCGATGAACTCGACGAAGACGTTGTACGGCGCCCAGTCGCCGATGACCGGGAGGATCCAGTCGGCCTGGAAGAGCTGTCCGACGGCGTTGACGATCGTCAGCAGCAGGGAGAAGAAGCCCACCGCCACGAACCAGTGCGCGACGCCGACGACGCCCCATCGGTTCATCCGGGTGTGGCCGAGGAACTCCCTGACCACGGTGACGGTGCGCTGCCCGGGGGCGTCGGTGCGGGTGCCCGCGGGCACGCTCTGGCCGAGCCGCATGTAGTTGACGATCTGGAGGATGGCGCGGGCGAACAGGGCCACGCCGACCACCATCAGGACCAGCGACACGACGATCGCGGCGAGTTGCATTTGGGGGCTCCTCGGGCCTGCGAGGGGTTGGAGCGGGGTTCTTCACCTACCCCGACATTACTAAGCGGTAACTTATGCAGTCCGTCCGAGACTACCCGTATCTCCAGCCGCACTGTAGTCAGGGCCGCGGTGATCTGCGTCGCTGAGGCAACCCTGACCGCCCGGGAGCCGTCGTCCGTCGCCGCCACGCCGGATTGGACAGGACATTCATCGCACATCGTGATATTCGGCTTATTTTAGGTCCGTGTTCTACGGGATCACTGCCGCCACCGCCTCTTTTCTCCTCGCCGCCCTGCTCGCCGCGCTGCTGAGGGCGTGCGCCCTGCGTCTGGCCCTCGTCGACCGGCGCCGTTCGCGTCCGGTGCCCCTGCTCGGCGGCGTGGCCGTCGTCCTCGCCACCGGGCTGGTCGCCGGCGCCTGCCAGTGGAGGGGCGTCGTCCCGCTCGGCACGGGAGTGGTGCGGCTGCTCGTCGCCGGCGGTGCGGTCGGGGTGCTGGGGCTGGCCGCCGACCTCTGGCGGCTGCGGCGGCGATGGGTGCTGGCCGGCACGGTCGCCGCGGCGGCGTGCGCGGTGCCGTACGACGGGACCGGGCCGCTGGCCGGGGCGGCGGCGGTGATCTGGATCGCGCTGGTCGCCACGGCCTTCCGGGGGCTCGACCACGCCGACGGGCTGGCCGGCACCGTGGGGGCCGTGACCGCCTTCGGCGTCGGCGTCTGCGCGGCGGCGGAGCTGATGGACGGGCTCGCGGTGCTGCTGAGTGTGCTGGCCGCCGCGCTGACCGGGGTCCTGCTGCACAACTGGCACCCCGCCCGGATCGCGCTCGGGGCGTCCGGGTCGCTCTTCGCCGGTTTCCTGCTCGCCGGGGCGGCGGTGTTCACCCGGGCGGGGCAGCCGCCCGGCACCGGCGCGGGGGTGCTGTTCGCGCTGACCGCGCTGGTGAGCGCCGACGCCGTCCTCGTCCTGCTGTCGCGTCGGCTGGCCGGGCGGCCCCCGCTGCGGGGCGGCCCCGACCACCTCGCCCACCGGCTGCGGCGGCTGGGGCTCACCCCCCAGGGCGTGGTCGTGCTGCTCGGTGCGGGCGCGTGCGGCGGGGTGCTCGTGGGAGTGCTCGTGCACATCGGCCGGGTGGGGGAGACGGCCGTGCTGTGGGTGGCGGGCGTCTCGGCGGTCGCGGTGCCGGGGCTGCTGCGGGTGCGGGTGTACGAGCCGCGGCGGACCGGCCCGAACACCGCCGCCCGCGGACCGCGCCGGGTGCCCGCCTCGCGTCCCGGGACCGGGGCGCACCTCACCCCCCGGCGGGCGGATTTTCCGGTCCGTCAGGCCACCGGCCTCGAAGGAGTGCAGGTCAGCGGGCCGTTGCGCGTAAGGAACAGATAAGAGTTGAGTCTGCCCGACTCACGTCTGTTGACCCAGCGGTGTGCGTCATGCACACTTGAGCCTGTTCCACTCAAGTCAGCTGGAGGAAACCACCATGGCACGTGCGGTCGGCATCGACCTGGGCACGACTAACTCCGTCGTCAGCGTTCTGGAGGGCGGCGAGCCCACCGTCATCACCAACGCCGAGGGCGCCAGGACCACGCCGTCCGTCGTCGCCTTCGCCAAGAACGGTGAGGTGCTGGTCGGCGAGGTGGCCAAGCGTCAGGCGGTCACGAACGTCGACAGGACCATCCGGTCGGTCAAGCGCCACATGGGCACCGACTGGAAGATCAACCTGGACGGCAAGGACTTCAACCCGCAGCAGATCAGCGCCTTCGTGCTGCAGAAGCTGAAGCGGGACGCCGAGGCCTACCTGGGCGAGAAGGTCACCGACGCGGTGATCACCGTTCCGGCGTACTTCAACGACGCCGAGCGCCAGGCCACCAAGGAGGCCGGTGAGATCGCCGGTCTGAACGTGCTGCGCATCGTCAACGAGCCGACGGCCGCCGCCCTCGCGTACGGCCTCGACAAGGACGAGCAGGTCATCCTCGTCTTCGACCTCGGTGGCGGTACGTTCGACGTCTCGCTGCTGGAGATCGGCGACGGCGTCGTCGAGGTGAAGGCCACCAACGGTGACAACAACCTCGGTGGTGACGACTGGGACCAGCGCGTCGTCGACTACCTGGTCAAGCAGTTCCAGTCCGGCCACGGTGTGGACCTGTCCAAGGACAAGATGGCCCTCCAGCGTCTGCGCGAGGCCGCCGAGAAGGCCAAGATCGAGCTGTCCTCGTCCACCGAGACCTCGATCAACCTGCCCTACATCACGGCGTCCGCCGAGGGCCCGCTGCACCTGGACGAGAAGCTCACCCGCGCCCAGTTCCAGCAGCTGACCGCCGACCTGCTGGAGCGCTGCAAGACGCCGTTCCACAACGTCATCAAGGACGCCGGCATCCAGCTCTCCGAGATCGACCACGTCGTTCTCGTCGGTGGTTCCACCCGCATGCCCGCCGTCGCCGAGCTCGTCAAGGAGCTGACCGGCGGCAAGGAGGCCAACAAGGGCGTCAACCCGGACGAGGTCGTCTCGATCGGTGCCGCTCTCCAGGCCGGTGTCCTCAAGGGCGAGGTCAAGGACGTCCTGCTGCTCGACGTCACCCCGCTGTCCCTCGGCATCGAGACCAAGGGCGGCATCATGACCAAGCTGATCGAGCGCAACACCACGATCCCGACCAAGCGTTCCGAGATCTTCACCACGGCCGAGGACAACCAGCCGTCCGTGCAGATCCAGGTCTACCAGGGCGAGCGCGAGATCGCGGCGTACAACAAGAAGCTCGGGATGTTCGAGCTGACCGGTCTGCCGCCGGCGCCGCGCGGCGTCCCGCAGATCGAGGTCTCCTTCGACATCGACGCCAACGGCATCATGCACGTGACCGCGAAGGACCTGGGCACGGGCAAGGAGCAGAAGATGACCGTCACCGGCGGCTCCTCGCTGCCGAAGGACGAGGTCGACCGGATGCGCCAGGAGGCCGAGCAGTACGCGGAGGAGGACCACCGCCGCCGCGAGGCCGCCGAGACCCGCAACCAGGGCGAGCAGCTCGTCTACCAGACGGAGAAGTTCCTCAAGGACAACGAGGACAAGGTCCCCGGCGAGGTGAAGACCGAGGTCGAGCAGGCCGTCGCCGAGCTGAAGGAGAAGCTCAAGGGCGAGGACACCGCCGAGATCCGCACCGCCACCGAGAAGGTCGCCGCCGTCTCGCAGAAGCTGGGCCAGGCCATGTACGCCGACGCCCAGGGCGCGCAGGCCGCCGGCGGGGCCCCGGGTGCCGGCGCGGCGGGTGACAAGGCCGCCGACGACGACGTCGTCGACGCCGAGATCGTGGACGACGAGCGCAAGGACGGTGCGGCGTGACCGAGGAGACCCCGGGCTTCGACGAGAAGCCCGACGTCCCCTCTGGCGCCGCCCCTGACGCCGCCGAACCGACGGCCGCCTCCGAGGAGGAGGCGGCCCCGGCCGGGGACGCGAGTGAGAACGCGGGTCTGGTGGCCCAGCTGGATCAGGCACGCAAGGCGCTCGACGAGCGCACGGCGGACCTCCAGCGCCTCCAGGCCGAGTACCAGAACTACCGCCGTCGGGTGGAGCGGGACCGCGTCGCGGTCAAGGAGGTCGCCGTCGCGAACCTCCTGTCCGAGCTGCTGCCCGTGCTCGACGACGTCGGCCGCGCCCGGGAGCACGGCGAACTCGTCGGCGGATTCAAGTCCGTCGCGGAGTCGCTGGAGTCCACCGTGGCGAAGATGGGCCTCCAGCAGTTCGGCAAGGAGGGCGAGCCCTTCGACCCGACGATCCACGAGGCCCTGATGCACTCGTACGCGCCGGACGTCACCGAGACGACCTGCGTGGCGATTCTGCAGCCCGGGTACCGGATCGGCGAGCGCACCATCCGCCCCGCGCGGGTGGCGGTGGCCGAGCCGCAGCCGGGTGCGCAGACCGTCAAGGCCGAGGAGCCGGCCGAGGCGGCCGACGACAAGGAGAACGGTGGCCCGGAGGAGGGCTGACGTCACGACGTACGCGTACGCAGGAGAGGAGGGACGTCGGGGATGAGCACCAAGGACTTCATCGAGAAGGACTACTACAAGGTTCTCGGCGTCCCCAAGGACGCCACCGAGGCCGAGATCAAGAAGGCGTACCGGAAGCTCGCCCGCGAGTTCCACCCGGACGCCAACAAGGGCAACGCCAGGGCCGAGGAACGCTTCAAGGAGATCTCCGAGGCGAACGACGTCCTCGGTGACCCCAAGAAGCGCAAGGAGTACGACGAGGCCCGCGCGCTCTTCGGCAACGGCGGATTCCGCCCGGGGCCGGGCGCGGGCGGCGGCACCTTCAACTTCGACCTGGGCGACCTCTTCGGAGGCGCCCAGGGCGGGGCCGGCGGCTTCGGCGGCGGTCTCGGGGACGTCTTCGGGGGCCTGTTCAACCGCACCGGCGCCGGCGGTCCCGGCACCGGCACGCGGACCCAGCCGCGGCGCGGCCAGGACGTGGAGTCCGAGGTCACCCTCAGCTTCACGGAGGCCATCGAGGGCGCGACGGTCCCGCTGCGCATGTCCAGCCAGCAGCCCTGCAAGGCCTGTTCGGGCACCGGCGACAAGAACGGCACGCCGCGCGTGTGCCCGACCTGCGTCGGCACCGGCCAGGTCGCCCGGGGCTCGGGCGGCGGCTTCTCGCTGACCGACCCCTGCCCGGACTGCAAGGGCCGCGGCCTGATCGCGGAGAACCCCTGCGAGGTCTGCAAGGGCTCCGGACGCGCCAAGTCCTCGCGGACGATGCAGGTCCGCATCCCGGCCGGGGTGTCGGACGGGCAGCGCATCCGGCTGCGCGGCAAGGGCGCGCCGGGCGAGCGGGGCGGCCCGGCGGGCGACCTGTACGTGGTGGTCCACGTCAAGGAGCACCCCGTCTTCGGCCGCAAGGGCGACAACCTCACCGTCACCGTCCCGGTCACCTTCGCCGAGGCGGCGCTCGGCGGTGAGGTCCGCGTCCCGACCCTGGGCGGGCCGCCGGTCACGCTGAAGCTGCCGGCGGGCACGCCGGGCGGGCGCACCATGCGCGCCCGGGGCAAGGGCGCGGTCCGCAAGGACGGCACCCGCGGCGACCTCCTGGTCACCGTGGAGGTGAGTGTTCCGAAGGACCTGTCGGGGAAGGCTCGTGACGCGCTCGAGGCGTATCGCGAGGCGACCGCGGACGAGGATCCGCGGGCGGAGCTGTTCCAGGCCGCGAAGGGAGCTTGACGGGAATGGACGGTCGTCGGCGTAATCCGTATGAACTGACCGAGGACACCCCGGTCTACGTCATCTCGGTGGCGGCCCAGCTCTCCGGTCTGCACCCGCAGACCCTGCGTCAGTACGACCGCCTCGGCCTGGTCTCCCCGGACCGCACGGCCGGGCGCGGCCGGCGCTACTCGGCCCGTGACATCGAACTGCTCCGTCAGGTGCAGCAGTTGTCGCAGGACGAGGGCATCAACCTGGCCGGCATCAAGCGCATCATCGAACTGGAGAACCAGGTCGCCGCGCTCCAGGCGCGCCTGGCCGAGATGCAGGACGCCCTCGACGGCGCCGCCACGGCGATGCGCCAGCGCGAGGCGGCGGTGCACGCCTCGTACCGCCGTGACCTGGTGCCGTACCAGGAGGTCCAGCAGACCAGCGCCCTGGTGGTGTGGCGCCCGAAGCGGCAGCAGCAGGGCTGACGCCGACCCGGTGGAGGGGCCCGGGAGTCCGTACGCGGACTCCCGGGCCCCTTCGCGTGCGCCCGTTTGCCGGCGGAGCCGGGGCCACGGCGCTCCGGTGCGGGACCGGCGGGTCTCTTCGTGGGGCGGCGGGGCGGCGTCGGCAGTCCGGGGCCGGCCGTCGTCCGGCGCCGGACGACGGCGCGGACACATCCGTGTCCAGCCCGTGTGCGTGCCCCCGGCGGATCTCCCCACATCCTCCGCAGCACGTCCGCAAGTTCGGCGGAACGTACTGTTCCCATCTCGTTAAGTGGTTCCCCTTGACGCCGATGGTGGGTGAAGCGTTGGCTTTTCAGTCACATGGGCCGCACTGCTGTGCCCACGTCCCGAATCGCACATGAAGTGAGCCCTCGCATGCGTCGTCGTATCGCCATATCCGTGGCCGCCACCTCCATGTCCCTCCTGCTGGCCGGCTGCGGGGCACTCGGCGCGTCGGAGAGCAGCGACGAGGCGAGCCCGTCCAAGGGCAACGACATCACGGTGGGCCTGCTGCTCCCGGAGACGGAGAACACGCGCTACGAGGAGTTCGACCACCCGTACTTCGAGAAGAAGATCGCCTCCCTGACCCGCGAGCAGGGCAAGGTCGAGTACGCCAACGCCGGGGCGGACGAGACCAAGCAGGCCGAGCAGATGCAGAAGATGATCGACGACAAGGTCGACGCGATCGTCCTGGACGCCGTGAACTCGCACACCATCGCGCCGAGCGTGCAGAAGGCCAAGGACGCCGGCATCCCGGTCTTCGCCTACGACCGGCTGGCCGAGGGCCCGATCACCGCCTACATCTCCTTCGACAACGAGCTGGTCGGCGAGGTCCAGGGGCGCTCCCTCGTCGAGGCGCTCGGCGGCAGCGACACCCCGGCCAGGATCGTCATGATGAACGGCTCGCCCACCGACCCGAACGCCAAGCAGTTCAAGGCCGGTGCGATGGCCGAGCTGAACGGCAAGGTGACGATCGCCCGGTCCTTCGACACCCAGGGCTGGAAGCCGGAGAACGCCGAGGCGAACATGGCCGAGGCGATCGAGGCGCTCGGCAAGAACGGCATCGACGGCGTCTACTCCGCCAACGACGGCATGGCGGGCGGCATCATCGAGGCGCTGGAGGCGGCGGGTGTCACCGAGCTGCCGCCGATCACCGGCCAGGACGCGGAGTTGTCGGCGGTCCAGCGGATCGTCGCCGGCGAGCAGTACATGAGCGTCTACAAGGCCTACCCGCAGGAGGCCGAGAACGCCGCGGAGATGGTCGTGGCGTACGTCCAGGGACGGGACATCCAGTTCGACGCGCTCACCCGCGACAAGGTCGACAGCCCCAGCCACCAGGGCATTCCGGCGCAGCTGGTCCCGGTCGTCGCCCTGACCAAGGCCAACATCAAGGACACGGTCGTGGCGGACGGCTTCTACAAGGTCTCCGACATCTGCACGGCGAAGTTCGCGGCGGACTGCGCGGCGATCAAGCTGAAGTAACCTCGCCCACGGCCCGGGCATACCGGTGCGAACCGGTGTCCCGGGGCCGCCGCCCGGCACGGAGCGGTGTTGCGGAGCCGGTCCCGGCCGCGCATAGTTGCGCTGCGGAAAGAGCCGGAACCGGGGGTGGGATGGGCGATGGCCGGGCACGGGGCTCAGGAGCATCCACACGGTGCCGACCGGCTGTGCGCGGCCGGGGACCGCGTGTACTCCCGGGCCGTACGGCGCGGCCGGGTGCCGCGCCGGGACGCGGAGCCGGTGCCCTGCCTGCTGGAGCTGGCCCTGCTGCACCCCGACCCCGACGACATGGACTGGCTCGTGCCGACCTCCCCGCAGGAGGTCATGACACGGCTGCTGCGCGGGGTGCACGACGAGATCAGGGCCAGCCAGCGGCGGATGGGCTCGGCGGTGGAGGCCTTCGAGCGGTACGCGGGCCTCGGCCGGCGCCTCCAGGCGTCGTCGGCCGCGGGGGGCACGGCGATCCGGGTACTGGACGGGCTGGCCCGCATCCAGGCCGCGATGGACGAGGCGACCCAGGCGTGCACGACGGAGGTGCTCACCGTCCAGCCCGGCGGCATCCGGCGCGAGCACGAGCTGTCGGAGGGGCTGCACCGGGCGCTGGCGCTGCGCGGGCGGGGGGTGCGGATGCGGGACCTGTACACGCACGTGGCCCGGCACGGGCAGGGGCTGCTCACCTACCTGGAGCTGATGGGCGACGCGGTGGAGGCCCGCACCCTCGACGAGGTCGTCGACCGTCTCATCCTGTTCGACCGCACGGTGGCGTTCATCCCCGCCAACACCGACCGCACGATGGCCCTCGAGCTGCGCCACCCCGCGCTGATCGCCTACCTGGTGACGGTCTTCGAGCGCCTGTGGAGCCTGGCGGTCCCCTTGACGGCGCCGCTGCCGGACACCGGCTTCGAGGGCGTGTCGCACCGCGAGCGGTCCATCGCGGCGCTGCTGGCGGAGGGCCACCAGGACGCGGTGATCGCGGAGCGGCTGGGCATCAGCGTGCGGACGTGCCGGGCGCACATCGCCCGCCTGTCGGAGACCCTGGGCGCGGTCAGCCGGACCCAGTTGGGGGTGCGCATCGCCCAGGCCGGCCTGGACGGCGCGCCCGCCGTCAGCGTTCCCGGTCGAGAATCCCCGACCGCCCGATGAGGTAACCGAGCTGGGCGCGGCTCTCGCTGCCGAGGGTGGCGGCGAGCTTGGCGATGTGGACCCGGGCGGTCCGGACGTTCATGCCGAGCCGGCCGGCGATGTCGGCGTCCGTGTGGCCCTCCACGAGGAGGGCGGCGATGGCGCGCTGGCGGGGGGTGACGCCGTCGAGGGTGGGCTGCCGGACCGCTTGGGGGTGCATGGGGGTGGCCAGGTGCCAGAAGCGGTCGAAGACGGTGACGAAGTAGGCCACCAGGGCGGGGTGGCGGACTTCGAGGGCGAGGGTGCGGTCGGTGCTGGCGGGGACGAAGGCCACCGTGCGGTCGACGATGATGAGACGTTCGGTGATCTCGTCGAGGGTGCGGGCTTCCACGTCACCCCTCAGCGCCTCGTAGCGGGCGAGGAGGTAGGGGGCGTTGCGGGCGGTGTGCTGGTAGAGCGCGCGTATCCGGCCGCCGCGGTCGAGGAAGGCCTGGTCCCGGGCCATCGCGTCCTCGTGGACCTGCGGGAGCCGGGTCATGACCGGGTCGTGCGGCTGGATGCTGAGCAGTTCGTCGCCCGCCTCGGCCATGGCTTCGGCGATGGCCCGCGTGGTGCGTTGCTTGCTGCTGAGGACCCTGAGCGACGGGGGGTCCGCGTCCGCCGGGCTCCGCGGCCCCAGGCGCATCAGGGGTTCGAAGACATCCGTGAGCCGCTGCTCCCGGCGTCTCTCGTGGGCGATGCGGTCCGCGGAGGCCCGCAGCAGGCGCTGCAGGGCGATGACCGGAGCGACGGGCTCCAGCCGGGTCAGGTCCTCGACGGCCGGATGCAGGAGGCCGATGTCGACCGGGCAGGGCGCGGTGGCCGCCTCCTCGCCGGGCAGGTGACCCTCGCGCAGGGCACGGGCGTAGAGCGCGAGACCCGCCTCGCACAGCTCCTCTCCCGGGTGGCGGTGCGTCCCCTCGGTCACGGGCGGCCCTCGCCCCGGCCGCCCTGTTCCTGTTCGAGGATCCCGGACTGCGCGATGAGGTAGCCCAGTTGGGCGCGGCTGCCGCTGCCGAGGGCGGTGGCCAGCTTCGCTATGTGGGCGCGGCAGGTACGCACGTTCATCCCCAGTCGGCGGGCGATGGCCTCGTCGACGTGGCCCTCGACCAGGAGCTTGGCGATGGAGTACTGGATGTCGGTGATGCCACCGGGCGCGGGTTCGTACGGGGCGCCGGCACTCAGCGGAACGGACCGGCTCCACATGAACTCGAAGACCTTGATCAGATAACGCACCAGGCCGGGGTTGCGCAGCTCCAGGGCGACCTGCTGGTCGTCGCGGGTGGGGATGAACGCGACGGTCTCGTCGCAGACGATGAGGCGTTCCACCACCTCGTCGATCGTGCGGTACTCGGCCTTGCCGACCGCCAGTTGGGCGACGTAGGCCAGCTTCTGGGGGCTGTACCGGGCCGTGTGCTGGTAGAGCGTGCGGATGCGTACGCCGCGCTCTATCAGGGGCTTGTCCCTTTCGAGGCCCTGGGTGAGGCTGCGTTCGGAGAAGCGGTCATCACTCGGCTGTATCGTGAGCATCTCCGTCTGGCACTGGGTGGTGGCCAGATTGAGGGCGGTGTTGATGCGATCACTCCCCTCCAGCACCGTGATCGAATGCTCGCTCGTCGCCGACCGGGCGGCCAGGGCCATGAACGGTTCGAACGTGTTCGCCAGTTTCACGGAGAACTGGCGTCTTTCCGTGATGTCCCGCTCGATGGGGTGCAGACGCTGGGCCAGGGCGACGGAAGGCGGCACGGGGTACAACCAGTCGACGTCGTCCGGGTCCGGGTGGAGAAGGGCGAACTCGATCAGGCAGGGCGCGGATTCCACGTCCGCCCTGGCGATCCGTCCCGTACGGAGGGCGTTCGCGTAGAGCCGGGTTCCTTCGCCGCACAGTTCGGTCACCGCATGGGGATGCGCCACCTTGGTCCGATTTGCCACGAAATCTCCACCCCCCAGGGTCCTGAACATGCAGGAACATGATGCACCGATTGTGTGGCCATGACGTGTCGGAATGAGCCATCGTCTTACCTGACGGGGGAAGAGGAGACTTACGAGTGAGGACGAAGCCGACCATGCGCAAGAGACTGGTTCGCTCGATGCTTGCCGCCGCCCTCCTTGCCGTCGCGGCCTTCGGAGCGCTGAGCGGTCACTCAGACGCGAAGGGCGACATTCGGGCGGACAGCCACTGGCCGTCGAGCCCTGCGAACGCGGGTGACTGAAGTGTCCACTCCACCCGACGACCGTTCCTTCCGACGCGAGATGGCCACCGCCTACCGCTCCGGCTGGCACTTCATCGACCTGGTCACCGCGATCCCCCATGCCGGGGACTCGCTGATGGTGACCGTCTTCGGTGAGCCGGTCGTCGTCACGCTGGACGAGGACGGCGACGTGCGGGCGTACCGGTGCCTGCGGCGCCCCCGAGGGGCGCCGCGGCCCGTGCGGTGCGCCGTCCGGTACGGAATGATCTTTGTGAACCTGGACCAGAGGGACCACCGGCTCGATCGGCCGGAGGCCCCTGAAGTGAGGACCATCTCGGCCACCCCCCGCAGTGCCTGACGCGATTCCCCCGTCGCAACAGATCGCTCAGGCGCTTCCCCCCGGCAGCGGCGTCACCGTGACCTGAACACGGTGACGCCGCTGTCGTATGCGGGGACATTTCCGGGTATCGGCCTGTTCCCCGTCTGGCTGGAAAAGCTCGCGCGGCACGGCCCGTCACCGTTTCCTCCTTGAGTGGAATAGACTCAACTTTGTGCACGTTGACCGAGTCAGCACTGGGAGACGCGGCCGGACCGCCGACGGCCGACGCTAGGAGGGAAGCCAGAACGTGGACGCCGAGCTGACCAACCGGAGCCGGGACGCGATCAACGCGGCCAGCAACCGGGCCGTGACCGATGGGCACGCCGACCTCACGCCCGCCCACCTGCTGCTGGCCCTGCTCCAGGGGCAGGACAACGAGAACATCACCGACCTGCTCGCCGCCGTCGAGGCCGACCTCGCGGCCGTGCGCACCGGCGCCGAGCGCATCCTCGCCGGGCTGCCCAGCGTGACCGGGTCGACGGTCGCGCCGCCCCAGCCCAACCGTGAGATGCTCGCCGTGGTCGCCGACGCCCAGGCGCGCGCGAAGGACCTCGGGGACGAGTACCTCTCCACCGAGCACCTGCTCCTCGGCATCGCCGCGAAGGGCGGCGCGGCCGGTGAGGTACTGGAGGGACAGGGCGCCAGTGCGAAGAAGCTGCAGGACGCCTTCCGCAAGGCGAGGGGAGGGCGCCGCGTGACCACCGCGGACCCCGAGGGGCAGTACAAGGCGCTGGAGAAGTTCGGCACCGACTTCACCGCCGCCGCACGGGACGGCAAGCTCGACCCCGTCATCGGGCGGGACCAGGAGATCCGGCGGGTCGTGCAGGTGCTGTCCCGCCGCACCAAGAACAACCCCGTCCTCATCGGCGAGCCCGGCGTCGGCAAGACCGCCGTCGTCGAGGGGCTCGCCCAGCGGATCGTCAAGGGGGACGTGCCCGAGTCGCTGAAGGACAAGCGGCTGGTCGCGCTGGACCTGGGCGCGATGGTCGCCGGCGCCAAGTACCGCGGCGAGTTCGAGGAGCGGCTGAAGACCGTCCTCGCCGAGATCAAGGACTCCGAGGGCCAGATCATCACCTTCATCGACGAGCTGCACACCGTCGTGGGGGCCGGCGCCGGCGGCGACTCCGCCATGGACGCCGGGAACATGCTCAAGCCGATGCTGGCGCGCGGTGAGCTGCGCATGGTCGGCGCGACCACGCTGGACGAGTACCGGGAACGGATCGAGAAGGACCCCGCCCTGGAGCGGCGCTTCCAGCAGGTGCTGGTCGCCGAGCCGAGCGTCGAGGACTCCATCGCGATCCTGCGCGGGCTCAAGGGCCGCTACGAGGCCCACCACAAGGTGCAGATCGCCGACAGCGCGCTCGTGGCCGCCGCCACCCTCTCCGACCGGTACATCACCTCCCGCTTCCTGCCCGACAAGGCCATCGACCTCGTCGACGAGGCCGCGTCCCGGCTGCGCATGGAGATCGACTCGTCCCCCGTCGAGATCGACGAACTCCAGCGCGCCGTCGACCGGCTGAAGATGGAGGAGCTGGCGATCGGCAAGGAGACCGACGCCGCCTCCCTGGAGCGCCTGGAGCGGCTGCGCCGCGACCTCGCCGACAAGGAGGAGGAGCTGCGCGGCCTCACCGCCCGCTGGGAGAAGGAGAAGCAGTCCCTCAACCGGGTCGGCGAGCTGAAGGAGAAGCTCGACGAACTGCGCGGACAGGCCGAACGCGCCCAGCGCGACGGCGACTTCGACACCGCCGCCAAGCTCCTCTACGGCGAGATCCCGGCCCTGGAACGCGACCTGGAGGCCGCCTCCGAGGCCGAGGAAGAGGTCGCCAAGGACACCATGGTCAAGGAGGAGGTCGGCGCCGACGACATCGCGGACGTCGTCGCCTCCTGGACCGGCATCCCCGCCGGGCGCCTGCTGGAGGGCGAGACGCAGAAGCTGCTGCGCATGGAGGACGAGCTCGGCAAGCGGCTCATCGGGCAGGGCGAGGCCGTGCGCGCCGTGTCCGACGCCGTGCGGCGCAGCCGGGCCGGCATCGCCGACCCCGACCGTCCCACCGGGTCGTTCCTCTTCCTCGGCCCGACCGGTGTCGGCAAGACCGAGCTGGCCAAGGCGCTCGCCGACTTCCTCTTCGACGACGAGCGGGCCATGGTCCGCATCGACATGTCGGAGTACAGCGAGAAGCACAGCGTCGCCCGCCTGGTCGGCGCCCCGCCCGGATACGTCGGGTACGAGGAGGGCGGCCAGCTCACCGAGGCCGTGCGGCGGCGGCCGTACAGCGTCGTGCTGCTGGACGAGGTGGAGAAGGCGCACCCCGAGGTCTTCGACATCCTGCTCCAGGTGCTGGACGACGGCCGCCTCACCGACGGGCAGGGCCGCACCGTCGACTTCCGCAACACCATCCTGGTGCTGACCTCCAACCTGGGCAGCCAGTTCCTGGTCGACCCGATCACCAGTGAGACGGAGAAGAAGGAGCAGGTCCTGGAGGTGGTCCGGGCGTCGTTCAAGCCGGAGTTCCTCAACCGGCTCGACGACCTCGTGGTCTTCTCGGCCCTGAGCAAGGACGAGCTGAGCCGGATCGCGCGGCTCCAGATCGACGCGCTCGCCCGGCGCCTCGCCGAGCGCCGCCTCACCCTGGAGATCACCGACGAGGCCCTGGCCTGGCTCGCCGACGAGGGCATGGACCCGGCCTACGGCGCCCGCCCGCTGCGCCGCCTCGTGCAGACCGCGATCGGCGACCGGCTCGCCCGCGAGATCCTCGCCGGCGAGATCAAGGACGGCGACACGGTCCGCGTGGACCGCTTCGGCGACGACCTGATCGTGGGCCCGGCGAGCGGCAAGACGCTGTAGCCCCGGCACGCCGCACGGCCCGCCGCCCCCGTGGGCGGCGGGCCGCCGCGCGTCACACGGTGAACGCCGAGAAGCGCACCAGGGCGGTGCCGCCGTCCTCGTACACCACGTCCACCTGGACGGAGTCGGCGTCCACTCCCGACGGCAGGCCCTGCTCGTGGCCCAGGCCCAGACACAGATCCGCCTCGTCCGGACAGAACTCCGTCCGGGGCGCGGGGGCGTCCGGGTACGTGCGCGTGAGCCAGTCCCGGACCCCTGTGCGCGGCATCCGGAAGACCGCGCCGTAGTGGACGTCCTGCCAGCTCTGCCGGGTGCACTCCCCGGCCGGCGCGGCGACGTCCGGCAGCGCCGCGCCGCCGAAGCGCAGGGCCTTTGCGCAGGGCACTTGTTCGGGTCCGCCGCCGCGCGGGTACTCGTCGTCGGACAGCACGACGGCCGCGAGAACGACGAGGGAGGGAAGCAGGACGAGCGCCGGCAGCGTCACGAGGGCCGCGAGCAGCCACCACCCGGTCCGCCCCGGGCGCGCCCGGGCGCCGGACGCGCCGCCGTGCCCCGTGTCCGCCTCATGCCCCCGCCCCCGTCCGTCCGGCCGCCACCCGACCGGCTGGATCATGTCAGCCCACGGCTTACAGGCCTCCGGCGGGCTTGCCACGCCCCTCCCCGCATGGGGGAGGATGGTGTGATCCGTACGAAGGGAAAAACACGGTGAGCATCGACCCGTCCTCGATTCCGAACTTCGGGGGCCAGCCCGAGCCGCAGCCCCAAGGGCCGGCGGGCCCCGTCGTCCCGGATCAGGACCTCGTGAAGCAGCTCCTCGAACAGATGGAGCTGAAGTACGTCGTCGACGACGAGGGTGACCTCGCGGCGCCGTGGGAGCAGTTCCGTACGTACTTCATGTTCCGTGGCGAGGGCGACCAGCAGATCTTCTCGGTGCGGACGTTCTACGACCGTCCCCACCAGATCGACGACAAGCCGCAGCTGCTGGAGTCGCTCGACGACTGGAACCGGCGCACCCTGTGGCCCAAGGTGTACTCCCACACCCACGACGACGGCACCGTCCGCCTGATCGGCGAGGCGCAGATGCTGATCGGCATGGGCGTCAGCCTGGAGCACTTCGTCTCCTCGACGGTCAGCTGGGTGCGCGCCGCCATCGAGTTCGACCGCTGGCTGGTCGAGCAGCTCGGCCTGGAGCAGGAGATCGACGGGGCGGAGAAGCCCGGGGACGAGGACGGCGAGTAGTCCGCCCCCGCGTACCGGGGAGCCCGGCCGGGCACCGACCGCCGCCCGGGGTCGTGTGCCGGGGCCGGGCTCTCGCCGTTCAACCTCCCGGCGTCTTCAGCCTCCCGGCGTCTTCAGCCTCCCAGCGTCTTCAGCCGCCGTACGGCCTCCTCCAGGACCTCCGTACGCTTGCAGAACGCGAACCGGACGAAGGGGGCGCCCGCCTCCCGGTGGTCGTAGAAGACGGCGTTGGGGATGGCGACGACACCCGCGCGCTCCGGCAGGTCGCGGCAGAAGGCGAAGCCGTCGCTCTCGCCGAGGGGGCGGATGTCGGTGGTGACGAAGTACGTCCCGGCGGGGCGGTGGACGCCGAAGCCCGCCTGGGCGAGGCCCGCCGCCAGGAGGTCGCGCTTGGCCTCCAGGTCCGCGCGGAAGGCGGCGAAGTAGGAGTCGGGCAGGGCGAGGGCCTCGGCGACGGCGTACTGGAAGGGGCCCGACGCCACATAGGTCAGGTACTGCTTGGCCGAGCGGACCGCGGTGACCAGGGCGGGCGGGGCGGTGATCCAGCCGACCTTCCAGCCGGTGAACGAGAACGTCTTGCCGGCCGAGCTGATCGTCACCGTGCGCTCGCGCATCCCCGGGAAGGACGCGAGCGGGATGTGCTCGGCGCCGTCGAACACCAGGTGCTCGTAGACCTCGTCCGTCACCACCAGCAGGTCCCGCTCCACGGCCAGCTCGGCGACCGCCGCGAGTTCGGCGCGGGTCAGGACGGTGCCCGTCGGGTTGTGCGGGGTGTTGAGCAGCAGCAGGCGGGTGCGGTCGGTGACCGCGGCGCGCAGCTCGTCCAGGTCGAGGCGGAACGTGCCCTCGTGCGGGCGCAGGGTCACCGGCACCCGCGTGCCGCCCGCCATGGCGACGCAGGCCGCGTACGAGTCGTAGTACGGCTCCAGGGCGACGACCTCGTCGCCGGGCTCCAGCAGGGCCAGCAGGGAGGCGGCGATGGCCTCGGTGGCGCCGGCGGTGACCAGGACCTCGGTGTCCGGGTCCCAGGACAGGCCGTAGCGCCGCCGCTGGTGGGCGGCGATCGCGGTGCGCAGCTCGGGGACGCCCGGGCCCGGCGGGTACTGGTTGCCGCGCCCGTCGCGCAGGGCCCGCACCGCCGCCTCCCGGATCTCCTCGGGGCCGTCCGTGTCGGGGAAGCCCTGGCCCAGGTTGATCGCCCCGGTCCGCACCGCCAGGGCGGACATCTCGGCGAAGACGGTCGTCCCGAACTCTGCGAGCCGGCGGTTGAGGAAGGGGCGTGCGCTGGAGGTCATGGCGGCCATCCTGCGCCGAAGCTCTGGAGTTCCTCAACTCTGCTTTGGGGCGCGGTGGGCGAGGGCATCCCCCGTTCACGCAACGAGCTCCACGGAAAGCGAGGCGCCCGACGGGGGGTTGCTTCGGGGGAACTTCCGGGCGGGAGTCCGGGGGAATCGGAAGGAGGGTGACGCCATGCTCATCGGCATCATCCTGATCGTGATCGTCGCTCTGGCCGTCGCGGGGATCGTCTCCCGCGTGCGGGGCGGTGGGGGCTCCGCCGCCGGCCGTGCGTCCGGACGGGGTTCGCGGTCGTCGGGCGGAAGCAGCGGCGACAGCGGCAACAGCTGGTGGGCCGGTGGCTCGGACGGCGGTTCGTCGTCGGGCGGGCACCACCACGGAGGCCACTCCTGCGGGAGCAGTTCGTCCTGCGGTGGCGGCTCGTCCTGCGGAGGCGGGTCGTCCTGCGGGGGAGGGGGCGGCGGATGCGGTGGAGGCAGCTGACACGGGGCAGCTGAGCTCCTGCCAGGGGGAACCGCATCCGCTTCGAGGGGGTCCGCACTTGGGTCCGGCCCCCCGGTCCCCACCGAGAGCGCCCGCCGGGAATCACACCCGGTGGGCGCTCTCGCACACCGGTGCACGCGGAGCGAGCCGGTCGCACACCATGGTTGAACAGTTGAGCTGTTGAGCCCCCCGAGGGATGGAAACGCTACGAAGTTGGGTAAAAACGCTGTGGTGTCGCCACGGTTCATGATTCGCTCTCCCTTGTCAACGCAGCCCCCGGACGATCTGTTGACCCCCCTCCTGACCGGCCGACCGGGCTGACCGGGCCGCCTCCCCGACAGTGACCGGGGTGCGCGGGGTCCACACCTTCCTCTCCTTGTGCGCTTGCGGAGCCCATCCATGCTCACGACCCTGAACACCGCCTACACCGACACGCGCGCCGCCGACCTGGCCTGGGCCCTGGGGCGCGAACCATTGCCCGCGCTGGCCAGCCTCGACATCGAACTGAAGGGCGCCAAGCTGCAGTTGCGGCTCCTCGGCGCCTCCCACCAAGTCCTGCTGGAGGAGGAGGGGGGCGTCTGCTCGGAGACGGTCGCGTGCATCCCGGGCAGCAGCACCCCGCTTCCGCTCGGCGTGGCCAAGCGGGTGGGTGACTGGGAGTACGAGTTCGCCGCCCGCGTGGAGCTGCTCACGCCGGGCTCCTTCGCGGGCCGGGCCCAGGAGCTGCTGGCGCTGGTCACCGACCATCCGCACGGGCTGGCCGGCGTCTTCCCCGGCAGTCCGGACGCCTTCACCGCGCTGCTCGCCCACCGGCACGAGGGGCAGGTGCACTGGCGCACCTGGCACGCCTATCCGCAGGACGGCCAGCTGGTGGCGACCCGGACCCGGGTCGGCGTCCGGGTGCCGACGCCGCAGCTCAGTCCCTCCGGGGTGTGAGGTGGGTAAACCTGCGGCGCCCGGGGGACGGAAGTTTCACACGTGTGGGTGACGTAGTGCGGTGGAGGAGTGACGTAACGTCACTGCGTGATCGAATCGCACGCTCCCGCACCTCCCGGCTCACCACCGTCCTGGGACGGCGCGGACGGGCGCAGAGGCCGCCCGGACGGGCCGGACGCCCGCGGCGGCCTCCGCGGGCGGGGCGTCCCGAGTGACCCGAGTGACCCGACGGGGCCTGGCGCGAACGGATCCGGTCCGAACGGATCCGACCTGGGCGGAGCCGTCCCCGCGGGATCCGGCGCGAGCGGATCCGGACCGGTGGGATCCGGCCCGGCGGGGCCCGGCGCGATGGTCCGGTTGCCCGTCCGGCCCGGGACCGGGCGGTTCCTGGTCCTCGCGGGCGTCTTCGTCTGCGCGGCCTGCGGACTCGTGTACGAACTCGAACTGGTCGCCCTCGCCTCGTACCTGATCGGCGACTCGGTCACCCAGGCGTCCGTCGTCCTGTCCGTCATGGTCTTCGCCATGGGCGTGGGCTCGCTCGCCGCCAAGCGGCTGCGCCGGTTCGCGGCGGCCGGTTTCGGCGCGGTCGAGGCCGTCCTCGCCCTCGTCGGCGGCTCCAGCGCCATGGTGTTGTACGCCGTCTTCGCCTGGACCGGCGGCTGGGGCGGCCTGTGGTCCGACGGCCCGCGCTTCGTCCTGGTCGCCTTCTCGCTCGCCATCGGCCTGCTGATCGGCGCCGAGGTGCCGCTGCTGATGGAGCTGATCCAGCGCATCCGCCACCAGGACGCGGGCGGCGCCGTCGCCGACCTGTTCGCCGCGGACTACGTCGGCGCCCTCGTGGGCGGCCTCGCCTTCCCCTTCGTCCTGCTGCCGCGCCTCGGGCAGCTGACCGGCACGCTGGTCACCGGCACGGTCAACGCGGCCGTCGGCGCCGCCCTGGTCCTCGGCCTGTTCCGGCGGGACATGACCCGCCGGGCGCGCCGGCTGCTGCTGATCGCCAACGCCGTCGTCCTCGCCGTCCTCGCCACGGCGACCGTCCTCGCCGACGACTTCGAACGCGCCGCCCGCGAGGCGGTCTACGGCCAGGACGTCCGCGTCGCCGTCCGGACCGACGTGCAGGAGGTGGTCCTCACCGGCGGTGCCGATGGCCGGCCCCTCCGTCTCTTCCTGGACGGCCGGCTGCGGGTCGACGGCGACGACGAGCGCCGGTACCACGAGGCCCTGGTGCACCCGGCCATGGCCGGACCGCACGCGCGCGTGCTGATCCTCGGCGGCGGCGACGGCCTCGCCGCGCGGGAGGTGCTGCGCCACCCGGACGTGCGCCGCGTCGACGTCGTGGAACCCGACCCGGGTCTCACCCGGCTGGCCCGGCACGACCCCGGCCTGTCCGCGCTGAACGAGCACGCCTACGGCGACCCGCGCGTCCGCGTCAGGACCGCGGACGCCTTCCACCGGCTGCGCTCGACGCCCACCGCGGCGTACGACGTGGTGATCTCGGACCTGCCCGACCCCGGCATCACGGCCGGCACCAAGCTGTACTCGCAGGAGTTCTACGGCCTGCTGCGGCGGGTGCTCGCGCCCGGCGGGCGGCTGGCCGTCCACGCCGGCCCCGTCTCCTCGCGGCCCCGGGCGTTCTGGACCGTCGACGCGTCGCTGCGGGCGGCCGGACTGCGGACCGCGGCCTACCGCGTCGGCGGCCGCGGCCCCGGCTTCACCGCCGGCCCCGACCGGACGACCGGCACCTCCCGCGCGCCCCGGGACTGGGGCTTCGTCCTCGCCGCCCGCACGCCCCCCGGCCTGAGCCTCGATCCGGCGGCCCCCCGCCCGCGCACCCTCACCCGGCAGTCCCTCGCCGCGGCCGCCCGCTCGGCGGCCGGCACGCGCGTGTCCGGACTGCCGCCGTCCACGCTGGTGCGTCCGCGGTACTGAGCCCGCCGGGGCGCCCGGCGCCCCCCAGCGCGCGGGCCGCCCCCTGCGCGACCCCCGCACGGCGGCCCGTCCGGTCCCTCCCCCGGGCCCGGACGGGCCGCCGCGTCCCCCTGTGGATCGTTCGCACCGAGAACCTACGGCCGCCCCGGCCGCCCCGGAATCCCGCAGTGGGTGGAGACGGGAGCCCACCCGGCGCGGTAGACGCGCGGTTCCTGCAACTTCGGCGGTACGGCGGCAGGATGACGCCGCCGCCCGGCGGACGGACTTACGCTGCGGCAATGCGCCTGCACCCCCTGGCGGCCGACGGCCTGATCGCCGCGGCGCTGACGACCGTGGCCGTCCTGCTCGGCACCGAGGCCGTCGCCCAGGGATGGCCCGCGCTCGGCCCGCTCGCCTGGACGCTCACCGCCCTCGTGAACCTGCCGCTCGCCCTGCGCACCCGCGCACCCGTCACCGTCTGCCTCGTCTCGCACGGCTGCTGGGCGGTCTACATCGCCCTCGGCCAGTGGCCCGTGGTCGGTTCCTTCGGCCCCATGCTCGCCGTCTACACCGTGGCCTCCCTGCGCTCCACCCGCCTCGCCGCCGCCTGCGCCGCCCTGCTCGCCGGTGTCTGGATCTGCGCCGGGATCGTCAGCGACGCCGATGCCATGGCGTCCGTCGTCGGCCAGGCCGTGGGCTTCCCGCTCGTCCTGTGGCGGTTCGGGTACGTCGCCCGCAGGACCGGCGAACTCACCCGGGAACTCCGCGCCGAACAGGCCGAACGGGCCCGGCGCGAGGTGGCCGAGGAGCGGGTGCGGATCGCCCGCGAGCTGCACGACGTGGTCGCCCACCACATCGCCGTCATCAACGTCCAGGCCGGCCTCGCCCGGTTCGTCTTCCACTCCGACGCCCCCACCGCCCGCGACGCCCTGGACACCATCGAGGGCGCGAGCGGCGAGGCCCTCGCCGAACTGCGGCGCATGCTGGGCCTGTTGCGCGCGGACGGGGTGCAGGGCGCGGCCGGCGCCCCGGCGCCGGGGCTCGACCAGCTGGGCGAGATGGTCACCCGGGTGCGCACCGGCGGCGTCGGCGTCGACCTGCGCGTCACGGGCGAACCGCGCCCCCTGCCGCCCGGCGTGCAGCTGTGCGTGTACCGGGTGGTCCAGGAGGCCCTGACCAACGTCCTCAAGCACGCGCCCGGCGCACACGCCGCCGTCGAACTCGCCTACCGCGCGGGCGAGGTGGCGGTGGCGGTGACCGACGACGGACCCGGGGACGCCCGGCGGGAGGGGGGGAATTCGGACACAATCCCCGAGCGCGGCGGCCACGGCTTGATCGGTATGCGCGAGCGGGCCAAGCTCTACGGCGGGACGATCGTCGTCGGCCCGCGCAGCGAGGGGGGATTCGGCGTGCGCCTGACCCTGCCGACGCCGGTACAGACCGCACGCCGGGGAGACGCCGTCCGGGAATGACCGACGCAGACCGTCCGACCCACCGCCCGAACGACTGCCCTGCCGACCGCACGGGCTACCGCCCTGCCGACCGCGCGGACGACCGCCCTGCCGACCGCACGGGCTACCGCCCTGCCGACCGCGCGGACGACCCCGCGACGGACCGGGCGGAGGGCCGCGCGCCGGACCCCGCGCCCGGCCGTCCGGCGGACCGCGCGGCGGACCGCCCGATCAGGCTGCTCGTCGTCGACGACCAGTTCCTCGTCCGCAGCGGGCTGGCCGCGCTGCTGCGGGCCGCCCCCGGCATGGAGGTCGTCGGCGAGGCGTCCGACGGGGCCCAGGCGGTGGCGCTGGCCGCACAGACCCGGCCGGACGTCGTCCTGATGGACATCCGCATGCCCGGCATGACCGGCATCCAGGCCACCGAGCGGATCCTCGCCGAGGCGGTGGACCCCGCGCCCCGCATCCTGATGCTCACCACCTTCGACCTGGACGAGTACGTGTACGGCGCCCTGCGCGCCGGAGCCTCGGGGTTCCTGCTCAAGGACGCCGGCCCCGAACGGCTGCTGGCCGCGGTCACCGCGGTGCACGGCGGTGACGCGCTGTTCGCCCCCGCGGTCACCCGGCGCCTGGTGGAGGCGTTCACGCGGGTGTCGGACGCGCGCACCCCCGAGCCCCCGGACGGGCCGCCGCCCGCGCTGACGTCGCTGACCACCCGGGAGGCCGAGGTCCTGAAACTGGTGGCCCGCGGACTGAGCAACGCCGAGGCCGCCGACCGCCTGTTCATCAGCGAGGCCACGGTGAAGACCCACCTCAACCGCACGATGACCAAGCTGGGCCTGGCCAGCCGGGCCCAGGCGGTGGTGCTGGCCTACGAGACGGGCCTCGTGACGCCGGGGAGCGCCGCGGGGGGCGGATGAGTTCGTGCCGACGGGGGGTGCGCCGGGCGCCCGCTGGGTAGGCTGCGCTGACATGGAGCATGAGGTGTTCGTTCCGGTTCCGGCCGAGCGGCTCAGGGAGGTGCTGGCCGACCCCGTTCGGGTCGCCCGGGCGGTCCCGGGGCTCCAGCAGGACGCCGGCGCCGAGCCCGTCGCGGGGCGGCTGAAGGTCCGCATCGGCAGTCACTCCATCACCTACCGGGGCTCCCTGAGCCTGACCGCGTGCGACGACGGGGCGTACGTCGTCGAGGGCGACGCCACGGAGTCGCGCGGCACCGGCGCGGTGACGCTCGCGCTCGTCCTCCACGTGCGGGACGCCGAGGGGGGTTCCACCCTCGCGTTCGCCGGGACGGCCACCGCGGACGGGCGGGTCACGGAGTTGCCGGAGGAGTCGGTGACCTCGGCCACCACCCGCCTGCTGACCCGGTTCGCGGAGAACCTGGGCGCGGCGGCGCAGGAGAGGACACCACCGGCCGCGGAGGCGGAGCCGCGGCACACGTCGGTCTTCGACACCGAGGTCCCCCCGTCCTCCCTCGGCCCCGAAGCGGACGCGGACACGGGCGCATCCGACGGCGACGAGGCCGCGCAGGTCCCGGAGAGCCCGCAGGCCCCGAGCAGCCCGCAGGCCCCGGGCAGCCCACAGGTCCCGGGCAGCCCACAGGCCCCGGAGAGCCCGGAGCTCCCCGCCACCCCCGAAGCCCCCGAACCCCCCGCCGAGGCCGCGCACGCGCGCCGCACGATGATCGGCCGCAGCGCGGAGGAGGTGGACCACGCCCCGCCGCGCGGCCGGTACGCCCCCGTTCCGGCACCGCAGGCGAACGCGTCCGGTACCTCCCTGCGCTGGGCCGTCCCGGCGGCGGCCCTGGCCGTGGCGTCGGCCGTCGTGCTCGGCCGGGCCCTGCGCAACAAGCGCCGCTGAGCCGCGGGCGTGCTCGGAACGCGGCCCCGGACCGCAGGCCGCCCGGACCGCAGGCGCCCCGCACGGCAGGCGCTTCCGGGCCGTCGCCCTGCCGCCACTGCCCCGGCCGCATCCCGAACGCCCCCCGGCCGCCGTCCCACCCCGTCGCCCCGGCCGGGTGGGGCGTCCTTGATCGCCCCAGTAGGGTCGGGGCGTGAGCAACGAACCCATCACGCTGACCGCGGGTGACGCGGAGGCGACCGTGCTGCCGGGCAACGGCGGACGGATCGGCGGGCTCCGGATCGGCGGCACCGAGCTGCTCCGCCAGGGCGAACGCTACGGCTGCTTCCCGATGGTCCCCTGGTGCGGCCGGATCCGCGAGGGCCGCTTCCGGGACGGCGCCGTCGTGCACCAGATGCCGCTGAACTCCCCGCCGCACGCCATCCACGGCACCGCCCGCGACGGCGCCTGGCGCACCGCCCGCGTCAGCGGGAACGAGGCCGTCATCACGTACGACCTCGTCGACCCCTGGCCCTACTCGGGCCGCGTCACGCAGGTGATCGCGCTCGCCGAGGACGCCCTGACGCTGACGATGTCCGTGGAGACGTACGAGTCGTCCTTCCCGGCGCAGATCGGCTGGCACCCGTGGTTCAACCGCACCCTCGACGGGGCGGACGTGGCGATCGCCTTCGACCCCGCCTGGCAGGAGGAGCGCGGCGACGACCACCTGCCCACCGGCAACCGGACCGACCCGAAGCCGGGTCCGTGGGACGACTGCTTCGGCATGCCGGACGGCGTCGACGTCACCCTGACCTGGCCGGGCCGGCTGGAGCTGAGGGTGACCAGTCCGGAGCAGTGGGCCGTGGTCTACGACGAGCAGGAGGCCGCCGTCTGCGTGGAGCCGCAGACCGGGCCGCCCGACGGGCTGAACACCCAGCCGCGCCTGGTCACCCCGCTGGAGCCGCTGGAGGCCACGACGACCTGGCGCTGGACCCGGCTCTAAGCTGGTGCGCATGACGGATGTACGCGGCGCGCTGCTGCAGCAGATCAAGGACAAGGCCGTGGTGCACGGCAAGGTGACGCTCTCCTCGGGGCTGGAGGCCGACTACTACGTCGACCTGCGCCGCGTCACGCTCGACGGCGAGTCGGCGCCGCTGGTCGGACAGGTGCTGCTCGACCTGACCGCCGACCTCGACTTCGACGCGGTGGGCGGCCTGACCATGGGCGCCGACCCGGTCGCCGCGAGCATGCTGCACGCCGCCGCCGCGCGCGGCAGGCGCCTGGACGCGTTCGTCGTCCGCAAGGCCGCCAAGGCGCACGGGCTGCAGCGCCGCGTCGAGGGCCCGGACATCAAGGGCCGTCGCGTTCTCGTCGTCGAGGACACCTCCACCACCGGCGGCTCTCCGCTCACCGCCGTCGAGGCCGTGCGCGAGGCCGGCGCCGAGGTCGTGGCCGTGGCGACGATCGTCGACCGGGCGACGGGCGCCGCCGAGAAGATCCAGGAGGGCGCCGGGGTGCCCTACCGGTACGCCTACTCCAAGGACGAGCTGGGCCTCGACTGAGGCCCGCTCGGCGTATCCCGCCCCGTCTGGAAAGATGGGGCCGACGATGACGTCGCCCCAAGGTCTAGGTCAGGGCCGTAAGCACGCAGCAGCCCACCCGCACATACAAGGAGCGGACAGATGCCCATCGCAACTCCCGAGGTCTACAACGAGATGCTGGACCGGGCGAAGGCAGGGAAGTTCGCCTACCCGGCCATCAACGTGACCTCCTCCCAGACGCTGCACGCGGCCCTGCGCGGTTTCGCGGAGGCGGAGAGCGACGGCATCGTCCAGATCTCCACCGGCGGCGCCGAGTTCCTGGGCGGCCAGCACAACAAGGACATGGTGACCGGCGCCGTCGCCCTCGCCGAGTTCGCGCACATCGTCGCCGAGAAGTACGACGTCACCGTCGCGCTGCACACGGACCACTGCCCGAAGGACAAGCTCGACGGGTACGTGCGCCCGCTGCTCGCGGTCTCCGAGGAGCGCGTCAAGGCCGGCCGCAACCCGCTGTTCCAGTCCCACATGTGGGACGGCTCCGCCGAGACCCTGTCCGACAACCTCTCCATCGCCACCGAGCTGCTGGAGCGCGCCCGCGCCGCCAAGATCATCCTCGAGGTCGAGATCACCCCGACCGGCGGTGAGGAGGACGGCGTCTCCCACGAGATCAACGACTCCCTCTACACCACGGTCGAGGACGCGATCCGCACCGTCGAGGCCCTGGGCCTGGGCGAGAAGGGCCGCTACCTGCTCGCCGCCTCCTTCGGCAACGTGCACGGCGTGTACAAGCCGGGCAACGTGGTGCTCCGCCCCGAGCTGCTCAAGGAGCTGAACGAGGGCGTCGCCGCCAAGTACGGCCGGCCGGCCGGCAGCAAGCCGTTCGACTTCGTCTTCCACGGCGGCTCCGGCTCCTCCGCGGAGGAGATCGCGACCGCCCTGGAGAACGGCGTGGTCAAGATGAACATCGACACGGACACCCAGTACGCCTTCACGCGTCCGGTCGCCGCCCACATGTTCAGCAACTACGACGGCGTCCTGAAGGTCGACGGCGAGGTCGGCAACAAGAAGACCTACGACCCGCGCACCTGGGGCAAGCTGGCCGAGGCCGGCATGGCCGCGCGCGTCGTCGAGGCCTGCGGCCACCTGCGGTCCGCCGGACAGAAGATCAAGTAGTCCCGCTCCGTGGGGAGGGGGCCGGCCCCCCCCGCGGGGGGGGGGGCCCCCCCCCGCCCGGGGGCCCGGGGGGGGCGGGGGGGGGGCCCCCGCGGGGCGCGGGGGGGGGGCGACAGCGCGCAGCGCGCGGGAAACACGCGC